>NZ_CP022187.1:1219221-1524027 GCF_003111645.1 Parazoarcus communis
GGCGTGGAGGTGGTCGGTGGGATTCCGCACTTCGAGCGCACCATGGCCGACGGTGCCGAATCGGTGCGCATCCTGTGCGAACTCGCCGCCGAGCGCGGCCTGCGGGTCGACATGCACTGCGACGAGAGCGACGACCCCTTGTCGCGCCACATCGAAACGCTCGCCCAGCACACGCATCGCCTTGGCTTGCACGGCCGGGTCGCCGGCTCGCACCTGACCTCGATGCACTCGATGGACAACTACTATGTTTCCAAGCTGATCCCGCTGATCCGCGAAGCGGGCGTGGCCGCCATCGCCAACCCGCTGATCAACATCACGCTGCAGGGCCGCCACGACACCTATCCCAAGCGCCGCGGCATGACCCGCGTGCCCGAACTCCTTGCCGGCGGCGTGCCGGTCGCCTTTGGCCACGATTGCGTGATGGACCCCTGGTATGCGCTGGGCAGCGGCGACATGCTCGAGGTCGCAAGCATGGGCCTGCATGTGGCGCAGATGACCGGGCAGGCTGCAATGCGCCAGTGCTATTCAGCGGTCACCGATACCGCAGCGTCGATTCTCGGGCTGGAGGGCTATGGCATTGCGCCCGGCTGTCGCGCCGACCTCGTCATGCTGCAGGCGGCAGACCCGGTGGACGCCCTGCGCCTGCGTGCCACCCGGCTGATGGTGATGCGCGCCGGCCGCGTGATCGCCCGCACCCCGCCCGCCACCGCCAGCCTCTCGCTGCCGGAGCGGCCGCAGACGGTGGACTGGCGGCTGCGCGGCAATCAGGCTGGCTGAACAGCCGCAAATGCGGCAGCGACCTGCCTGACGTTGCCGGCGTTCAGACCGGCAACGCACATGCGCCCGCTCGCGATCAGGTACACGCCAAACTCTTCGCGCAGCCTGTCCACCTGCGCCGCACTGAAGCCGGTGTAGCTGAACATTCCGCGCTGCTGCAGCAGGTAGTCGAAATTGCGCGCGGGCAACGCCGTTTTCAGTTCAGCCACCAGCGTCCTGCGCATCTCGATGATGCGCAGACGCATGGCCTCAAGTTCGTCCAGCCACTGCTGCCTGAGCCCGGCATCGTTGAGCACCATGGCGACGACCTGCGCGCCAAAGTTCGGCGGGCTCGAATAGTTGCGGCGCACGGTCGCCTTCAGCTGGCCAAGCACACGGGTCGCTTCCTCGCTGCTCTCGCACACAACGGACAAGCCCCCCACGCGCTCGCCATACAGTGAAAAGATCTTGGAAAAGGAGTTGCACACAAGGCAGCTGACGCCAGCCGCGGCCATCGCGCGGATTGCGTAGGCATCTTCCGCGACGCCCTCGCCGAACCCCTGATAGGCGATGTCCATGAACGGGATCAGGTCGCGCGCCTTCACCACCTCGACCACCCGATCCCACTGCGCCGTGCTCAGATCCGAACCCGTCGGGTTATGGCAGCAGGGGTGGAGCAGCACGATGCTTTTGGGCGGCAACTGTGCAAACGTCGCGAGCATGCCCTCGATATCCACACCGAGCGTGGCAGCATCGAAATACGGATAGGTATGCACCTTGAAGCCGGCACCCGCGAGAATCGCAACGTGGTTATCCCAGGTCGGATCGCTGACCCACACCTCCGAACCCGGGAAGTAGCGCTTGAGGAAGTCGGCAGCAACCTTGAGCGCACCGGAACCGCCCACGGTCTGAATGGTGGCAACGCGCTGCTGTGCCAGCAAGGGGTTGTCCGCACCGAACAGCAGCTGCTGAACACCGCTGCGGTACGACTGCAGCCCCTCCATCGGCAAATAGACCGAAGCCACATGCGGCTGCGCGTTCAGTCGGCTTTCGGCCGCATCCACCGCGCCCAGCTGCGGAATGACACCGTGCCCGTCGTAATACAGCCCGATGCTCAGATTGACCTTCTGCGCTCGCGTGTCGGCCTTGAACGTCTCCATCAGGGACAGAATCGGGTCGCCGGCATAGGCATCGACATGTTGGAACACGGTGTATCACTCCTGGTGTGGTTGCTTCGGCAGCGGCGCGAGCGAAACGGCGCGATTGTCCGCCGCCCGCAAGAAGGGACGCATTATAAAAGACAATGCCATCAGCACCCGTGGGGATTGACTTGCAGCCATGAACCCGGCCGCTGCAGGCAGCCTTAGAATAGCGCTTCAACGTGCGTACAGCAGGAGCCAGCCATGGAAATGAAACGTATCAGCTCCGGGAAACTGCGGGCCGTCGGCTACGACGCCGGAACGCGCACCCTGAGGGTCGAACTCGATGACGGCAGCCTTGTCGATTACGCCGGCATCGGTGCCGAGCTGTGGCGGCGGCTGTCGAGCTCCGGTTCGGCATGGAGCTTCTATCGTGACAACATCGAAGAGGAGTTCGCCGGGCGCAGAGCCTTCGCTGACAGGGAGAAAAAGAGCAACCCGCTGGACGACCTGTTCAAGTAACTGCAAGCGGCATCCTGGTCCTCGCCCGCAAGCGCGCATCGCCCGATCCGGTCGGGTGCAACATGGCGGTGACGCGCCTTATCGCATATGGTGAACGTGCACCGTCCTGCCAACGCACACGGGAAGCGCACCGACTGCCATGCCGCCTGATGCCGACATTGCCGAGATTTCGACGATTTTCCTGAGCGCAACCGCAAAGGACTGCAAGGCATATCGGGAATCCGTTCGCGACTTCGTGCAGTCGAACCTTCCTGCCGCGAAGATTTACCTGCAGGAAGACTGGGCCGAGGGCGGCCACTTCGTCGTCGATGTGTGCAAGGCGCGGGTCATCGAAAGCGACGGTTACTTCGGCCTGTTCGGCTTTCGCTACGGATGGATTCCCCCCGGTTTCCAGTATTCGATCACCGAACTCGAATTCCGCTGGGCAGAAGCCAAGTGGGGCAAGGGCGAGGCCCCGGTCTTCATCCTTCTGCCCGAAGCCGGCAGCCCGGCGGAGGCGCACCTGCGCGAAGCCGCCAAGGCGCAGACCGAGCTCGAACCGCCCGACCTCGCCGCACTGGACGACGCCAATCAGACACGCTTCCTGCAGACCGTAAAGGCCTGGGCCGCGGACGGGCGCATCATGGTCTTCTACCGCGATCGGCTCGAACTGATGGGCAAGGCGCTCTCCAGCATTCAGAACTGGAACCTCACCTTGCTGCGCCAGGCGCTCGCAGGCCGCCGGCAGGCCAGCGGCGACATCCCCCTCGCAGAACTCGGTCGCATTGGGCGCGACGCCCAGCGCACCGCCCTGGTCGACGCGCTCGAGGACTTCCGCGCGAACAGGGGCGAGCGCGCAGCTGCGTTTCTCGTGCATGGGCCGGAGAACCACGGTCAGCGCGAATTCGCCGAGTTCCTGAACGCCTGGGACGACGAGTGGGAGGATGCCCAGCCCATCTGCGGCCAGCCCGCCGACACCGACAGCACCGACGCACTGATCCGCTGGACCTGCGGTCAGCTTGGCACCCCGATGATCGATCGCGCCGCCATTCCCGAACTGGCGCAGACGCTCGCTGCGCGCCTGCGCCGGGGGCCGGTCATCATCATCCTGCGCAGCATCGGGCACCGCCAGGAACGCCTCACGCGATTCATCGAAGGATTCTGGTGTCCGCTGCGCAAGGCCCTTGCCGCACAGGATTGCGGCGGAGGTCGCCTGTACTGGTTCCTGATCGACCATTGCCCCCTGCCGCAGCCCGCGCCTGAAGGCGTGACCGCCGCGGAGGCCGACGCTGGCACCGCCGACTACGACGACCTGCTCGCGCTGCCGGCGCTCGGCGACATCAGCGCGGGGCAGGTGCGGAAATGGCTGAAGGAACTCAGAAAGAGTGCGGGCATCACCCTCGACGAGCCGCGCCGCGATGAGATCGCCGCCCTTGCCACCACCCCTGACGGCAATCCATCCGACGTCTATAACCGGCTGACCCTGAACGGCTTCTGGGCCAGCGCAAGCTGAGGACAACATCATGGCGCGACCGTCCCGCTACAAGCAGTTCGCTGGCAACAAGTCGGCGTCCTATCTTGCCACCGCAGCAACGGCCGAGATCGTGAACCTGGCAGTCCGCCTCGGCCGCCCGATTCTGGTCGAAGGCGAGGCCGGTTGCGGCAAGACGCGACTGGCCAGCGCCATCGCGGAAGAACTCGGGCTGCTCGACCAGCTCACCGTGATGACGGTCAAGAGCACCAGCCAGGCGCGCGACCTGCTCTACCGTTTCGACGCGCTGCGGCGCCTGCAGGATGCCCAGGTCCCGGAGAACACCACGGCACGCAAGGTCTATCCCTATATCGACCTCGAGCCCCTCGGTCACGCAATCCGGGAAGGCAAGCCGGGGGTGGTGCTGATCGACGAGGTCGACAAGGCCGACATCGACTTTCCGAACGACCTGCTCGACGTGCTCGACCGCTTCGAGTTCGACATCGAAGACCTCCCCCGCAACGAGGACCAGGAGTGCCTCTCCGCGCGCGGCTTCGGGCGTCACGTCAGCGGACCACCCAAGGGCGTTCGCCCGATCGTGCTGATCACCAGCAACCGCGAGAAGCAGCTCCCCGAGCCCTTCCTGCGGCGCTGCCTCTATGTGCAGCTCGACTTTCCGACCGACAAGGCGATGCTGGCCGACATCGTTGCCAAGAACCTCAAGGCAAGGCTCGACGCCGTGAGCGACGAACTCACGGCTGGCGCGGTCGAGCGCTTCATGGAGATCCGCAAGCGCGGTCTCGAACTCGGCATGCAGAAGCTGCCGGCCACCAGCGAACTGGTGGACTGGGTCCGGGTGCTGCACTGGCAGGGTCGCAAGGCCGAAGAGATCTCGGCCGACAGACTGGGGACCAGCGACCAGGCCATCCTGTTCAAGATCCGGAACGACATCGAACGCTACCGCGCCCGTACCGTGGACGAAGCGGGCGACTGAACCCTGCCATGCGCGACACGCCGCCCCTGCCCCCGCTGCTTCACGGACTGTTTCGCGAACTGGTCGCGCGCGGCGTGCCCGTCGGCGTGCGCGACTACCTGGACGGCGTGCGGGCGCTGCGCGCGGGTTTCGGCCACGGCGACCGTCAATCCCTGCGCAAACTCGCCCTCGCCCTGTGGGCAAGGGATGAGGAAGAGCGACGCCTGATCGACCGCTGGTTTCTTGCGCTGCCACCTGCACCATCCGCAATCACGGGCGCGCTCGATGCATTCCTGATCGAACATGAACCGTCGCCGGCCGAACGGGCGCCAGCGCCCACCCCGCCCGGCTCCACACCCGCAGCAGCCGCTGGTCCGGCTCCCGCCACCGCCGCGCCGGACACGGCCGGCCCGGTGCAGGACGAAGCTGCTCCGCGTGTGCGCCTGGCCTTTGCCGGGCCGACCGACAGCGGCGGCCTGCCGGTTCCGCGCATGGACGGCGAGCCCCTGCTCGGCGAAGACTACGTGCTGCATCCGCACGCCATCATCAACGCCCGCGATCTGGCCGTGCTGTGGCGACGCTTCCGGCGCACCGTGCGCACCGGCCCGCGCACCGAGCTCGACCTCGATGCGACCCTGCGCGAGCGCTGCCACAAGGGTCTGATCCGGCAACCCGTGCTGCGCGCGCGCCGGCGCAACAACGTGCGCCTGCTGGTGCTCGCAGACGCCAGCGCCAGCATGGACCCGTGGCTCCCCTTCCTCGCCACGCTGAACGACGCCCTGCGCCTGGGGCGATTCGCCCGCGCCGAGATCCGCTACTTTTCCAACCTGCCGCGCCGGCAGTTGTTCCGTACGCGCGAGCTCACCGCACCCGAGCCGCGCGACGCGGTACTCGCACGCCACGCCGGAGCCGCGTTGCTGATCGTGAGCGATGCCGGCAGCGCACGCGGCTACCTTAACCGCCGCCGCGCCATGCAGACGCAGGACTTTCTCGACACCGCGGCGCGACATTTTTCCGCCTCGGTGTGGCTCAACCCCATGCCGCGCGCACGCTGGGCAAATACGACCGCAGCCCTGATCGCCGGCGCGCGCACACCCATGCTGCCACTCGACGCCGACCACCTGCTGCGCGCGATCGACATCCTGCGCGGCAACAAGCAGGCCTGACCATGCCCTATCCCGCCCATATCGGTCAGCGCCCCCTCGAAGTCCGCGAAGCCTATGCGGCGCTCGAACAGTACGCCAGCGATTACGGCGAGGAGGCGCTGCTGCTGTTGATGCACGCATCGATCCCCGAGACGCTGCGCGCCGACCTGCTCGACCTGATCCGGGTGAATTTCCTGCCCGCCCAGGGCACCGACCGCAGCCTCGAGGCGGACGTCCTGTTTGCCCCGATCACGACCTCGCTGGGCGCGGGTTATTACCGCATCGACCCGCAAGTGCGCTGGCACTGCATGGCGCTGTTGCGTTCGCGTTACCGGGGGGATGTGCGCCCGCGCCCGCTGCGTGTCGCCGAACTGCTGTGGCGTTACGTCGACGCGGTCGAAAAACACTCGGGCGGCGCAGTCGACCCCCAGCTGGCTGAGTTTCTCGCCATACAGCGCTGGGTCGCACTCGCCTTCATCAGCCCTGACGGCGCCGCGCATGCATTTGCCGACGCACTCAGACAGACCGCCAGCGATCCCGTCGCGGCACGCGTGCAACTCGGCGGGCTGGCCGCGGCAATCGAAATGCCGCTGGCCCGCGAACAGACGCTGCTTGCCTACGCGCGCGGCATGGACGCGCTCGCACGAGGCGACGACACCGCGGGAGCGCGCATCCTCGGCGCCCTCGGCAACGAGGAAATCCGCGTCGGCAAGGTCGTGCTGCGTCCGCCCGGCGAACTGCTCGCCGAGGCGGGCATCGCGCCTGCCGGACGCATGCCGGAGGACAGCGCCGGCGGCGCCCGCAGCGAAAACAGGGCAGACCGCCCCACCTGTGTGGTGCTGATCGGCAGCGGTGCCCGCACCGAGCTTGAAACACGCGAGCGCTTCGACGCCGACCGCCACTTCGCGCTGATCCGTGCTGCCCTCGACGAAGCTGGCATGGACGCCATCCGCGCGGACGACAGCCTCGCCACCGATGGCGAAGCGCTCTACACCCTGTTGCTTGACGCCAACCTGGTGCTGGCAGACCTGTCCACCGCCGACCCGGGTGTCTGCTTCCTGCTCGGGGTGAGCCTTGCCCTGCGTCCGTCGGGCACGATGCTGATCGCCGAGGACGGCAGCCCCGACACCGCGCTCGACGCAGCACCCGGCATGCGCACGCCCTACGCACCCATCGCGCCGGGCGATACGGATGCCGAGGCAAAGTTCGCCGCCATGCTGCGCGCCCTGATCGGGGGCGAAACGGGGCCACTGGCGCGAAGCCCGTTCTATCTCGACAGCCGCCTGCACCCACCCCGGATGCGCACAAACGACGACCCCTTCGATGCCGACATGGCAGCACCGGACAGCGGCATCTGCCTGATCCTGCGCAATCGCACACCCGACGTGGAAGGCGGGAACCGCCGCGGCGCAGTGCTGGACGCGGCCACCGCCATTGCCGAAGCATGCGCCTCGGAAGCCGGCCTGCAGGTCTACCGGCCCGACGCCATGAGCAGCGCGGACGCAACTGATGCGCTGCCGGACCGGCTGGTGGACGCAACGCTGGCGATCATCGACATCAGCAACCCGCAGCCCGACGTAATGCTCCAGCTCGGGATGCGCCTCGGCCTGCACCCCGCGGCCACCATCGTCATGGCGGCGTCACACACCGCGCTCCCGCTCGTGCTGTCAAAGCTCCCGGTCGTGCGCTACCCGGCCGAATTCGATGCACGCGCGGGCGATGATCTGCACAAGGACCTGCTCACCGCCATCAAGCGTCAGATCTCCGGACAGGTGCGCATCAGCCCGATCTACGCCGCGCTGCCAAATCTGCGCCCGCCCAGGCTCCGTGAGGTCTCGAAACCCGAGCGCAGCGACCCGCCGCCCCGCATCTTCATCTCCTACGTCAATGCCTACGGCCGCTTCGCCCGCCCGCTCGAACACGCCCTGCTCGAACTCGGCGCCACCGTGGACTGGGACATGAACCTGAAGTCGGGCGACGCCTGGCAGGAAACCCTGACCCGAATGCTGGACGAGTCCGATGCTGTCGTCTCGGTGGCCGGTCGCGCCACGCAGGAACGTCCGTTCCCGATGGAGGAGATCGCCCGCGCGCTGCGGCTGCGCAAGCTCCTGATTCCGGTGTTCGTGGAAGCGGTGGATGGCCCGCCCGAACTCATCGAGCGCAAGGCCGCCAACACCGACGCGACCGGCCGGGTCGTGTATCTCGACGGCTTGCCCGATGCAGCGTTCGAGCAACTGATCGCCACCACCGCACGCAATATCGTCGAGGCCGTAGCCAGCGACCGCAGCAGACGCGACGCACAGCGCACCACCGAAGACGCCCCCGAATCCGGCGCCGGTTCGCCGTCGAATGGCCGCCTGACCGTGCGCCAGCCTGATCCGGGCACCTTGCAGTACATCGACACCACAGTCCGCTCCCGGACGGAATGGCAGGTCCGCTACGACCCCGCACTGCTCGATTCGCTGCTGGCGCAACTGCCATCGGCCACCGATTCCTTCGACGAACTCGCCCTGGCCCTGGCCCAACTGCTTCTGCCGCAAGATCGTGATCCTCCGCAACCGGGAGACAGCGTGCACCTGACGCTGGATCGCGCTGCCGCCGCCCTGCCATGGGAGGCGATCCTGGGCCCTCACGAGGGTAAGCGGCAACTGCCTGTCGCCGTCACACGCTCGCTCGACGGCCTGCGGCCACCCAAGCGCCCCCGCAGCACGAGCGGCCATGCGCTGTTGATCGGCGACCCGGTCAGCACCCAGACCCTGCCCGACATGCCCGAGGGTCTGCCCCCGCTGCAAGGTGTCCGCAGCGAACTCGGCGCGATCTACGAAACGCTGACGGCGGCCGGCTATACGGTGATGGTGAGCGAGCACGAGAATGCCGACGAGATCATGAAACGGCTCCATGCGCGTGAGTTCCGGATTCTGGTGATTCTGGGGCGTTCGGTACATGAGTACGCGCTCGACGACGAGCGCATGAAGCGCCCCACCAAACGCCCGATGAAACACGCCCCGAAGGCTCAGGCCGCCGAACATCGCACGAATGGCTTCATCCTCAGTGATGGCATCTTCCTGACTGCGGCCGAAATCAGAAAAATGCGCGAACCACCACAACTCGTTTTCCTCAATGACCGTCACATGGACGGTCAGACCGGACGCATCGGGGGCATCGGTCAGCATGGCAAGGCAAGCACATCGATGACAGCAGAACTCCTCGGAATGGGCGTCGACTGCGTGCTGACCCCGGCCTGGACTGTGGACGACACGGCTTCCGCGTACTGGTCACAGCGTTTCTTCGAGGACATCAGCAGGGGCGCAACGCTGGAATCGGCGAGTTTCTCCGCCCGCATCGCGAGCAGCGACCACTTCCCGCTGCAATCGGCCTGGGCGACGTTTCAGGTCTGGGGCCAACCGGACTTCCGCCTGCCACCGCCCATGCCCTCCGCACAGCGCAATTCGGCCAGCTGAACCCCTCTCCGGACTGGAATTCGCCGGTGCGGAATGCTTGAATGAAAACAGAAAGAACAAATGCAACATGCATCCCGGGACAACCCCACCTGTCGCACGCCGTTCCCACACCTACTGGAGGCTGCCATGTCCAAGAACGCGCTTTGCATCGGCATCAACGACTACCCAGGTACGCAGAACGACCTGTCCGGCTGCGTCAACGACGCCCACGACTGGTCTAGCGCACTGACTTCACGCGGGTTCAGCACGAGGATGCTGCTCGATGCCGACGCCAGCAAATCTGGCATGGTTGCGGCCATCGGCGACATCATCGGCAACGCCTCCCGCAACGACAGCGTCGTGATCACCTACTCGGGTCATGGCACCTGGATACCCGACGAGAGCGGTGAAGAACCCGACGGTCGTGACGAAGGGCTGTGCCCGTGGGACATCGAGCAAGGCGAGGTGTTGCTCGACGACGAGCTTCACGTGCTCCTCGGCAAGCGTGCGCCGGGTGTGCGGGTTGTGATCATCGCCGACAGTTGCCATTCGGGCTCGGTGACGCGCGGTGACAATTCGGACCTCGATCCCGGCATGCCGCGTGCCCGCTTTCTCCCGCCGCAAGTCTGGATGAGCAGCGACAGGCTGCCGAGCCGGATGCCAACCAAGATTCTGGGTGGCATCGCACGCAGCGGCGGCGACCTGTTGATCGCCGGCTGCCTCGATACGCAGTACAGCTGGGACACGCGCTTCAACGGCCGCCCCAACGGCGCCTTCACCTACTACGCGCTGAAGGCGCTCGCCAACCTGCCCCCAGGCAGCAGCTACGCAAGCTGGTACAGAAGGATCACCCCCACCTGGCTGCCCACCAGCCAGTTGCCACAGAATCCGCAGATCTTCGGCTCCACGACCGCGCGCGGCTGGAAAGTCTTCGAGTGAAAGGGTTCGGGATCAAGCGACGCCTCCCGACGCAACAGACTTCGCCGGCATGCGCTGTCCGGCCCAAAGGATGAACGATGGCTGACCCGATCACGACCACACGGATTCGCTTCCCCGTTGCCGCCTCCCGCTCCGAAGCCCCTGGCAGTGCGAACCTGACCCTGCCCGCTGCGCTCACCCGCCCCGCCAGCCGGGGCGACCGTGCGCCCACGCCACTGGTGGACAACATCGAAGTGCTGGGCAGCTGGGATCTGGCGCCGGTGCGGCGCAGCGCGGATGCATCGCAGCAGGCCGAGGTCAGTGAGGACACCACGCTGCTGGCGCTCGAAGCCGCGGATGGCACCACGATCTTCATGCGTACCGACGCGCTGGCCGAGCGTATCGCTCAGGTCCAGCCCGATGCGCTGCTGCCCGACGGCAGCATCGACTTCGCCCGCTTTCGCGACCGCGATGCGACCACGCGCGGCCTCGGCGACTGGATCTGGCGCCGCGTCATCGCGCTGCGGCTGAAGCCCGACGGCATCATCGACCTTGCGCAGGAAAAGGCGCGCGAATGGCTGGGCGACAAGGCCGGCAACGCAGCCATGGAAGTGGCTACGCTGGCAGGCACCAAGGCCCTGATGTGGGCAATCGAAAGCCAGCTTGCCGACGAACCCGGTCTCTACCACTGGCGCACCGGCGCGGCCCTGCAGCCCACCGACCGCTGCACAGCCGACGACGCAAGACTCGCCCCCCTTGCCGCAGGCGGCGCCCCCGCGCTCGTCTTCATCCACGGCACTGCGTCTCACACCCTCGGGGGCTTTGGCGATCTGGTGTGCAGCCGCGAATGGAAGGCCCTGACCCGCAGCTTTGGCGACCAGGTCTATGGCTACGAGCACCGCACCTTTTCCGAAAGCCCGATCGACAACGCGATCGCCCTGCTTGAAGTGCTCCCGCCCGGTGCGCGACTCAACCTGGTCACGCATTCGCGCGGCGGCCTCGTGGGCGATCTGCTGTGCCTTGCCCCACCCCCGCCGGGCGGCACCGACGCAAACCTGGAGCGCCTGATCCGGAGCTATCAGCGCATGCCGCGCACCGATGAGCTCGAAGCCGAAGAAGCAAACCCTGCGCTGCGCGAAGCCCGACTCGCCTTTGTCACCGACGAACAGGCCAGGCTGCGCCGGCTGGTGAGCCTGCTGCAGCAAAAACGGCCGGTGATCGAGCGCTACGTGCGCGTTGCCTCACCCGCGCGCGGCACCGCGCTGCTCTCCGACAATCTCGATGTTTTCCTCTCCGGTCTGCTGGCGCTGGTGCGCAAGCTCGGCAGCGTGGCCATCGGTGCGGCTGCGGGTGCGCTCGCCACCCCGGCTGCCGGCGAAGCTGCCCGTCGCGCATCGGACAAGGCGCTCAAATGTCTTGCCCGTGTGGTCACCGAGGTCGCCCAGAACCGTGTCCAGCCCCAGCTCGTGCCCGGCATCGAAGCCATGCTGCCGGAAGCCCCGATGGGCATGCTGCTCGGCAGCGCCGCCAGCGCGCCCGGCGTGCGCATGGCGGTCATCGCCGGCGACATTGAGGGCGGCAACCTGCTCAAGCGCATCGGCGTAATGTTTACCGACTGGATGTTCTTCGATCAGGCACGCAACGACCTCGTGGTGGATACCGCGTCGATGTACGGCGGCGTAGCCCTTGCCGCCAAGGCACGCGCGATCTTCGTGCGCGGCGCGGAGGTGAGCCATTTCAGCTATTTCCGCGACGCCACGCTGAACGAAGGCCAACCGCTGCCGCAGGCCTTGCGCGAATGGCTGCAGGCCGGCACGCAGGACGCGCTGCCGCACTGGAAACCCCTGCTCGAAATCGCCCCCGCGCCGGCCCCGCTGCGCGGGGAGCGCGCAAAGGTGGCGCCGAACTCGCGCCCGGTGGTGGTCTATCTGCCTGGCATCATGGGCAGCGAACTCACCGCCAATGGCGACAGCGTGTGGCTCAACTTCCTTTCGATGGGCTTCGGCGGGCTCGCACGCATTGCGATCGACAGCGGCGAGAAGGTCGAGCCCGACGATGTGGTGCGCCTGGCCTACGGCAAGCTCAAGAATCACCTGCACGACCGGCACTACGTCGAGACCTTCACCTACGACTGGCGCCAGCCACTGAGCACACTCGGTACCCGCTTTGCCGCCTCCCTGAGCGATATCCTGGCGCGTCACCCGGACCAGCCGGTGCGCATCCTCGCGCACAGCATGGGCGGCCTGGTGGTGCGCGCCGCGTTCGCGCACGACCCCGGCCTGTGGGAGCGCATCGTCGCCCGCGACGGTGGCCGCCTGGTGATGATGGGCACACCGAACCACGGCGCTCACCTGATGGTGCAGACCTTGTTCGGCCTGTCGGACACCATCCGCATGCTGGCGCGGCTCGACACCCGTCACGCCATGCCCGAAGTGCTGAAGATCATCGGCGCCTTCCAGGGCGCGATCAACCTGCTCCCCGCGCCGGACTTCGTGGACACGGGCGGTTACGCCGGCGAGCCGTTCTACCGTGCCGACGAATGGGAACGCCTGGCCACCTTCAACAACGACTTCTGGTTCGGCAAGCGCCTGTGCGGCCGGCCCAGCGCCGCCGCGCTCGACGCCACCCACAACATCTGGAAAGGCCTCGCCGACGCAGCGTGGATGCGGCACAAACCGGAGCGCCTGCACTACGTCTATGGCAAGGCGGACGCCACTCCCTGCGGCCTGATGGAACAACGCCGGCCCGATGGCTCCACGCTCAACCTGCTGATCGCCGAGACGCCGTTCGGCGACGGCTCGGTAACCTGGCGCTCGGGCAAGCTGAGCGCGATCCCCGCGGACAACTGCTGGCTGATGCCGGTCGACCACACCGGCCTCGCGAACACGCCAAAGTACTTCAGCGACATCGACGCCCTGCTGGAGGGCCGGCAGCCCGCCCTGAAGCGCCTGCCACAGACCCGCGGAGAAGAAGCCACGTCCGCTGCGGTGCGCACACGCCGGGCCGGACCGCCGCCGGGATGGCCGGGCGAAGACGAGGCGATACTCAACATCCTCGGCAGTCACCCCGAAGTCGGCGAGGCCCCTGTGCCGAAGGCCACGCTCAAGGTCCGCGTCGCTGCACGCGATCTGCGTTTCGTCCATGTCCCGGTGCTGTGTGGCCACTACCGCGACGACCCTATCGCCGGCGCCGAATGGGCAATCGACAGTTGCCTGGTCAACGGTGCGCTGACGCACCGCAAACAGCTCGGCATCCACTCTGGCGAGCTCGGTGGCGCCACCATCGTGCTGATGCCGAGAAGCATCGAGGAACGCAAACGCCAGACTGGCCGTGGTGCGGTGGTGGTCGGGCTCGGCCCGATGGGCAAGCTCGGCGCCGCCGGTGTCACCGAGGCGGTACGCGCCGGAGTGCTGCGCTACCTGCTGCACGCCGGTGATCGTTACGGGGAGGAATGCGCGCTGCAGCCGGAGCAGGTCTCGGCCACCGCCCCGCTCGCCCTGCCGCTTGCCAGCGTGCTGATCGGCTCGAACTCCGCGGCCCAGCTGGAAATTGCAGAGTCGGTGAAAGCCGTGGTGCTCGGCGTACTGTTCGCCAACCGCGACTTCAACCGCAGCCGTGCCGCACGCGGCGAGCGCGAAGTGCGCGTCACCCGACTGGAACTGATCGAACTCTATCTCGACACCGCGATTTCGGCCGCACACGCGGTCAGGAAGCTGGAGCACATGCTGGAGCGCGAGCTGCAACAGGTCGACACCCAGCTCGAGGCCGCAAGCGAGCTGCACTTCGGCATGGGCATGCGCCAGCGCCTGTATATGGGCAGCGGCGGCTCGTACTGGCCGAGACTGCAGGTGACCGATGCCGACCGCGACGGCACCGAGTGCGATGAAGACTGCTTTGTGCCGCGAATCTCCAACCCGATCCCGCCCCACATCCTCACCCGCATTCTCAAGGTGTATGGCTGCGGCGGAGACCAGCCCGACACGCCGCCGCTCACCGGCTTCGACCTGCCGCCCGACACCCGCCCGGCGCGCAAGCTGCGCTTCACCTACATGGGCGAGAAGGCACGCGCGGAATCGGTATCGCCGGTGCGCCAGCCGGGCGCGGTCGAAACCCTGATCGATGAAACCCTCGGCAGCTACGCCAGCACGCAGTACGCGCCGGGCGGCGGCTTTGGCAACACTCTGTTCCAGCTCCTCGTGCCGCTTGAGTTCAAGTCTGCCGCACGCAAGACCGACCGCCTGATGCTGGTGGTCGACCGCATGACCGCAAACCTGCCGTGGGAGCTGCTCGAAACCGATGGTGCACCGATGGTGCTCAAGACCCGCATGGTGCGCCAGTTCGTCACCAACGAGTTCCGCCGCGAAGTCATCCGCCCGGACGGCCTCAATGCCTGCGTAATCTCGAATCCCAGCACCGAGGGCTATCACGCGCAGTTCGGCGGCCCCGACTGGAAGCCCCGCATCGGCGCCGACGGCAAGCCCGAGCCCGACCGCCTCCCCAGCCTGCCGGGCGCGGCCGAAGAAGGCGACGCCATCATTGCCGCACTCGAACGCGCGAACTACACGGTAACCCACGCCCCCCCCGACTGTCGCGCCAGCGATGTGTTCACCCGCCTGTTCTCCGGCAGATGGCGCATCGTGGTGATCAACGCCCACGGCATCTTTGGCAAGCGCGGACGCGACGGAAGCTACCGCAGCGGCGTGGTGCTGTCAGACGGTCTGCTGCTGTCGGCACGCGAGATCGATCTGATGGAAACCGTGCCCGAACTGGTCTTCATCAACTGCTGCCATCTTGCCAAGGGTGGCTCGGGCGGCGGACGTCTGGCCGCGGGGCTGTCGCAGGAGCTGATCAGCATGGGCGTGCGCTGCATCGTCGCGGCCGGATGGGAAGTGCGCGACGACGCCGCAAAGCTGTTCGCCACCCGCTTCTTCGAGCAGATGCTGGAGCACGGTGCGAGTTTTGGCGACGCCGTCCATCGTGCGCGCAAGGACACGTTCGCGGAATACGGTGACTGCAATACCTGGGGCGCCTACCAGGCATACGGCGACCCCGACTTCAGGCTTCGTCATGTTCACCGCGAACCCACTGACAACTACCCGCTCACCGCCCCCGAGGAACTCCTCGACTGGCTGGAGCAACGCCACCTCGACGCACACATCCAGACCGCAAACAGCGTGCGCTTCAGCGACTTGCAACAACGGATCGACGCCCGCTTCGCGGCCCTTCCCGAGGGCTGGAAGCGCCGTGCCGACGTTCAGCAGGCCCTCGGCCGCCTGCTCGCCGACTACCCGCTCAAGGACAGCTTTGCGGGCGCCCATGCGGCCTACCTGAACGCCGTTCGCACCGACTCGTCGGACATGAAAGTCCCCTTCTCGGCCATCGAGCAGCTGATCAACCTCGAGAGTCGCGAAGCTGAGCGCCTGTGCAATCCCGGGCCGGAGCAGGATCTGCAGGCGGCCAGGGCACTCGCCGACAGCGCGGTGCGCCGCGCCCGGGCACTGGCCGCCTTCGCAGCCTGCACCGGCGCGGGAAGCGACGTGCCGGGAGCCGCCGACGCCCCCGCCCCGAACATGGAGCGCATGGCCATTACCGGCAGCGCCTACAAACGCCAGGCAATCGTCATGCTGCGCGGTGGCGCGGCATGGGACGAAATTTCGACGGTGCTGCAGGCTGCGCGCGACGCCTATCAGGCCGGCGAAGGCCAGCCCGGACCTTCGCCCTGGAACCCCTATGCCTGCATCAACCGCCTGCAACTCGACGCACTCGTGACCCGGCCTTCGAGCAGGCGCGACGACCCAACGCCACTCATCGAAACCTGCCAGCTTGCAGCACGCGGCAACTTCGAGCTCAGCTACCGGTTCTTCGACGCGGTTGCGAGTGCAGATGCCACCCTGGCCGCGTGGCTGCTGGGCGTGCGACCGGCCGGCGGAAGGAGGGATCGTCAGCACGACGCTAGCGAACTGTTCGAGGCCTATCGCGCCGCGATGGTGCAGGTTGCCCACTCGCCGCGCGAGCTCGCCTCGGTGCGGGGGCAGATCTGCCTGCTGGCGGAGTTTCTCGCCCGCCGCAACCTCTCCGGCGATGCAACGCGTGTGAAAGTGCTGACAACACTCGCGGAGCGACTGGCCGAAGCGCCCTGAACCCGCGTGCGGGCCCGCCCTGTTCGCACACACTGCAGAAGCAGACTATGTTTGAATGATGACGCACGACATACCCTGCAGTGATCCGCGACCATGGGGGAGGCCAGGATGCAAGGCATTTTCGTCAGTTACCGCCGTCAGGACAGCCAGAGCGCAGCCGGTCGCCTCAGCGATCACCTGAAGGAGCACCTTGCCGGGGTGCCGATCTTTCGCGACGTGGAGACGATCGAACCCGGCGTGGACTTCCTCGACGCCATCGGGCGGGCGCTGCAGTCGTGCGGCGTGCTGATTGCCGTCATCGGCCCGCGCTGGGCATCGATCACCGACGACAAAGGGCAGCGTCGGCTCGAAGACCCCAACGACTACACCCGTCTGGAGATCGCCACCGCGCTCAAGCGCGAGGGTGTGCGCGTGATTCCGGTGCTGGTGGACGGCGCCGGCGTCCCGAGCGGCGACGTACTGCCCCCGGACCTCCAGAGCCTCGTGCGGCGCAACGCCATCGAACTCTCGGACAAACGCTGGGAGTACGACGTCTCGCAGCTGGTGAACACCCTGCGCAGCGTGCTCGCCATTCCAGACCCTGTCCCGGAGCCCACCCCGGAACCCGCTCCAGTGCCAAAGCCACCGGCCGAGGTCAGGGAGACCCGTCACAGATACTGGATCGTCGCAGCCGTTGTCGTGCTGGCCGTCATCGGCTATGCAATCGAAGAGCCCCTCCCCACAGACATCGAAAACCTCGACCCGTTGGCGGATGTAACCCAGAGCGAGCACGACCCCGACAGGGTGACGGCGGTCCCTGATCTTCCCGCCAGCGTACCGCTTCTGACCGGCCTCTGGCACGACAACGAGGGCGGCCGCTACGAGATCTCGCAGCAAGGCAATCAGCTCATCATCCAGGGCATGAGCCCAGATGGTTACGTTTCAGGCTCGGCCGTCCTGCGGGGCTCGCGCGGCGAAGGTGCCTACACCTTGAATGGTCATCCACTGCAGAGCAGCTTTGTCGTCTCTCCGGACGGCACCCGCATGGAGGTCGCCATTCGCGACCCCGCAAGTGGTGAGCGCGATTTCGGTGTGCTGATCAGGATGCGTTGAGAGCAGGCGCAGATCAGCCGGCACACTGCCAGCTTTCCTAGACCCGATAGCCCTCTTCGGCCAGCACCTGACGCACTGCCCTACGAGTGAGCATGCGGGTGTAGTGCGCCAGACAGCTCGGTGGCAGTGCGATGTCGCTGCGGGTGGCCCAGAACTCGACGTAGAACAGGGCCGCATCGGCAATCGTCAAGCAGTCGCCGACGGCGTAATCCCGACCGTCCAGCACGTCGTTCATCACCGCGAAGCCCTGCTCCACGATCTCGCGCCCCTGCGCTTTCACGGCAGCGTGGTCAGCCGGGTTGGGGGTGAACTTATCGGTGGTAAAGATGCGGGCAAAGCCCTGCCCATGCACCGTACCCACCGCATGGTTCATCACTTCGAGCACCCGCGCCTGCCCTTCGGCGTCATCCGGCAGCAGCCCCCGCTTCGGCCAGCTGCGGGCAAGCCACCAGGCGATGGCGACGAAATCCGTCAGCGCAGTGCCATCGTCGCGCACCAGCGTCGGGATCGTGCCCTTGGGGTTGAGCGCACGGTAGGCCGCGGTGTCCTGGTCCCCCGCAAGCAGATTGACCAGATCAACTTCGAAAACGAGCTCAAGCTCTTCGAGCAGGATATGGATGCCGGTGGTGCACGAACCCGGGGTCATGTAGAACTTCATCGGATCCTCCTGTGTCGGGGCGCGGATGGCCGTTGCCCACGACGCAAGACACGTGCCTTGCGCACCTCAGGCACGAGCGGCCCCCGCAGGCGCCCGCAGCCCGTGGATGGCCGGATTATCGTGCGAAGGCTTGCGTCCGCTTGTGCGCGCTATGCGACAAGCACTGCGCGCCGTGTCGCACAAGCGACCTTTGCCGGGGTAATTCTTCGCCGCTGGCTTAGGCCCCGATCTCCGCTACGAAGCCCCGCGCAGCACGCCGGCATCGCGCAACATCGCCTTGTAGGCTTTCATCACCGGGCGCGAGATGGCGGTTTCGGCCAGCACGCGGTGTTCGTAGATCTCCGCCACCAGCGCCTCGCGCTCGCCAGCGCGTGCGCGTGCGATCAGGGCGTGCATGTCCTCGCCCAGCAGCCTGCCGGCGCGATGGCGCGTGCTGTCGTACAGCAGCGGGATCGTGTCCTTGTCACCCGGCCCCATCCTGCACTTGCCATCGAGAATCTTGAGCATCACCGTGGTCGTGCAGTCGATGTCCGACGGGTCCGAGAGGTGGGCCGCAGCCCATTCGACGATCTGATCCGGCAACATCCTGGGCTCCCTGTTCCGGTGACTGGCCGCTTTTCAGAGCAAAAAATGCGCCATCTCCCGCCTCTTCATCCACGTCCGCCACGTTTTTCTGCAACGCCGATTTGCTACCGACTGGCGCGCCTGCGACAATTACGCACTTGATTACATTGCCGATGACTCATGTCCGACCAGAACGCACCACTCAACGCCCAGGACGAAAACCATCTCATCGCCGAACGCCGCGAGAAACTCGCGCAATGGCGTCAGACTGGCCGCGCCTTCCCCAACGACTTCTCGCGTGAGAATACCGCGGGCAAGCTTGACGAGCTCTACTCCGAAAAAGAACCGGAAGTGCTCGAGGCTACGCCGGTCGAGGTCAAGGTTGCCGGCCGCGTCATGCTCAAGCGCGTCATGGGCAAGGCGAGCTTCATCACCATTCAGGATCTGTCCGGTCGCATCCAGCTCTACGTCCAGCGCGACAGCGTGGGCGAAGACGTCTATGCCGACTTCAAGCACTGGGACATCGGCGATATCGTCGGCTGCGTCGGCACCCTGTTCAAGACCAAGACCGGCGAGCTCACGGTCAAGGCCAGCGAAATCCGCCTGCTCACCAAGAGCCTGCGCCCGCTGCCCGACAAGTTCCATGGCCTCACCGACCAGGAAACCAAGTACCGTCAGCGCTATGTCGACCTGATCATGAGCGAAGAGTCGCGCTTCACCTTCGTGGCACGCAGCCGCCTGGTGCAGTCGATCCGCAACTACATGACCGGACACAACTTCCTCGAAGTCGAAACGCCGATGATGCACCCCATCCCCGGCGGCGCATCAGCCAAGCCCTTCGTCACCCACCACAACGCGCTGGACATGGAACTCTTCCTGCGCATCGCGCCCGAGCTCTACCTCAAGCGTCTGGTGGTCGGTGGTTTCGAGAAGGTGTTCGAGGTTAACCGCAACTTCCGCAACGAAGGCCTCTCGCCGCGTCACAACCCCGAATTCACCATGATGGAGTTCTACGAGGCGTACGCGAACTACCGCACGCTGATGGACTTCACCGAAGGCCTCATCCGCCACGCCGCGCGCGAAGCACTCGGCACCGAGACCTTCACCTATCAGGGCCGCGAACTCGACCTGTCCAAGCCCTTCCACCGCCTGACCATCGTCGAAGCCATCCGCAAGTACCACCCCGGCTTCAGCGTCGAGCAACTCGCCGACGCCGACTGGGTCAAGCAGAAGATCAAGGACTTCGGCGAGCCGGTGAAAGCCGGCGGCATCGGCAGCCTGCAGCTGCAACTGTTCGAAGCCTGCGCCGAAGCCGAGCTGTGGGAACCCACCTACATCATCGACTACCCGGTCGAAGTCAGCCCGCTGGCCCGCGCCTCGGATTCCGACCCGGAAATCACCGAGCGCTTCGAGCTTTTCATCGTCGGCCGCGAAATCGCCAACGGCTTCTCCGAGCTCAACGACCCCGAAGACCAGGCCGCCCGCTTCCGCGCGCAAGCCAGTGCAAAGGACGCCGGCGACGAAGAAGCCATGTATTACGACGCCGACTACATCCGCGCCCTCGAATTCGGCCTGCCCCCCACAGGCGGCTGCGGCATCGGCATCGACCGCCTGGTCATGCTGCTCACCGACAGCCCGGCCATTCGCGACGTGATCCTGTTCCCGCAGATGCGGGCGGAGTAAGCGGTCGGTTCATCTGGCGAACAACGCTGACCCAGAACCCGCATGGCTGATGGTCTTGCGGGTTTCTTATACAAGCAAGCAAAATCAAAGGGGTCAGAGTCGTTTGTTTCATGCATCTGCTGCTTTCAGCTGACTCAACCGACGGCGTCGGCGCGAACGGCTGACGCGCAGCGACCCGCGTTATCGCATCGCCCATGAATACAACCGCTTTTGTCCTCGTCGTTACCGGCGCATTACTGCACGCACTCTGGAACCTGTGCGCAAAAAAGGCCTCAGGCGGCCTGCACTTCGTTTGGCTGTTTGGAGTCGTCAGCCTGATTGTGTCCTTCCCGTTCGGATGGGTCGCGTGGTCAGAACATTCGCAACAACTCGGCGTTCAGGCATGGCTTGCCATCATTGCCAGCGGGATCGTGCACGGCGCGTATTCGCTCGTACTGCAGAAGGGCTATCGTGAAAGCGACTTTTCGATCGTTTACCCATTGGCACGTGGAACGGGGCCTTTGTTTGCTGTCCTCGGTGCGATCATCGTTCTGGGTGAAGCGCCCAGTCTGCGCGGCTGGCTGGGTATCCTCGCGATTCTGACAGGCATCTTCCTGATTTCCGGTGCGGCGCAGGCGCTTCTCATCCCCTCACCGAGGGCCCGGGCAGGCCTGCTGTGGGGCGCCATCACCGGACTGTTCATTGCCAGCTACACCGTCATTGACGGTTGGGCAATCAAGGCGCTCGGTATTGCGCCCGTGCTCTACTACGTTCTGGTTCTCGCCTTGCGCACCGTCATCCTTGCGCCGCAAGCGCTGCGTAACCCTGACGCGCTCCGCACTCAATGGTCTGCGAATGGCCGCTACATCATTGCGGTCGGGGTGCTTTCGCCTCTGGCATACATCCTGGTTCTGTTCGCACTGACAATCGCACCGCTGAGTTACGTTGCGCCAGTTCGCGAACTCTCCATGCTGCTCGGCGTGCTGTTTGGCGCCAAGCTGCTGCGCGAGTCATTTTCGCTATCGCGTGGCATCGGTACGGCGTGCATGGTCGCAGGTGTCGTGCTGCTGGCCGGCATTCAGTGAGGACGCAAAAAGGGCCAACGGGGCGAGACGCCACGGGTCCTTGTCAGCGCTTCAGCCCAGCCTAGAGAAACGACCTGTTTCGAGAAACGCCCTCACCGCCCGATGGCATGCGCGGCTGACAAGCATCGCGGAGTGCCCCAGGCGCAGCTCGATGTGATCGCGCAGACCGTCGATGCGGGTTTCGGCGACGCTCACCACGCCGTCGTTGGGTCGCCCGAGACCGGGAAAGAGCATCCCTGCACCGAAACTGCGCGTCCCAGCGATCATGCCTGTATCGATGCTTTCGGGGATTCCGCCCGGCGCAGCCATCCATTCCCCGAGCACCCGTCCGGTGACCCATCTCAGCACCGTAATCCTCCGCAGCACGCGCGCACAGTGGGAGCCGGCTACCGGCGAGCCCAGCAGCACCACCCGTCCGATCCGCGCATCGCGCCGTTGTGCGAGCATCGCAAGGATTACCAGACCGCCCTGACTGTGCCCCACAAGGTGAATCGGCGCGCCCTCGATTGCCGCGACGCGCTTCGCCAGCGCGCTGGCATTGTCTGCCAGCCCCCTGCGCACTGAGGGATAGGAGAAGGTCTCGACCCGGTAGCCTGCCTCTTCGAACCAGCGGCGATGAAGTGCGAACACGATGCCGTGCATCCACAGACCGTGGACCAGCACAACGGTGGCGGGTGAGGATGACGGGGTTTGCTGTGACATGGCCGGTGCAGGATAGCGCATGTGGTGGCGTTTTCAGCCCGCAGCGCGCGCCATTTCGAGCGGCGCTGATGCCGGAACCACGTGCCTCGCTCAGCCAGGCAAGGGCCAGCGACTGATCGCATCGCGGTATGTAAAATGAAGCGATCCACTGCTGACAAACGCGAAAGGTTTTATCCGCCTTTCTACGCCGAAGCGTTCATCCAGAGGGCAGACACATCATGGGCGTCCGGGTTGTTCGGTTGGGTACTCCAAGGACTGAAGGAGAAGGCACGCGCATCGGCACGGTGAGGCGTCCTCCACGCGGCGTGCCCAGGAGCGAATTCGCTACGCAGAACTGGTATGACGTCTGGCTCCCCAATCTTTCACCAAGCGCTGAACTCGTCAAGCTTGCCCTGGCGGCTGAGTCGGAGAAGGACTGGAGCGCCTTCGTCAGGAAATTCCGCGCTGAAATGGCCGAGCCGGAGAAGAGCCGGGTTCTTGATCTTCTTGCGGCCCTGTCTCATGGCAGCAATTTCTCTGTCGGCTGCTACTGTGAGAATGAAGCACGTTGTCACAGGTCCGTCTTGAAAGCGCTCCTGAAAGAGCGCGGCGCCAGTTTTGACAGCTGATTTCGACAGCTGATCGAGCGATTGAGCTGCGCCCGCGGTTCATGCGGAAGCCTCCTTCCCCCTTGTGACGCGTTCTTCCGGGACGCCCCAAACCAGCACAGGGAGGACAGATGAGCGATACGGAATCCGGTACGGACAAGCGTTCGCTGTTATCCGCGTGGAAGGACGTGGTGTCGCTGCTGCGTGACACGCTGCTGCTTTGCCTGGGCGTTCTTCTGATCATCTTTCCCACGACGTTCAACAACATCCTGGTTGGCGCCGGCTTTGAGGAAGGCAGCGTTGTCGGGTTCAAATGGAAGTCCCGCCTCGTTGAAGCGGATCAGGCCCTGAAGGATGCGCGCGCGAGCATCAACGACCTGACCATTCAGAACGAAAAGCTGTCCGAAGCACTGATCAAGGCACAGGCAATGATCAATGACCCGGCCGAAACCGAAAAGCTGGCCGAGCTTCAGGAAGAGAACAGCAGGCTCAAGCTCACATCAGAAAAAATTGAAGCCAGCGTGCAGGCCACGATCACGTCCAATGCCACCCTGGTCGAAAAAGCACAGACATCAATCGGTACGGCAAGCCAATGGGGGGTCGTCTATGGCGGCGACACGACCATTGCAGGCGCCCAGTACGAAGCCGGCCCGGTCGCCAAAAAGCTGGGGCTTCCGAACACGGACATCTATCTTCGCCAAGGCTCCTACCGCAGCGTGGCGCTCGCATCCAGCAGGGCCGAAGCGGAGCAGCTGCTCTATCTCGCCAGGAGTCGCCGAAGCGACGCCTACGTTGTCGACATGAGCAGATGGTGCCCGCAATCAACACGAAAGGCGGACTTCCATGAATGCCTGCAGCCCTAGACCTGGAAGCAGCGGGATCAAACGACTCTGACCCCTTTGATTCCTGACCCCTTTGATTCTGCGTTGCTTCAGTGCTTCAGCGAATCAGACGCCCATTGCGGTCCAGGATTGAGATGTCGGTGTAATCCGAGCCGGCATGGTCGTTCTGCGCGTAGCGAATCGTCACCCCGCCGGCGTCATAGGTACCGAGGCCATTGAGGGCGGCGAGAATGCGCGAGGGCGTGGGTTCGCCCGCCCGCCTGATGCCCTCCACCAGCACTTTGGCCATGACGTAGCCTTCGAGCACGGTATGGTTTGCCGAAGACTTGCTGTCGAGGCGCCTGAGGTCCTCATCAAGCTGACGCGTTACCGCGAGCGAGATCGATTGCGGCTTGGGGACGACCTGGACCACGCCAAGGCCGTGCGCAAGCGTGTTGCCGATTTTCTCAGCGACCTGCGGGCCGGCCGTCACCGACAGCGCAATCAGCATGGCCGAACTGCCGCGTTCGCGCATGTCCTTGACGAAGGCCGCGCTCGCTGCGGTGTTCGACACCATGATCACGCCGTCGGGCGAAGCCGCAGCGATCTTGCCGGCTGCGGCCGCCACGTTTGCCGTGCCCTTCTCATAGCCCCCGGTCGCGACGAGTTCGAGCCCCGCCTTGGAAAGCGCTGCCTGCGCGGCCTTGAGTCCATCCTCACCAAAGGGGTCGTCCTGGTGAAACACGGCCACCCGCTTGATCCCCATGATGCCCATCTGCTGCACGATGGTGTTCACTTCGGCCGCGTAGCTGGCACGCGTATGAAAGACCCTGGCCGGAACCGGTGTTCGCAGCGCCGATGCGCCCGAACGCACGCCAACCAGCGCCATACCCGCGCGGTCCAGCGTTCCGGCCTTCAGCAAGGCATCGACGTTGCCCGTACCGACAAAACCGATCAGTGCGACGGGCGCATCACGTTCGATGAGCTCGGTGGTTTGCTTGAGCGTATCTTCAACCTTGTATCCGTCGTCCCGGCTGACAAGCCGCAGCGTGTTCCCCCGGACGCCCCCCTCGGCATTGACCCGCGCGAAATACGCCTGGATGCCGAGTTTCACATCGTTGCCAGTGGGCGCGAGGGTGCCGGAAAACGGCGCGACCTGACCGATCACGATTTCGGCCGCCGTCGCAGCGGGAATGGTGCCGGCAAGTGCGAGCGCAAACAGGGAACAGCAGAGGGATCGAAACGGATTCTTCATTATGTGTTGTCTCCTTGGTGTGGCGAATCGTGCGTCCGCGCCCGGATTATCACCGAATAGCATTCCGCTGAAACAACGATATGTAGTCCAGTGGGCCTCATGAAGAAACCGTCGTGGCGTGCTCGTCTGATGAGCGGCGCATCAACAGCATCCAGCCCGCAGTGGCACCTCAAACAGCACTTCAGGCCACGGAGCATTTGCGGACAGGTGGCAACGTTGCACTTGACGGCACATCCCGCGCCGACGCTTACTGGAACCCTCGATGGCGTGTTGGCCGGCACAGTCGCCTGCCCACCCCGCGCAGGAGCGATGACGATGGGTTCGATCACACTCACGACCAGGATTCCTGGCCCTGCCAGCCAGCCCATCGTGGCACGGCCATGAGCGCGCCGCGCGTGCTTGAACTCGCCGGCGCCCCACGCCAGGTGGGCTTCGCCCACGGATGTGCGTACGTCGACGATATCCGCCGCTACACCACCGAGCGCGTGGCACTGGCCGGCAGCGAAACGTGGGCCGGACACGCGATGGATACCGACGCCGTGCTGGCACTGTCCGAAGCCTGCATCGGCGCGCACGAAGCCTACGCGCCCGACCTCATGGACGAACTGGCGGGCCTTGCGGAAGCCACAGGCCTGAGCGTTGCAGCGCTGATCGTCACCAACGGCTTCACCGATTTCATCGATCTGGTCTATGCACAAGGCGGCAGCGCGACGGCAACCCGCGCGGTTGAAGACGACTGCACCGCCTTCATCGTCCCCGACCACCTCAGCGCCGATGGCAAGGGCTGGTTCGGGCAGACCTGGGACATGCACGCCGGCTCTGGCCCCCACGTGGTGTTGCTGCGCGGCCGGCCCGACGGTGCGCCCGCCTTCATGGCCTTCAGCCTGACGGGCTGCGTCGGCATGATCGGCATGAACGACGCAGGCATCGCTGTCGGCATCAACAACCTCCTCGGCGCCGAGGGTCAGATCGGCGTCAGCTGGCCCTTCGTGGTGCGGAAAGTGCTGCAGCAGACCGACATCGACGCCGCGCTTGCATGCATCACCCGCGCCCCGCTGATGGGTGCGCACAATTTTCAGCTGTTCGACCGCCACGGCACCGGCATCAACATCGAAGCCATGCCCGGCCACTGCCATGTCACACGCAGCAATGCCGAAGCGCTGGTGCACAGCAACCACTGCCTTTCACCCGACACCCTGCGCCGCTGCCGCCCGCGCGCACCGGCATCGCAAGCGTCCAGCGAAGCCCGCCTGTCTCGCGCACAACATCTGCTGGGCACCACCAGGGTAACGCCGGAAGACCTGATGGCGCTCACCCGCGACCCGACGATCTGTGTCCGGGCCACACCGCCACTCGAGATGCAGACCTGCGGTGCAGCGATCATGCAGCCGGCAAGCGGCCGGTTCTGGGCGGTACAGGGCATGCCGAGCGCAAACGGGTACGCTCGGTTCGACATCTGAGCAGGCGCAAATCATCGAACCGGAACCCGACGCAGCAGGGTCTGGCCGGCACGATTCGCGTCCGTACGCTCAGCCAGTGCCGAGGGACGCATCGAAGGGCTCTGATATGCTTTCCCGGACACGACATTGAAGGTCGAAGATGAGAAGGCTGTATTTTTCCGTTTTTCTGGCTGCGGTCCTCGCGACAACGCTGGCAGTCGTCTGGAAGCCCGCGCCGATCGAGACCCAGCTCCTGCGCGTGCAACTGAACAGGCAGCTGCCTGAGTACGCGAACGCGCTGAGCATCGAGCCGCTCGAACTGCAGGCCTTGTTCCTCGATTACGCGAGCGATCCGCTTCTCGCCGGCAAGGCCCGGCTGGCGATGCTGCGCTATCCACAGATGACGCGGCAGGTGCTCGAACACTACGGCGCCGAACCCCTTTTCCAGCAATCCCTCAAGGACTATGGCGATCAGGCGATCCCGCCGATCTACTACTACCTCACGCACGAACTCGCATCGGTTACGGTGCGCAGGCGTGCAGAGGATCTGGCCACTTCGGCGGAGCAGACATGGCGAAATTTCTGGGGTGAGGCAGACGAGGCAGATGTACCGGAAACCGGCGCGCCGCGTGACGACGCCACTACCGCCATGACCCCGGAGCGCCGTGGCTGGTATGCGGTTGGTTTCATCCTCGAAGAAGGACACGACTTTTTAGGGCAGTTTGTGGTCAAGGCGGATGGCGATGTGCACCAGGTCCAGACCGAACGGGTACTGGAAGCACTCAATTCATTCTTTGCGGGCGGCGTACGCGGACTCGAATCCAAGTATCGACGCAGCGAACCCGTGGGGCTTGGCGATGTAGGCTGGGCGGGCGTCGATCTCGCAATCGGGATCAGCGCGCTCAAGGTCCTGCGCATGGGGCGTACCGCCAGAGCGGGTGCCGGAGCGCATGCAAGCGGTCTGACCGAACGCAGCGCGGCACTGGGTTCGTCGCTGCTTCGCGGCAGCGCAATCGGACTTCGCGTGGCGAAGTACGGCGCCCCGTTCGCGCTGGGCTATATTGTCCTGCGTCATCCGAGCGTGCTCAACGCCCTGTTCCGCGAGGTCGCCGAAGCGCTTGGCGCCCCCGTGCCCCTGATACAGACCCTGGGGTGGACGCTCGCGCTGCTGCCGCTCCTGCTGCTAGCACAGCTCCTGCTGCGCCCACTTGCCGCACTGTTGTCCGTATCATCCACCAGCCTGAGGTGGATTGAATCCGTAATCCGCGGTCGATCCCGATCCGCGATCAGGTGAGCATCCGGCGCACCGAATCGCACCCTTCGGACGCGCGCGGCGGGCACGGCCTGCCCTCGCCCCCCGCATGTCCTCCCCCGACTTACTGAATGAAGGACAAGCAGAACCCATGATGGCATTGCTCCAGCGCGTGTCCGAAGCACGCGTCGTGATTGACGGCAAGGTGGCAGGCGAGATCGGCCACGGTTTTCTGGTACTCGTCTGCGCCGAGCAGGGCGACACCACTGCCGAGGCTGACAAGCTGCTGGCCAAGGTACTCAAGCTGCGGGTGTTTTCCGACGACGCCGGCAAGATGAACCGCTCGGTGCAGGACCTTGAAGGCGGCCTGCTGATCGTCAGCCAGTTCACCCTCGCGGCCGATCTCAAGGGCGGCAATCGCCCCAGTTTCACCAACGCGGCCCCCCCAGCCCTTGGACGCGAACTTTACGAATACGTGGTGGCGCAGGCAAAGATGCTGCACCCGGTCGTTGAGACGGGCGAATTCGGCGCAGACATGAAGGTGCAGCTCATCAACGACGGTCCGGTCACCATCCCGATGCATTTCCCGCCATCGGCCAGCACCGGGCAGGCAGCCTGAGATGCGGTACAGCCCGCCAGAAATGCGCCGAACACTGCGCCGGACTTGACCGATAACCAGTTGTGCAAGGCACAATACGACGTCCGGCGGAGAGCTTACCGTCAGGGGGCGCTGCTCGCAGTGCGACAAACATTCAATTTTCTTGGAGCTAGCCATGGAATTGCGCGTCAAGATGCTGGCTGCGGTCTTCGCCGCAGTCACCACCACTGTTGCAGCCGAAGACAAGTCGCTCAACATCTACAACTGGAACGACTACATCGCCGAGGACACCATCCCCACCTTCGAGAAGGCGACCGGCATCAAGGTCAATTACGACCTCTACGACAGCAACGCCACGCTGCAGTCCAAGCTCCTCACCGGCAGCAGCGGTTACGACGTGGTGTACCCGAGCGTTGAATACGCGGGCAAGCAGATCCAGGCAAAGATCTTCCAGCCGCTCGACAAGAGCAAGCTGCCGAACCTGACGAACATCGACCCGGTGATTCTCAAGGCCCTGGAGGCCGCCGATCCGGGCAATCAGTACCTCGTCCCCTACATGTGGTTTACCACTGGCGTGGCGATCAACGTCGACAAGGTTACCCAGGCGCTGGGCGGCACCCTGCCCGACAATGCGTGGGACCTGCTGTTCGATCCCAAGGTGACCGCAAAGCTCAAGGACTGCGGCATCTCGATGATGGACGAAGCCAGCGACCTGGTGCCGGCCGCAATGCTCTACGCCGGCAAGGACACCAAGAAGATGGCCAGCGCGGACATCAATGCCGCCATCGAGCAGATCCGCCCGGTGCGCAAGAACGTGCGCACCTTCAATTCCTCGCCGATCGACCTCATGGCCAAGGGCAGCGTGTGCGTGGCCATGATGTTCTCGGGTGATGCGATGATCGCCGGGGACCGGGCGAAGGAATCGAATACCGGCGTCAAGGTGCAGTACATCATCCCCAAGACCGGGGCGATGATGTCGATCGACGTGATGGCGGTGCCGAGCGATGCCAGGAACGTCGGCAATGCCCACGCATGGATCAACACCATGATGGACCCGAAGGTGATCGCGCAGATCTCCAACGAGACCTTCTATTTCAGCGCCAACACCGCCGCGCAGCCGCTGATGTCGAAAGCGCTCACCGACAATCCGATGCTCAACGTGCCCGCAGAGCTGAAGGCACTGCTGCATCCGAAGCCGGTGCTGACGCAAACCGTTCAGCGTGATCTGACGCGTGCGCTGAGCCGCTTCAAGACCGCAAAATAAAGTCGAGCAGGAACCCGATGGTGGCACAGCAAGCGGACAAGGGCGCAGCCTACCTGCGCATCGAAGGCGTCAACAAGCGCTTCGGTCAGAATCACGTGGTGAAGGACGTTTCGCTCGAAATCGTGCGAAAGGAAATCTTCGCCCTGCTGGGCAGCTCCGGCTGCGGCAAGTCGACCCTGCTGCGCATGCTCGCAGGGCTCGAAACCCCGAGCACAGGGCGCATCGTGCTCGACGGCGAAGACCTCGCCACGGTTCAGCCCCACCATCGGCCGACCAACATGATGTTCCAGTCCTACGCGCTGTTTCCGCACCTCACGGTCGAGGACAACGTCGCCTTCGGATTGCGCCAGGAGCGCCCCCGGATCGCGCGCGACGTCATCGCCGCGCGCGTGACGAAGATGCTCGACCTGGTGCAGATGCAGCGTTTCGCGCGGCGAAAGCCGCACGAACTCTCGGGCGGACAGCAGCAGCGCGTGGCCCTGGCACGCAGTCTCGCCAAGGAACCCAAGCTGCTGCTGCTCGACGAGCCGCTGGCGGCACTGGACAAGAAGATCCGCCAGGAAACCCAGCTCGAGCTCGTTCATCTCATCGAGCGTGTCGGCGTCACCTGCATCATGGTCACCCACGACCAGGAAGAGGCAATGACGATGGCCGACCGCATTGGCGTCATGTCTGACGGCGTGTTGCTGCAGGTGGGTACGCCGGACGAGATCTACGAGCATCCGAACTGCCGCTTTACCGCCGAGTTCATTGGCGAAACCAACATGTTTCATGGCCGGCTAGGCCAGCAAGGGGTTGCCTGCAGCGATTTCCCTGCACCCATCCTCATCCCGCCGCTGACCGATCACGCCGATGGCAGCGAGGTCTCGGTGTCGGTGCGCCCGGAGCGCATCGTGCTCGGTCGTGACAAGCCCGAGGCGGCCGACGGCACGATGAACCTGGCAGCAGGCGAGGTGGTCGATATTGCCTATCTGGGCAGCTATTCAATCTATCACGTCCGGGTCGGCACATCGCGTACCGTCATCGCCAGCGTGCCCTCCGCACGCTGGGGCGATGCGCCGCCGCCAACCTGGGGGGATTCCGTCTGGGTGTCGTGGAAGGCACCTGCCGGGGTGGTGCTCGGGCGATGAGCACGCGCAAACTGTTCCTGCTGCGTGGCCGTTTCTGGGTCGGGATGCTGCCGTGGACCTGGCTGCTGCTGTTCTTCCTGCTGCCCTTCGTGCTGATCGTCAACGTCAGCCTGTCCACGCCCGAGCTTTCGATTCCGCCCTACGTGCCACCGCTCCACACCGCCGCCGATGGTACCGGGGTCGAGTTCGTGCCCGACCTGTCGAACTACCAGCGCCTGCAGGACGAATTCACCTCGATCGGCGAGGACGGCGCCTATCTGCTCTACCTCCGGGCCTACGGCAACTCGCTGCTGCTGGCCAGCCTGACCACGCTGTGCTGCCTGCTCATCGGCTATCCCTTCGCCTACCACATTGCACGCGCACGCGAATCGATCCGCAACGTGCTGCTGATGATGGTGATGCTGCCGTTCTGGACCTCCTTCCTGCTCCGCGTCTACGCCTGGATGGGCCTGCTCGACAGCAGCGAGGTGGGGTTGATCAACCAGCTGCTGCTGGGGCTGGGCATCGTCGACGCGCCCCTGCCCCTGCTCTACAACACCGGCGCGGTGCTGACCGGCATGATCTACAGCTACCTGCCCTTCATGGTGCTGCCGCTGTACGCCAACCTGGTCAAGCTCGACCCGCGCCTGCTCGAGGCCGCCAGCGATCTCGGCGCGCGTCCGCTGACCACCTTCCTTTCAGTTACGCTGCCGCTGTCACGCAACGGCATCATCGCCGGCGCGATGATGGTGTTCATCCCCGCGGTGGGCGAATTCGTGATTCCCGACCTGCTCGGCGGCGGTGACGTACAGATGATCGGCCGCAACATCTGGGACGATTTCGGCCCCAACCAGGACTGGCCGATGGCGGCTGCGGTTGCCGTGGTGATGGTGCTGCTGCTGATCGTGCCGATCATCATCTTCAACCGATCAAGCCGGCAGGAAGCGGAGGAACTGCGATGAGCGTCGCGGCAAAGCGGTGGGGCGCACGCAGCTGGCTGGTGCTGGTGTTCGCCTTCCTCTACATACCGATCCTGTGTCTGGTGGTGTTTTCCTTCACCTCGGGCGAGATCACCACGCAATTCGACGGCTTCTCGCTGCGCTGGTACGAGGCGCTGCTGGCGGACCGCGAGATCCAGTCCGCGGTGTGGCTGTCGCTGCGCATCGGCGCCATGGCAGCGACCGCCGCGGTGGTGGTCGGGTCAGCCGCGGCATTCGTGCTGACGCGTTACCGGCCTTATTTCGGCAGCAGCTTCTTCGCCGGGATGACGACGGCACCGATGGTGATGCCGGAAGTGGTGACCGGCCTGTCGCTGGTGCTGCTGTTCACCCACCCCGCCCTGTCCTTTCTCGGCGGACGCGGGGCACTCGCGATCTGGGCCGCGCACACCACGCTGTGCGCAGCCTACGCCGCCGTACTCGTGCAGTCGCGCCTGCGCGAGGTGGATCGTTCCCTGGAAGAGGCCGCGCTCGACCTCGGCTGCCCACCGTTCAAGGTGTTCTTCATCATCACCGTGCCGGTGATCGCCCCGGCACTCATATCCGCCTGGTTGCTGACCTTCACCCTGTCCATGGACGATTTCGTGCTCGCCGCGATGCTCTCCGACCCGGGCAGCACCACACTGCCGGTGCTGATCTTCGCCCGTCTGCATCATGGCCTGAAGCCCGAGATCAACGCCCTCGCCACCATCATCGTCGTGGTTGTGTCGATCGCAGTGCTCACTGCGAACCACATGATGATGTCGTCACAACGGGCGCGGATGCGCGCGCGGGAACTCGCCCAGTGCTGATTCTTCGCACGTTTGCATGCCACGACAGGTGTGCGAGTCGTCGTGTGCGAGCCCCCCGAGCGCTTGCCGGAGGCCGAGTTGCGGCGCTGAACACGCCTCAGCCGCGCCGGCGATCACATCACGCGACACCCCCGGAATGCACGCGGCCGCGGCGCCAGTGAGGCGCCGCGGCCGGCGAATAACAGCACATGCTGCCCGGGCCGCAGGTTTGACTGCTGGCCCGACGCAGCATGCAGCGCTGCGACTTACTTCCGCTTCACCCAGAAATCCGCGTTACGGATGCCGAGTTTTTCGGGGTCGAAGGTCGGGTCCTTGCCATCCTTCTTCTGCTGCTCGTAGTCCTTGAGCGCAAGCAGCGCGGGCTTCTGGATGATCAGGATGGCGATGATGTTGAGCCAGGCCATGATGCCCACACCGACGTCGCCCAGATCCCATGCCGCACCGGCGCTCTTCACCGAACCGTAGGTCACGGCCACCATGACGGCGATCTTGAGCACGAAGTACAGCCAGGGACGGTGCACCTTGCGGTTGATGTAGGCGATGTTGGTTTCGGCCATGTAGTAGTAGGCCACGATGGTCGTGAAGGCGAAGAAGAACAGCGCCAGTGCGACGAAGGTGCTGCCGAATCCCGGCAGAACGGATTCGACCGCGGCCTGGGTGTAGCCAGGGCCGGCTTCCATGCCCGGCAGGCCATTCACAAGCATCGCGCCGTCCGGCCCCTGCACGTTGTACATGCCGGTCGACAGCAGCATGAAGGCGGTTGCCGAGCACACGAACAGGGTGTCGATGTACACCGAGAAAGCCTGCACATAGCCCTGCTTGGCCGGATGCGACACCTCGGCTGCGGCGGCGGGGTGCGGACCGGAACCCTGGCCGGCTTCGTTGGAATACACCCCGCGCTTCACGCCCCACTGCACGGCAAGGCCAAGCACCGCGCCAAAGCCCGCCTCAAGACCGAAAGCGCTCTTGAAGATCAGTGCGATCATGCCCGGCACCGCCTCGATGTTCAGCAGCACGATCACCATCGCCACCAGAATGTAGGCCAGCGCCATGAAAGGCACGACGATCTCCGCAAACAGCGCGATCCGCTTCACCCCGCCAAAGATGATGAAGCCCAGCAGCAGCACGATGCAGGTCGCGCTGACCGCGGTGTCGATACCCCATGCGTTCTGCAGACCCGAGGCGATGCTGTTCGCCTGCACGCCCGGCAGCAGCAGGCCCATCGCGATTGCGGTGGACACTGCAAAGATCCACGCGTACCACTTCTGCCCCATGCACTTCTCGATGTAGTACGCCGGGCCGCCGCGGTACATGCCCTCGTCGTCCTTCTCCTTGTAGATCTGGGCGAGGGTCGACTCGATATAGGCGGTGGAGGCGCCGAGGAAGGCCACCGTCCACATCCAGAACACCGCACCCGGGCCACCGAAGGTGATGGCGGTGGCGACACCGGCGATGTTGCCGGTACCGACCCGGCCCGACAGCGACATGGTGAGTGCCTGGAACGAGGACACGCCGGCGTCCGACGCCTTGCCGGTGAAGGTCAGGCGGATCATCTCTCCAAGGCCGCGCACCTGCATGAAGCGGGTACGGATCGAAAAATACAGACCGGCGCCAAGGCACAGATAAATCAGGGCCGGGCTCCAGATGATGCCGTTAAGCATGCTGACAAAATCGTTCACTGCTGCTTCTCCGTGAAACATGACGGCAGGTTGTCCTGCGTCGAATTTATAGTTTGATGGGCTCCGGGCGAGCCCCGGTGCTTTCGTGCTGCGCACCACGTGCCGACACCGCTCGCGGGGCCGGACCGCGCAGGACTCACGGCCGGATGTAGCGGAAAATTCCGGGCCTGAATTGTTCCGGCTGCTGCACCGCAAGATCATACGGTTGACGCATTACTTCATGCGTTTCACGCATAACCTTGCATCAGAAACAATCAGGGCAGGGACGCGTCCGGGAGCCTCACAGACCACGCCACCACGCAAGGATGAACAGCACCACCACCGCCGCGACATAGGCCTGCAGGCTGTAGCGCACGTTGCCGCGCGCCATCTCGGCCCCCGACGCGCCGTAGCGCCCCTGCAAGGCAAGGTGGATACCCGACATGGGACTGGCTGCCAGACCGATGGCCCAGCACTGTACATAGACCACGGCCATCAGCACCGGGTCGGGGTTCAGCGGCGCCAGCCAGGCCGCGACCGTGGTAATGGAGATCACCGCATGGATGCCGAGCACACAGAGGACGATCATGCCGGCCAGCACCATCGCCGCCTGCGGGGCACCCACATGCGTCATCGGCAGCCAGCCCCCGCTGCTCGCGATGAGTGCTTCCAGGCCGGTCGCGAATACGGCCGCGGCCAGAAACAGTGACATCTCGCCGCGCATGGCTGGTAGGCGCCGTACTGCATGACGCGCCAACTGCGCGCTCCCGGCACCGAAGCCGCTGCGCCGGATCACGATGCCGCTCACCATCAAGGGCGCAGCGATCGTAATGATGGCCAGCGTCGACCACGAAGACAGCACAAAGTGGCCTGCGATGACGATCAGCGCGAGCGCGAGTGGCACCCCCAGGCTGGCAAGATGCATCGGATAGCCGACGAAATCGCGCCCATCATCGTGCTCGCGCAGCAGGTCGCGTGCCGCCAGGACGATCAACACCAGGGCCAGGGGAATACCCGCGGCCGCCAGTTCGCCCAGCGTGGCCCCGGGCGCATTGGTGAGCGCGACGGCGGTGGCGGCAAAGAACGGCGACCACAGGGCGGCGCCAAGAAAACCCCGGGTCAGCGCGCCGAGCTGCGCGATGGACGGCGTGCGTCCCGCCGCCACCCTGTCCGCCATGATGAACACCGCGGACAGATTGATGATCGCGCCAAACGCGTGTACGCCCGCAATCGTGCGCCACAACGCACCGCGGCCACGCGGCGGCGCTTCATCGTCGCCCCCGAGCCCAAGCAGCTGGAGAAAACTCACCGCCGCGAGCATGCCGAGCAGGGTGACGTTCTTCGTCAATATGCCCATCCAGTACCACTGCCCGCTCTGCCAGCCCGCCCACAGCAGTGCGGCAAGGCCGATACCGATCAAGCCCCACGACAGTCGCCGCTGGCGACGGTCGAGTCCCGGCCACATCAACGCCACTGCCGCCCACGCAGCCAGTCCGCCGAGCCACACCGGCACGCCGGTGCGGGCACCGGAGAGCATGGCGACGACGGCCATCGTCAGGATCAGCAGCGCGGCCAGACGATCGGCATGCTTGCGCGCGGGAGGTCGCATGAAAATTCCGGGTTCAGGAAGGCCTTGGCAAGCCGTGGCGCATCATTGTCGACGCCCTGCGCGCCGCAAAGCAATGACAAGATGCGAGTCGACACCCGCCTTCGTCGGCCCGCTCTCACCTCTACCCTTGCGCAATGGCCCGCGTTCATGTTTTCCTGAAAAAGGCGCCGGATTCAAGACAGGCGGTTTCGCTTCCTGCATAAAGGCGCCGCTTCCACCACGACAACGGAATTCGCGGATGAATGCCCTTCATACCACCGACTACGTCATCGTGGCGGTCTACCTCGTGGTAGTCGTCGTGGTCTGTATCCGCGTCACGCGCAGACATCCTGACGCGGACGAACTGTTTCTCGCCGGACGCTCGCTGGGGGCCGGCGTCATCGGCCTGTCGCTGTTCGCATCGAACATCTCGTCCACAACGTTGATCGGTTTGCCCGGCGCCGCGTGGTCGACCGGCATTTCGGTGGCGAACTACGAATGGATGGCCGCGCTGGTACTCGTATTCACTGCCGTGTTCGTGGCCCCCGTGCTCATCGGGCGCCGCATCACCACGGTGCCGGAACTGCTCGAGCTGCGCTTCGACGCGCGCCTGCGCCGCTACCTTTCCGGCACCAGCCTGATCCTGAGCGTCTTCCTCGACACGGCCGGCAGTCTATACGCGGGCGCCCTGGTCCTGATGCTGTTCGTACCGGGTCTGTCACTGGCCCCCACGTGCGCAGCGCTGGCCGTGTTCGCCGGCATCTACACCGCTGCAGGAGGCTTGCGGGCGGTGGCTTACACCGATGTTCTGCAATCGCTGGTATTGCTGGTGGGTTCGGCGATCCTGTTCGTACTCGTCTTTGCCGAATTCGACTACTCCTAGGCACAGGTCCTGGCGCGCGTGCCGGCGGAGAAGCTCTCGCTCATCCGCCCACTCGACGACGAAGCCCTGCCCTGGCTCGGGACCTTGCTGGGGCTGCCGATCCTGGGCTTCTACTACTGGACCATGAACCAGTATGTCTGCCAGCGACTGCTGGGGGCGCGCGATATCGGCACTGCCGGGCGCGGCGCACTCATTGCCGCTGCTCTCAAGCTATTGCCACTGTTTCTCATGGTCCTGCCCGGCGCACTGGCCGTCGCACTGTTCACCGACCTCAACGTCCGGACACGGTGTTCCCCCGCCTGATCGGACACTTCGCCCCCCCCTGGTCTGGCCGGTCTGATGCTGGCCGGCTTGCTCGCTGCGATCATGTCGAGCGTGGACACGGCCCTCAACTCCGCATCGACCCTGGTGATCTGCGATTTCGTGCAACCACGCCGCCCGAAACTGGACGCCCGGGCGCTGGCACGGCTCGGCCGCCATACGACGCTGGGCATGATGTTCATTGCCGCGCTGTGGGCGCCGGCCATCGACCGTTTTCCCGGTCTGTTCGCCTATCTGCAGCAAGCGTTCGCCTACGTGACGCCTCCGCTGGTGGCGGTCTTTGCCGCGGGCATGCTCTCCGGACGCCTGTCCGCCAATGCCGCGTTTGCCGGCCTGATCACTGGCCATGGCGTCAGCGCAGCGTGGTTCATCGCCACCCAGCTCGGCTGGGTCAAGGTGCACTTCACGGTCGTGGCCTTCCTGTTGCTGGTCATGACGCTGCTGGCGTGCGCGCTGTGGCAGGCACTGCTGGGCGGAACCGTGACAGACGAGCAACGCCTGGCGGTGGACGCATCACACGTCGAGCCCGCCCCCCTTGCCGTTCGCCGAGGGGCAGCGATGCTGACCGCGCTGACCCTGGTGTTGGTGATCGCATTCTGGTGAGCGAACCGACTGCGCCGTACAGCCGCCATCGTGCCGCACGGCTCGCCGCTTTACCGCTCGATGGCGCGTTCCACCCGTATAGCCAATGCACGCTGCAGGATCTGGGCCATGTGCAAAGCCGGTCGCTGCGCGCCTTCCATGATCTGCTGCCGGCAGCTCGTACCATTGGCCACGATGACGACCTCGGCTGGCGCGCTGCGCACTGCCGGCAACAGGTCGAGCTCGGCCATGGCCATCGAAACGTCGTGATGTTCGGCCTCGTAGCCGAAACTGCCGCCCATGCCGCAGCAACTGGACTCGATGAAGTCCGCCTTGAGTCCCGGCACCCGATCCAGCACTTTCCGCATCGCGGGCATGAGGCCAAACGCTTTCTGGTGACAGTGTCCATGGACAAGCACCTCGCTGGCGTCCATTGCATTGAGCGGCAGGTTCAGACGGCCACCGTCAATTTCCCGCGCGAGAAACTCCTCCAGCAGCATCGCCACGCTTGCCACTTGGGCGACGGCCTCGCCCAGCCCCAGTGCATGGTATTCATCGCGTAACATGAGCAGACAGGAGGGCTCCAGCCCGATCACGGGCAGGCCACGTGCGGCATACGGCAACAACGCCGCCAGTGTACGCCCGGCTTCCTCGCGAGCCTCCTCGACCAGCCCGCCCGACAGGTAGCTGCGGCCACAGCAAAGGGGACGTCCGGGCACCGAACTGCGGGCAAGATGCACGCGGTAGCCACCCGCGACGAGAACATCCAGCGCCGCGTGCGCGATCTCGGGGTGAAAGTGGTTGCTGAAGGTATCGACCAGCAGCACGACTTCTCCGGCGCTCCCCTCGCCAAGGCGATCGGCCGACACCGCTGATAGAAAGCTCCGCTTCGCCGGCAAAGGAATGGTGCGCCTGGCCGACAGGCCCAGCGCGGCTTCGCCAAGCCATGCAATGCCAGGCAGGCGATCGCGCAAACGCAAGAGACCTCGCCACTTCGACAGTGCCGGTGCAAGCCTGGGCAGGCGGGCAAACAGGCGTTCGCGTAAAGGGGGCGCAGCCGTGCCGGCCCAGCGCCGAGCGCGCGCCTCCGTCTTGAGCAAGGCCATGTCCACGCCGTTCGGACACTCACGCTTGCACCCCTTGCAGCCGACACACAGGTCCAGCGCCTCGGCGAGTTCGCTTCCCGCGAAGGGCTGCTCACCCAGACGGCCGTCGAGCGCAGCCGCCAGGGTCTCCGCACGGTGGCGGGTGGAGTGCCGCTCATCCTGCGTGACCCGGTAACTCGGGCACATGACGCCGGGATCGAGGGAAAGACAATGCCGTTTGCCGGCGCAGACCCCGACCGCCTTGGCAAAGCCATCACCGGCCGTCGGCGGCGGGCCGGACGACTCGCCGAAACCGAAACCGAAGCCGAAATTGTCGTCACCGCCTTCGTAGGCGGACCAGTCGAGGTGTGAGTCCATGGCGCATGCCTTCAATCGAGAAGGCATGCGAAGCAAGAGCGGTGCCCGTCGCCCGACCACCCCTTGCGCACCGACCGCCTCCCTGCGGACCCGTCCCGAGATTCCGCCAAGCGCCCCAATGCGCGCCGTGTCCTACCCCTCGGAGGTTCGTCGCACCATCACGAGAATGAGGCACGACACGCGGCCCCGGGCGAGGTGCGATTGTGTGCAATCCGACATGACGTCCTTGCTTGCGCGGCATGCGCCGACATTCGCATCGGGTGAAACGCAGTGCTGCACTAGCGCCCCATCCGACGCCGTCAAAACGCCCTTGCGGGCGCCGCGTTCGAACTCGAACCCGCGCGCAGGGTCAGGAAGCCGCTTTCGAACTCGGCGGCCGGCAAGGGGCGGCTGAAAAAGTAGCCCTGACAGAGCTCGCACCCGGTCGCCTTCAGCCAGTTGAACTGTTCCACGGTCTCGACCCCCTCGGCCACGACCTCGTACCCCAGGCGCCGTCCCAGTACGATCATCGCGCTGACAATGGCCGTGCTGCCGCGCGCGCCGTGCGAACCTGCCGGCCCGGCCAGGTTGGCGACGAAGGACTTGTCGATCTTGAGACAGTCGAGGTCGAGCGACTGGAGGTAGGACAGCGAAGAATAGCCGGTGCCGAAATCATCGAGGGCCACCCGGCAGCCCGCCTCGCGCAGGTTGTTGAGCATCCGCAGCGCGGCCCCCTCAGGGTTGAACAGCACCGACTCGGTGACCTCGAGTTCGACCCTCGATGCCAGCACACCGTGCCGGGCGATCGCGGCGAGCACGTCCATCTCGACCGAATGGCGCAGGAATTGGCGAGGCGACAGATTGATCGACACGCGAAGCGTATCGACGCAACTCGATTGCCACCGGGCCAATTGCTCGACCGCACTGTCGATGACCCATCGACCGAGCGGCACGATCAGACCGGTCTCCTCGGCCAGACCGATGAACTGGTCGGGCCGGATCATGTGCGCACCATCCTGCCAGCGCACCAGGGCCTCGGCGCCAACCAGCTTGCCGTCTGCAAAGCGGCACTGCGGCTGATAGTGCAGCACGAGGTCGCCATTCTCGATCGCGATCCGCAGCCGGCTCTCCATGCTGGCCCGCGCACTGACGCGCGCCTGCATCTCTCCTTCGAAGAACCGCACTTCATTGCCGCCGCTGGCCTTGGCCGCATACATGGCCATATCGGCGCAACGCAGCAGCGCATCGGCATCCTCGCCGTCGGCGGGGAACATCGCTACCCCGATGCTGCCGGTGATGCGGATGTCGGAATCATCGATGACCACAGGATCCGCCACCAGCTCGAGCAGACGTTCGGCAACCAGTGCAGCCTCGGCCGGACTGCCCAGGCTGGTCAGCACCACTACCAGCTCGTCTCCGCCCTGTCGCATCAGCAGGTCGTATGCGCGCAATGCACCGGGCAGCCGCCGCGTGATCGCCACCAGCAGCGCGTCGCCGAACAGGTGACCGCGTGCATCGTTGACGTTCTTGAAGCGGTCGAGGTCAATGAACAGTACGGCGAGCTGGGTGCCGCACCGTCTTGCCGTCTCGATGGCCGTCGGCAACCGCTCCATCAGGCTGCGCCGATTGGGCAGTCCTGTCAGCTGATCATTGAGCGCGAGGTCACGGATCTGCTGTTCGCGCTCGATCCGCTCGGTGATGTCGGTCACCGAGCCGGCCATCTGCGAAGCCTTGCCCTGCCGGTTGCGCAAGGCGATGCCCCGCGCCGCCAGCCAGCGATACTCGCCGTTGTGGGCCCTGACCCTGTACTCGCAGTAGAAATGGTCCGTCAGCCCCTTCAGATGCGCGGCCACCGTCCGGTTGTAGCGCTCACGATCGTCGGGATGGACGATCTTCAGCCAGGCATGCGTATCCTGCAGAAAGTTGTCCGCGTAGCCGAGTATGGCAAGCAGGCGCAAGCCGACCTTCAGCTCCTTGGTCAGCGGGTTCCATTCGAAAATGCCGTCGTGAGCGCCGGCCATCAGCAGCGCCTGTGCGCTGAGGGATCGGCGCATGGCCAGCAGCGCCACCAGCGCAATGCCCAGCGCAATGGTCATCGCGCCGATGGCCAGCGCCATCGAGGCATTCGTCACCCCTTGCCTGAGCGCAATGCTGACGATGACCGCCGCCAGTACGCCGACCAGGACAGCGCTGGCGACCACGCAACGTGTCGGTGCATTCGCGACCGCCAGCCGCCACCGCCCCGAAGTCTTGTCGATACGCCTGATCAAATCCAAATACTCCACTATCCACGCCGCAGCGCACCCGGGAAAATCGGCGCGGAAATATAACTTTTGGCGTACCAACGAACATCGTCGGCCAGCACGCGTTCAGTATTCCATAAGAACGAGTCAGGATCAAAGCTGGCGCCTCGCGCCCGGCTTTGACGGGTCTGTCGGCCCCCAAAAGGATAAGATTGCGGGCGGGTCGCTTCGCCCCCCATTTTCAAGACTCAGCACAAGCACGCCATGCCAATCCAGCCCGCCACCTACACGCTTGCCGACGACGGCACGCCCTACTCCGACACCTTCGATGACGTCTATCACTCCGCAGCAGGTGCGATCGGACAGGCCGAGCACGTGTTTCTCGGTGGCAACGGGCTTCCGGGGCGCTGGCGCGGGCGCGACCGCTTCGTCATTGTCGAGACTGGCTTCGGGCTCGGGCTGAATTTTCTCGCGACCTGGGCAGCATGGCGCGCCGACCCCGAGCGCGCTGCAACCCTGCATTTCGTCTCCTGCGAGCTGCACCCGTTCGCGGTCGAAGACCTCGCCGCGCTGCATGCGCGCTGGCCCGAGTTTGCACCGCTCGCGGCAGAACTCCAGGCGGCCTGGCCCAGCCTGACACCGGGTGTGCACCGACTGCATCTGGACAAGGACCAGGTGTTTCTCACCCTGTATTTCGGCGATGCGCGGGACGGACTGGCGCAGCTCGACGCCCGTGCAGATGCATTCCTGCTCGACGGTTTCTCACCTGCGCGCAATCCGGACCTGTGGTCGCAGAAGGTCTTTCACCTGCTGGGCCGGATGGCGGCCCCGGGCGCAACGCTGGCGACCTGGTCGGTTGCCGGCGAAGTGCGCGAAGGCCTGCGGCGCGCCGGCTTCGAAGTGGAAAAGGCGCCCGGCTTTGCCGGCAAGCGTCAGATGCTGCGCGGCCGTCACCTCGGACCCCGCGGCGGGCAGGTGGAAGAGAAGCCCCTGCTTCGTGAATCGGATGCACCGCAAGCCGCGCGCCGCGCCATCGTGATCGGCGCCGGCGTTGCCGGCAGTTCGGCGGCGGAGCGGCTTGCCGCACGAGGCTGGTCAGTGGAGGTCATTGATGTGGCCGACCGCCCCGGTCATGGCGCCTCGGGCAACCACGCCGGCGTGCTGCGGCCGCTTCCCAGCCTTGACGACAACCGGATGAGCAGGCTGACGCGCGCCGGTACCCTCTACGGCTGGCGCCACATCCGCCGCCTGCGGGCACGCGGCATCAACGTCCGGGCCGAGGACTGCGGCGTGCTGCACCTGGCACGCGACGCTGCGCAGCAGGACAAGATGCGGGCGGTGGTCGAGCGCCTCGCCCTGCCCCCGTCAGTGCTGCGTTTCGTCGATGCGGACGAAGCTGAACGCATCGGGGGCTGGCCCGTACCGCTGGGTGGCTGGTGGTTCTCCGATAGCGGCTGGGTGCAGCCCCCGACCCTGTGCGCAGCCAATCTGGCCGCACACCCCAGCCGGATCCGCACCCACTTCGCTTGCCCGGTCGCCCAGATCGAACGTGTTGCGGACGAATGGCGGGCACTCGATGCAGCCGGACAGGTCATTGCGGCAGCGCCTGTCCTGATCATGGCCGCAGGAACGGGACTGCGCGATTTTCCGCTGGCCGGGACGCTGCCAATGGTCAGCGCCCGCGGTCAGGTGAGCCTGCTCGACGCCGCTGCCGGCAGCGCCCCCCGGGTCGTGATGTGCCGCATGGGCTATGTCAGCCCCGAAGTGGACGGCCTGCGCTGCGCCGGTGCGACCTTCGACGTCGGGGACGACGACCCGGACCTGCGCGAACGCGATCACCACGAGAACATCGCGAAGCTCGAGGCCATGCTCCCCGGCTACACCACCCGGCTCGGCCCGACCGCACTGCGCGGGCGCGTGGGATTTCGCCCGGCATCGCCCGACCGCCTGCCCATGGTCGGCGCGATCCCGTCCGTCAGCAGCATCGCACCGCGTACCCCACTCCCGGAAATACCACGCCACCCCGGGCTGTACGCGCTTTCCGGCTTCGGCGCCCGCGGCCTTGTGTGGGCGGCGCTGGCGGGGGAGTTGATGGCTTCCCTTATTTGCGGAGAGCCCGCACCGGTGGAGAATGACCTTATCGCGGCGGTGGATCCCGCACGTTTTATACTGCGTCCTGTGCGCCAATCAGCCACCGACGACTGAAATCCAATCCACTGGAACCGCCCTATCATGGACGCCATCGCACTTTTCTTCGTACTGGGTTTCGCTGCGCGCCTCGCGCGTTCCGACCTGAAGCTACCCGCCCAGCTCTATGAAGCACTCTCCATCTATCTGCTGCTCGCCATCGGCCTCAAGGGTGGCATGGAGCTGGCCAAGCAGTCACCGATGGACGTCCTTCCCCAAGCGGTGGCTGTCATCGCGCTGGGCATCGTCATCCCGCTGGTCGCCTTTCCCATCCTGCACAAGCTCGGTCGTCTCGACCGCTTCAATGCCGCATCCATCGCCGGCCACTACGGCTCGGTGAGCGTGGTCACCTTTGCCGTGGGCATCGACTACCTGAGCGCGCGCCAGCTGGCCTACGAGCCCTACCTGCCGCTGTTCCTGGTCTTGCTCGAAATGCCCGGCATCGCGGTCGGCGTGCTGCTGGCGCGACTTGGTGGCAATACCGGCTCGGTACGCTGGGGGCCCTTGCTGCATGAGATCTTCCTCGGCAAGAGCATGGTGCTGCTCGCCGGCGGCCTGCTCATTGGCTGGGCGGCTGGACCAAAGGGGCTCGCGCCTCTGGAACCCTTCTTCTTCGGCCTGTTCAAGGGCGCGCTATGCCTCTTCCTGCTCGAGATGGGCCTGGTGGCTGCAGCCCAGGCGGGTGCGCTGCGCACCAGCGGGGCTTTTCTCGCCGGCTTCGCCATCGTGATGCCGATCCTCTCTGCGGTGTTCGGCACCGTCGTCGGAACTGCAATCGGGCTCTCTGCGGGCGGCACCCTGCTCCTGGCCACGCTGGCTGCGAGCGCATCCTACATCGCCGCTCCGGCAGCAATGCGAATCGCGGTACCGGAAGCCAATCCTGGGCTGTCGATTACCGCTGCCCTCGTCATCACCTTCCCCTTCAACATTCTTGTGGGCATCCCCCTCTACCACTACATCGTCGGTCTGATCCACGGGAGCTGAAACCATGCCAAATACCCATCCCTGCAAGCTCGTCGTCCTGATCACCGAAAAAGCGCTCGAAGAGAAACTGGCAGACGACGTCATGCACCTCGGCGCGCACGGCTACACCGTGGCCGACGTGCGCGGCCGCGGCAGCCACGGCAACCGCGCAGGCACCTGGGATGCCGACCGCTCCATCCGCATGGAAGTGCTGTGCGACGCCAATACGGCCGTCACCATCACCACGCACGTCGAAGCACGCTACTTCCGGCACTACGCGATGGTGGCCTTCGTCGCCGACGTGGGCGTGTTGCGGCCGGAGAAATTCGCCGGCTGAACCCGCACCCGGTGGACGACCGTTTGCGCGAATGATTGACGTTCGTCACGAATGACGCGTGCCGACCGGGCTAGACTTCTGTCGACTCACGTCCGGTTGCAATGTCGTGCAATACAAGCTTGTCGTCCTGATTGCCAGCACCGCACTTGCCGCGCTTTTCGCGGGTGGCGCGATGCTGTCGCTGCAGCAACATGACGATCGACTGAAGCTTCAGCTCGAGACACAGGCGGCACGGATGCAGAGCATCTACGAAGTATCCATGGACGAGCTTGAGCATGAAGCACGAGCGCTCGCTTACAACATGGCGGCCGATCCCGAGATCGCGCGCATCCTCGGGGACGCCAACCACCTGCTCCGCGCAGGCGGTGAAAGCAATGAGGCGCGCGCTGTCGAATTGCGTGCCGCGCTCACCGCCAAGCTTGATCTGCAGTGGCAGGACATGCATCGCATGTTCGACCTGCGCCAGCTTCAGTTTCTGCTCACGCCCGACCTGCGCTCTTTCCTCCGCCTGCATGCACCGGAACGCTACGGTGACAGCCTGATGGAACTCAGGCCGATGATGCGCAGCATTCAGAACGACCGTATTCCGCGCAGCGGCTTCGAGATCGGTCGTGCATTTGCCGGCATACGTGGCGGCGCCCCCGTCATCCGGCCCTATGCGCACCGACACGAGGCACTTGCCGATGCGCCGCAAGCCGGCCAAACGGGCGAGCATGTCGGCACACTTGAGGTCGGCATCGGCCTTGATGGCCTGCACAAGCGACTGAGCGAAAAGCTCGGCATCGGCGTCGCAGTGCTCCTGAATCCGGAACGTGTCACACAGGCGATGTGGTCGCACTATCAGCCTGCGACCCGCGCGCCCGAGCGCAGCAACTGCTGCTTTCTGCTGTCGGCATCCCGCCCCGAGGCCGAGGCCTGGCTTGCCGCAGGCCTGATCGAGCGTGGCAAGACCGAGGCGGAGTCGAGGCTCCAGACCTGGGACCGGAAGCAGTACCAGGTCATCCGCTTTCCGCTGTTCGATTTCGTGGGCAAGCAGAATCCGGCAAGACCTCCGGCCGGCAGCATCCTGATCTGGCGCAACGCAGAGACCGAGCTCGCCGCGCACACGAAAGCCCGAAGCATCACCCTCAGAAATGCGTTTGCCGGCTATGCACTGGTGCAGTTGATCGTGCTGCTGCTGCTGAACCTGTCGCGCCGGGAATGGAAGCGCCAACTCGATCTGCAGACCGCCGCAATCAGCCGCTTGTCACAGCAGAATGCCCTGCTGCTGAACACGGCCGGCGAAGGCATCTACGGTGTGGATCCGAATGGCGTGACGAGCTTCATCAACCCTGCCGCGCTCACGATGCTTGGCTACACCGCGGCACAGGTCATCGGCGAAAATCAGCACCGGCTGTTTCACCACCATTATGCGGACGGCTCACCCTATCCGGACGAAGCCTGCCCGGTATTCCAGACCCTGCTCGATGGCAAGCGCCGAAGCTGCGAGGACTGGTTCATCCGCGCGGACGGCACCGCATTTCCGGTGGCCGTGACCGTCGCACCGATCGACGACGGCAACCAGCGCGACGGCGCTGTCGTGGTGTTTCGCGACATTTCCGAGCTGAAGGAACAACGGGAAGCACTCGAGCAACTTGCCACGACCGACCCGCTGACCGGCGCATCAAACCGGCGCCAGTTCCTGGAGCGGCTGGATAACGAACTCTCCCGCCTTAAACGCAAGGGCGGCACGGCCTCGATCCTGATGGCCGACCTCGACCACTTCAAGAACGTCAACGACACTCACGGCCACGCGGCGGGGGATGCGGTGTTGAAGCATTTCGTCGACATCGTGCGGCAGACCTTGCGCAAGACCGATGTGATCGGACGCCTGGGCGGCGAAGAGTTTGCGATCCTGCTGCCGGGCGATGGCATCGAGGGCGCACGCGAGCTCGCCGAACGGCTGTGCGAAGCCGTCAAGAACTCACCGTCACGCTTCGAGCGCACACTGATACCGATCAGCGTGAGCATCGGGGTGGCAAGCCTGAACACGCGCGATGGCTCGGCAGAGGCCTCGCTGCAGCGCGCAGACAAGGCGCTCTACGACGCCAAGCATGCCGGGCGCGATCAGGTCAGGATTCACACCCCCGGGCAGGCAGGCGCAGGCCTGACCGCCCCTGAGGGAGCTCCCTGACACAAGGCCTCAGCCATAACGCGCCAGGCGCGACAGCACGCGCTCGCGGCCCAGCACCTCGAGCACCGCGTCAATCGACGGCGTCTGCGGGACGCCGAGAACGGCCACCCGCAGCGGAATCGCGACCTGCGGCATCTTCAGTCCATGCTCGGCCATGGTGTCCTTGATCGCCTGGCTCAGCACGGCCTTTTCCCATGCAGCCGACTCGAAACGTGCGCGCAGGCTCGCCAGCGCGGCGCGCGCGGTCTCGGTGAGATGCTGACCGACCACTTCGGGCGCCGGGTGTACATCGGCACAGAAGAGTTCGGCGGAATCCGTCAGTTCATTGAGGGTAGCTGCGCGATCCTTGTACAGCGCCACAACGGCATCCAGCGCCGGGCCGGCTTCCGGGTCTACCCCACGACGGGCAAGCCGGTTCGCCACTTCCCCAGCCAGACGGCTGTTGTCCGCCTGCTTGATGTAGTGGGCGTTGAGCCAGTTGAGTTTCTCGGTGTTGAACTGGGCAGCCGAGGGCGTGATGTGGTCGAGATCGAACCACTCGACGAACTGCTCGCGGGTGAAGACCTCGTTATCGCCGTGGCTCCAGCCCAGGCGCGCAAGATAATTGATGACCGCTTCGGGCAGGTAGCCTTCATCGTCGTACTGCATCACGCTCACTGCGCCATGGCGCTTCGAGAGCTTGGTACCGTCGTCGCCGAGAATCATCGACAGGTGGGCGTACTGCGGCACCTGCGCACCGAGCGCCTTCAGAATGTTGATCTGGCGCGGCGTGTTGTTCACATGATCGTCACCGCGAATCACCTGGGTGATGCCCATGTCCCAGTCGTCCACAACCACGCAGAAGTTGTAGGTCGGCGTGCCATCGGGGCGGGCGATGATGAGGTCGTCCATTTCCGCATTGGCAATCTCGATGCGGCCCTTGACGAGGTCGTCCCATGCCACCACACCGTCGACCGGGTTGCAGAAGCGCACAACCGGCTTCACACCTTCCGGCACCGGCGGCAGCACCTTGCCCGGCGCGGGACGCCAGCGGCCGTCATAGCGCGGCTTTTCGCCACGTGCGCGCTGAGCCTCACGCAGCCGGTCGAGCTCCTCAGGGCTGGTATAGCAGTGATAGGCCGTGCCGGCAGCAAGCATCTGGCCGACTACTTCCTTGTATCGGTCCATGCGCTGCATCTGGTAGAACGGACCTTCATCCGCGTCGAGCCCCAGCCACTTCATGCCGTCGAGGATGGCCTGCACCGCCTCGGGCGTGGAGCGGGCGACATCGGTGTCCTCGATGCGCAGCACGAAATCACCCTTGTGGTGACGGGCATAGGCCCACGAGAACAGGGCGGTGCGGGCGCCGCCGATATGCAGATAACCCGTGGGGCTTGGCGCGAAGCGGGTGCGAACGTGAGCAGTCATCGAATATCCCTTGGCATTGGGCGCGGACAAGCTCGGTGCAAGGACGTCGCCACAGTCTGAAAATAAAAAACCCCGCCGTCGAGACGACGTCGGGGTTGGTATCTGGTGGGCGGTACTGGGATCGAACCAGTGACCCCTGCCGTGTGAAGGCAGTGCTCTACCGCTGAGCTAACCGCCCGGTCAGCGGGGATCAATCCCTCTGCCGGCTTTCGCTACGAGTTCCCACCGTTGGTGGGCGGTACTGGGATCGAACCAGTGACCCCTGCCGTGTGAAGGCAGTGCTCTACCGCTGAGCTAACCGCCCTTCGCGAAAGAGGCCGGATTGTAGAAGCAGCACCGGATAACGTCAATAGCCACGCACAGTGTTCGCGACCACCCGCATCGTCAATCCAGCGCAAGCTCGGTCAGCACGCGGTTGCGACCACTGTTCTTGGCGGCATACAGCGCCTTGTCGGCGCGCTCGAAAATGCCGTCGAAGGCTTCGTCGTCGTGCCGGGATGCCACGCCGAGCGAAACCGTGAATGGATCGAGCGCGAGTTTGTCCTGACGCCGGATGAGGCGCAGGCGCTCGACCTTGATCCGTATCGATTCAGCCAGCGCTTCCGCCTCTTCAAGACTGCGTCGCGGCATCAGGATGACGAACTCCTCGCCACCGAAGCGCACCGTCACATCCTCTGCGCAAACCGCGGTCCGCATCACCTTGGCAACATGGCGAATCACGACATCGCCGACCGCATGGCCGTAGGTATCGTTAATGCGCTTGAAATGATCGATATCGAGGACGACCACCGAGAGCGGCTCGCGCGCACCGGAAACCGCCAACTCGTCGAGGTGATACTCCATGCCGCGGCGGTTGAGCAGGCCGGTCAGGGGATCGCTGAGCGCCTCGCGCCGATGGCGCTCAAGCTCGTCGCGCAGCTTGCGTGCTTCCTGATCGGCGGAGTCGAGACGCGCCTTCAGGGTTGCGTTACTTGTATGCACCTTGGCAGTGGCCGCCAGCAGGTCCGAGGCAATCGCGGTCACCGCCTCGCTGTCGTTCCTGCGCTTCAACAGGCTGATGTTGTTTTCCACCGTGGAGTGAAAGCCCGAAGCGTGCTCCCCTGCTTCGCTGATATCGCCGATCAGCCCGTCGACCAGTTCCTGCAGGCTCCCGCCCAGACCGCGCAGGTTGCGGAACTGTTCGATCGCGAGATGCTCGTCGTAGAGCTCGCGCATCAGCAGATCGTCGAGTCGCTTGTCCGCCGCCAGATGGGTGTCGATGCGAGCATTCAGCGCGGCGTCGCCCCCCATCCGGTACTCGTAGGCGACGGCGTAGTTGATCGGGCTGGGATGAAGAGCGTGAACGATCAGAAACTCGATCACCTCATGAGCGAGCATCCGGGCATCGCTATGGGTTGCACCCGGCTGCACCGCAGCGGGCTCGGCACTGACACCACTCATCTGACCACCGGTTGACTACGTTATTCACGAAATTCATGCAAGGAACATTCACGGCGCACCAAGGAGGTGCAGTCATGCCTGTCTACATGGCTGTTTTAATGAGTTTAACGCGATGATGATGACAACTCCAACCGAAGTCATCAAAAGCCCTAAAACCGCAGGCGCTGCATCAGCAAGCGCCTGCCAGACACCCTGTCTCAGACCCGCTCAGCGATGAAGCGCTTGATCTGCTCGCCGTCGGGCGCCATCACTTCGACGCGCTGAGGCAGGGTCTCGAGCCCCTGCAGATCAGCCGGCACCTCGGGGTCGCGCCCGAGCGCTTCGCGGATGGTTTCGGCAAACTTCACCGGCAGCGCCGTTTCCAGCACCAGCAGGGGCACACCCGCCGGGACTTCGGCTGCGAGTTCCCGCGCCACCTTGACGCCATCGGCGGTGTGGGTGTCGATCATCACGCCGTAGGTTTCGTAGATGCTGCGGATGGTCTCCAGACGGTCGGCGTGACTGCTGCTGCCCGACACAAAGGCAAAGTCGTCCAGACGGGCAAACCACGGCGTGGTGGTGAGATCGAAAGGCCGGCCGGCATCGACCTCCGCCCACAGTTCGGCCACTTTCTTCGGGTCGCGGCCGACGAGGTCGAACACGAAGCGCTCGAAGTTGGACGCCTTCGAGATATCCATCGACGGGCTCGAGGTCACGCTGGTCTCGGCGGTCTTGCGCGGGCGATACACGCCGGTACGGAAGAACTCGTCGAGCACGTTGTTCTCGTTGGTGGCGAGAATCAGCTTTGCCACCGGCAGGCCCATCTGTCGTGCGATATGGCCGGCGCAGATGTTGCCGAAGTTGCCCGAGGGCACGCAGAACGCGACCTGCTCGTCGTTCGACTTCGTGGCCTCGAAGTAGCCCTTGAAGTAGTACACGATCTGGGCTGCAACGCGCGCCCAGTTGATCGAGTTCACCGCGCCGATCCTGTGCTTCGCCTTGAAGGCGTGATCGTTGGAGACCGCCTTCACGATGTCCTGCGCGTCATCGAACATGCCGGTAACGGCAATATTGAAAATGTTGTCGTCCTGCAGCGAGTACATCTGCGCACGCTGGAAAGCGCTCATCTTGCCATGCGGCGACAGCATGAACACCCGCACGCCCTGTTTGCCGCGCATCGCGTATTCGGCCGCAGAGCCAGTGTCGCCCGAGGTCGCGCCAAGAATGTTGATGCTCTCCCCGCGCTTGGCCAGCACGTACTCGAACAGGTTGCCGAGCAGCTGCATGGCCATGTCCTTGAAAGCCAGCGTGGGGCCATTCGACAGCTCCAGCAGACCCAGCTTGCCGTCTTCGAGCCAGCGCACCGGCGTGATGTCGGCCGCGTTGTCTCCGGGGCGTACGTGGCAGTACACCGCTGCGGTGTAGGTCTTGTCGCAGATCGCCTTCAGGTCTGCGGCGGGAATGTCGGTGATGAACTTCGACAGAATCGCAAAGGCAAGCTCCGCGTAGGACAGCGAGCGCCAGGCGTCGAGTTCTTCCCGGCCGATCAGCGGATAGGACTCCGGCAGGTAGAGACCGCCGTCGGGGGCGAGGCCGCCGAGCAGGATGTCGCAGAATTCCGGATTGGCGGGCTGGCCGGCATGGCCACGGGTGGAGATGTACTTCACGGAACAGTCCTCGGAGTCAGCTGATTCTGCGCACGCCGATCACCGGCGCGCGAATACGAAGGCGTGAGTTTAACGAAAGTGCGTGGAGATTCGCAGGTTTGTGCATCACGCCGGCACGGTGACAACCGACATCCGTGCCGGTTGCAGCGCCATGAGCGACTCGGCCGACACCCGGAGCGCGTTCAGAGACATTGAAGAACATCCGTCGCCTCATACCCGTCACGCCACTTCCGCGGCGCGCCGAAACCCGGTCAACGGTGTTTTGCTGGCGCAACATGATCGACCTTTCGCATTAGAATTTCACTTTCACGACGCCCACCTCCCCAGACTTGACCATGACCCGCCAGCTCTCCGTGCGCCTGACCACTGCCCTGCTCTCCGAGGCTCACCGCAGCGTTCGACACTGCCTCGCGAACGGCTTGTGCACTGCAGCGCAACCTGCGCCGGGCCGCCCGTGACAACGCCCCTTTCCCCTGACGAAACAGCGAATCCGGGCTGGGCCCTGTTTGACGACAGCCTTCCCGACGGCGAGCACCTGTGGCTGACCGACCTGCAGTACACGCTGTGCTGCCGCTCGCCAGGCGAGGTCGAATCCACGTTCGGCAAGATCGAGGCTGCGCGCAGGCAAGGCAAGTGGGTTGCGGTGGCCGCAGCCTACGAACTGGGTTATGCACTCGAACCCCGGCTGCAGGCCTTGCTCCCCGCCGACGACGCCCCGCTGCTCCGTGCCTGGGTGTTTGCAAAGGGCGAACGCCTGTCACAGGCCGAGAGCCTGGTCCGGATAGAGGAAGAACTGTCGCTCCTCGACGAGCACCTGCAGAACGCAGGTGTGGCAGCACTCGAGCGCGGCATCGAACGGGCTGACTACCTTGAGGCCATCGGTCGCATCCGCGAACTGATCCACGCCGGGGACTGCTATCAGGTCAACTTCACCTGGCCGCTTACCGGCACGATCTATGGCTCGCCACTGGCGCTGTACCGACGCCTGATGGAGGCGCAGCCGGTCGGTCACGGCGGATACATCGCGGATGCCGACGGCGCCATCCTGTCGCGCTCGCCCGAACTCTTCGTCGAGCGCAGCGGCAAACGGCTGAGCTGCCGCCCGATGAAAGGCACAGCACCGCGCTCGAGCGACCCGAACGCACTGGCGAGCTCGACGAAGGATCGCGCCGAAAACGTGATGATCGTCGACCTCATCCGCAACGACCTTGGTCGCCTCGCGCCCGCAGGTGGCGTCAAGGTCGAATCGCTCTGCACGATCGAACCCTATCCGTCGGTGTGGCAGATGACATCGTCGGTCCATGCGGAGCCGGTCGATGCCGATCTGATCACGGTATTCCGCGCCCTGTTTCCCTGCGGCTCGGTCACCGGCGCGCCGAAGATCCGCGCGATGGAGATCATCCGCGAGCTTGAGCGCGAGCCACGCGGCCTGTACTGCGGTGCGCTCGGGTGGGTCGCCCCCGATGGCGACTTCAGCTTCAACGTGCCGATCCGGACCCTGAACGTGCAACCCGACGGCCGCTTCCGGCTGAACCTCGGGAGCGGCGTGGTGGCGGACTCGGACGCTGAGTCCGAATGGGAAGAATGCCTGCTGAAAGGGCGCTTCCTGACTGCCCTCGGCGCACCGTTCGGCCTCATCGAGACCCTGCGCTGCGAAGTGGGCGCCGAACCCACCTTTCCCCTTCTCGAGGCGCACCTGTCCCGACTGCTGCGCTCATCGCGGCATTTCGGCCACAACTGCGACATCGGTGCGCTGCGATCGGCCCTGCTGGCCCATGGACGCACGCTGACGCCCGGCATTCACCGGGTCCGACTGGAGCTCTCGTACGCAGGACGTCTCGTGATCGCCGGTCAGGTACTGGATGCACCGCCCGATACGCCACCGGAAATCGTGCAATGGCCCGAACGGGTCGACAGCACGGACATGCTGCTGAGGTACAAGACGACGGCGCGCGAGACCTATGATCACGCACTGCACGACGTACTGGGCCGCGGGTATTTCGACGCGGTATTCCTGAACGAAAGAAACGAAGTAACCGAGGGCGCACGCAGCACGGTCTTCATCGACACCGGCGACGGGATTCTGCACACGCCGCCATTGTCGGCGGGCGTACTGGACGGCGTGCTGCGACGGCAGCTGCTAGAAGACGGGCGCGCCATCGAACGCACGCTGTTGATGGACGACTTGCGCAGCGCCCGCGCAATCTACGTCGGCAACGCCCTGCGTGGATTGCAGCGGGTGACGCTGGCACCACCGGCTTGAGCCGGGAGGTCCGGAGCTGCCCCAGCGAGCAGCCCCGGGCAGACCTTACTTCTTGCTCTTGCTCTTGCCCTTGGTCACGACAGGCAGGGAATCGAGCACCGCGACCAGCTCTTTTGCCGAACGCTCGCCCAGCAGTTTGAGACCGGCACGCAGCACTTCGGACTTCGTTGCCAGCCGTCCGGCACGTGCCAGCGCGGTACGTATCTTCTTGAGCGCAGCCTGCTCGCTCTTGGGCATCGAGAACGAATCCCGCACCACCTTGCCCGCCTTTTCCTTTTTCGACTCGACGCTCGCAGCCGGGAGCTTGATGACTGCGGGGCCGGCGACCGACTTCTTCGCACCGCCGGACGTGCCGGCCACGGCTTTCGCAGGCGCCACCCTCGCCACCGCTGTTCCAGCGGACTTGACCTTGGCCGCCTTGGGCTTTGCTTCTGCCGGCTTAGCTGCTGCCGGTTTAGCTGCTACCGGTTTAGCTGCTACCGGTTTGGCCGCTGCCGGTTTGGCCGCTGCCGGTTTGGCCGCCGCCGGTTTGGCCGCCGCCGGTTTGGCCGCTGCCGGTTTGGTTGCTGCCGGCTTGGCCGCTGCTTTCGCCCCGGCTTCGGCCTTGGGCTTTGCAGGCGCCTTTTCTGCAGCGGGCTTCGCGACCGCGGCAGGCTTGGCCGGCGCAGGCTTCTTCGCTGCGCTTGCACGACGTCGGGCCGGGGCCTTGGAAGTCGCCGTCGCAGCGGGTGCAGCCGCAGCAGCAGCAGACGCGGGAGCCGGCACCGGCTCGGCAGCCGCGACCGGTTTCGCCTCGACCGGCGCTGCCGGCGCAGGCTTTGCTGTCACGGGCTTGCGCGCACGCGGGGCCCGCGGCGTCACGGGCTTTGCCGCGGGCTTCGCGGCAGGCTTCTCAGCCTGAGCGGACCTGGTCGCCGTCGCCGCGACCGCGGCCACTTCGGGCAAGCGTCCGGCAACCGAGGCGTCTTCCTGCTTGAGCGTGGCACGCAGTGCCGATTGCGTCTTGTTGCGTGTGGTCATCTTGTTTCTCCTGTCAGTTCAAGGACCGCCGCTACGAGACGGTCCACTTCATCACGGGCCTGCCCGGCACTGCGCCCCAGCCGATATACCGACCCGCCTTCGACTGCGCTCTGGGCGTAGGCATTGCGCTGGGCCAGGCTCGCAGCCACCACGGGCAAGGTGAATTCGCCAAGCACTTCGAGCACGTCTCCTGCCAGTGCAGTGCGCTGCACCCGGTTCGGCAGCAAGGCCGCGCGCAAGCCCGGACGGCGCGCCATGGTTGCAACCACCAGGCGCTCGACCGCACGCGTCGACCACAAGTCGGTCGGGCTGGGCACAACAGGAATCAGGATGACGTCGGCCAGCTCGAGCGCGGCGAGCGTATGCGCGTGTTCGATGGATGGCGGGCAATCCAGCAGCAGCATGTCCGAACGGCAGCCGACATTGCCAACCTGCGTTTCGAGTGAGGCCAGATCGCCCTGCATGCTCATCACCGATGCCGGAAAGGGGTCGGCCGGATTCGCCGCGGCAGCCCATCGCGCCGCGCTCTCCTGTGGATCGAGATCGCACACCGAGATCCGGTAACCCGCGCCTGCGAGCCCCTCTGCCAACTGCATGGCGACGGTCGTTTTTCCGACGCCGCCTTTTTGCGATAACAGGGCAATGACGCTGCACTGTTTCATTGTTGCATCTCCTCTGTTGCCCAATGCGGATGCAGACACATGTCTGCTGCATTTCCGACCCGCATCAAGTAATACTTTATTATTGTCCACTCGGACCCGACTCGTGACAAGCGCGGCGCCCCTTTCATCGTTTCAAGCTATTTCGATATCTCTCGCGCTCTGGATATACTCCTCCGACACTTTCAGAGGGGACCCTAAGAATGAAACTCGAAACAATCGCCGTACACGGTGGCTACTCTCCCGATCCGACCACCAAGGCGGTCGCAGTACCGATTTACCAGACAACCTCCTACGCTTTCGACGACACCCAGCATGGTGCCGACCTGTTCGATCTGAAGGTGGCCGGCAACATTTACACCCGCATCATGAACCCTACCACCGCCGTGCTGGAACAGCGCGTCGCAGAAATGGAAGGCGGCATTGCGGGCTTGGCGGTTGCCTCCGGCATGTCGGCGATTGCCTACGCGATCCAGACCATTGCCGAAGCCGGTGACAACATCATTTCGGCGGCAACGCTGTATGGCGGCACCTACAATCTCTTCGCGCACACCTTTCCGCAACTCGGTATCGAGGTGCGCTTTGCCGACTATCGCGACCCCGACGCTTTCGCCAAGCTGATCGACGACCGCACCAAGGCCATTTTCTGCGAATCGGTCGGCAACCCGCTGGGCAACGTCACCGACTTCGAGCGCCTCGCCGAGATCGCCCACAAGGCCGGCATCCCGCTGATCGTGGACAACACCGTGCCCTCGCCCTACCTGTGCCGCCCGATCGAGCACGGTGCCGACATCGTTGTGCATTCGCTCACCAAGTACCTTGGCGGTCACGGCACCTCGATCGGCGGCGTCATCGTGGATTCGGGCAAATTCCCCTGGGCCGAGCACAAGACGCGCTTCCGCCGCCTGAACGAACCCGACGTGTCCTATCACGGCGTGGTCTATACCGAAGCGCTCGGCGCTGCAGCCTACATCGGGCGCGCCCGTGTCGTCCCGCTGCGCAACATGGGTGCAGCGATCTCGCCCTTCAACGCCTTCCTGATTCTGCAAGGCATCGAAACGGTTGCGCTGCGCATGGACCGCATCTGCGAAAACGCGCTTGCTGTCGCGAGCTACCTGAAGACACACGCCAAGGTGTCGTGGGTCAACTACGCCGGCCTGCCCGACCATGCCGACCATGGCCTGGTGCAGAAGTACATGGGCGGGCGTGCCTCGGGCATCCTGTCCTTCGGCGTTCAGGGTGGCCTCGAAGGCGGCGGGCGTTTCCAGGACGCGCTCAAGCTGGTCACGCGTCTGGTCAACATCGGCGATGCAAAGTCGCTCGCATGCCACCCGGCGTCCACCACCCACCGCCAGCTCTCGCCAGCTGAAATGGCCAAGGCCGGCGTGTCGCCCGACATGGTTCGCCTGTCGATCGGCATCGAGCATATCGACGACATCATCGCCGATCTCGAACAGGCGCTCGCCGCAGTCTGATTGAAGTGAGCGTGCGTCCGGCCGTGTTCATGCACGGCCGGACGCCAAATTACGCGCTGCCGTAGTAGACTCGCGGATTGTTTCGTTTCGCCCCTCGCACGGGCACTCCGTCATGTCGCTCATTCCTCAGGCACGAGATGCCGCACTTGCCGGCGATGCTGCGCGCCGTCGTGCCAGCATCTGTCTCCTCCTCTCGCTGCTGGCCACACCTGCCTCGACCTGGCTGTTCCTCAATCTCGACATGATCTGGCCGCAGATCATGCAGCTCGAAGGCGGCGCCTTCATGCTCGGTGCGACCGTGCTCGGTACCGTGCTCGCACTCACCCCGCTGGTGGCCGGCGGCGGTTTTCTGCTTGCCGTCTGGTACGGCGTGGAGAGCGTCTACCTGCCGCGGCAACGTCCGTCGCCGCTGATCGACAAGGGCATCGTTGCCGGTGGCCTGCTGGTATGGTTCGCGCCTGCGCTGGCTGCGGCAGCTTCGGTCATCATGGGACTGGTTCAGGGCCGCGTCCATTTCACCCGCCCGCCTCGCGATTACTTCCTCGCCACCGACCCGATCGCGTTCTGGGAAGGCATCGGTTTCTGGCTCATCATGGGCACCCTGTTCGGCCTGCTGGCCTGGCGCTACTGGCGCAACAAGCTGCTGAAGAAGGACGCGGTGTAAGCCCCTTTCCGGAGCTCAATCACCCGCAGCGGCAAAGCTGGGCCGGCGACCTCACGGATGCCGGCCCTTTTGATTCTTGCTGTCGTTTTACCAGACTCAGTGCCCCAGCCAGCCCTTCCGCAGACGGCGCACCGACGCTGCAGCCTTCTCGTCCACGGCCAGTTTGACCACGTCACTGGCGGACGCTGCGAGTTCGACGTCGAAGCACATCAGCTCGTCGCGGCGGAAGGCGTGGACTTCGATTGAATCACCCGTCTGATGACGCTCGAGCATGCTGTCGAGGTTGGCAGCGCTGACCTTGAGCCCGTCGACGGCGAGCAGCACATCCCCCGCCGACAGCCCGGCGAGCTGAGCCGCGCCGCCGTCATACGCGGTCGCAATCTTCGCTTCGCCCTTTCCGTTTCCACCCGCGAGCTTGATGCCGAGCGTCGGCTTCGCGCCCGGCGCCTCGGGCTGATACGCCACGCCGAAGGGCTTGAGCAGGCGGGCCAGCGGCAGGTCGTCCGTGCCTTCGACCGCCTTGCGCAGCCAGCGCGCCAGCCGTGCGCCACAATCCTTGCCGCCGACCTCCTCGACGATGGCAAAGATGCCGTCCTCGGCAACACCGACGCCGGTCTGTCCATGGCGCTGCCACAGCAGCCGCATCACGCCATCCAGGCTACGCTTGCCGCCGGTCTCGCTGCGCAGCTGCAGGTCGAGCGCGAGTGCGATCAGCGAGCCCTTGGCGTAGTAGCTGACGATTGCGTTCGGCGAATTTTCGTCCTGCCGGTAGTACTTGCTCCAGGCCTCGAACGAGGATTCCGCCACGCTCTGCCGATGACGACCGGGACCGCGCAGGACGGCAGAAACCGTCTTGCCCACCAGTCCAAGATAGTCGGCCGGCGAGATCACGCCTGAGCGCACTAGCACGAGGTCGTCGTAATAGGACGTGAAGCCCTCGAAGGCCCACAGCAGCCGGGTGTAGTTTTCGACCGCCAGGTCGTAGGGCACGAAGGCGGCGGGCTTGATGCGCTTGACGTTCCAGGTGTGGAAGTATTCGTGGCTGCACAGGCCAAGGAAGGTCTTGTAGCCGTCGGGCAGACCGGTCATGCCTTTCCACGGCAGGTCTGCCCGGCTGGCCAGCAGCGCGGTGGATGCGCGGTGTTCCAGCCCGCCGTAACCGTCGCCGACCAGCTGCGTCAGAAAGACGTAATAGTCCATCGGCGGGGGCGCACCGAAGAGCTCGATCTGGAACTGACAGATGCGTTCGAGATCGGCTGCAAGGCGCTCGGTATCGCAGTCGTGGCGACCGGTGAGCACGATGTCGTGGCGCACCCCGCCCGCCTCGAAACCGGCAAGCGTGAATGTGCCCATCTCGACCGGGTGATCGACCAGTTCGTCGTAGTTCTCCGCCCGGTACAGCCCGAACCCGTAAGCGAGCGCCGCGCCGATTTCGCCACGCGCGCGCGGCAGCGCGGTCGCCACTTTCCAGTCACGATAGGCCATGCCTTCCGGACTCTCGATCTCGACCAGACAGGGCCGGTCGGTGCGCCCCTCCACCGCAAGAAACACGCTGGTGCCGTTGAAGAAGCCGTGGGTCTGGTCAAGATGCGCCGCACGCACCGACAGATCCCATGCATACACTTCGTAGAACACCGTCAGCGGCTTTCCGGCAGCCAGCCCGGTAACGAGCCAGGTGTGCTTGTCGAGCTTCTCGACCTTCGCGGCCTTTCCTCCTGACTCGGCGCGCAGGCTCACGACGTGGCGCGCGAACTCGCGAATCATGTAGCTGCCCGGAATCCAGGCCGGCAGGCTGAAACGCTGGCCTGCGGGGTCCGGATCACTGACCGTGCAGCGCAACTCGAACACATGGGCTTCAGGACGCGAGGGGCGGATGAAATAGCGGATCGGGGCAGTCATGGGCAGGACGGGCGACAGCAGCCGGAAAACGGAGAAGTCCCGATTTTAGGCGCTTTGCGAGGAGCTGCCTATTTATTGTGCAGCACGCAAAAGCCCTGTTGCTTCAAGGTGTTTGAACGCTCCCTCACACCTTGTCCACAGCTTCGCCCACGGCCTCCGGGGATAAACCCGATGGGTCGGACCTGTTTTCCACACCCCACGCGGAAAATTCGTGCGAATCGCCACCAAAAACACTGGACAAACGTCGAAACTCGCCGGAAAACAGGTCTGAGCGGCGCTTTTCCCGGACTTGCCTAATTTTTAGGCAGACGATGAAATCCCTTTCGATTCAAGGAGGTTTCGGCTTCCCTCACACCTTGTCCACAGCTTCACCCACGCCGCACGGGGATAAACAGGACTGATCGAACACACAATCCACAGGCCGCGCAGAAATTACGTAGAAACCGCAGCAGAAAACAGTGGACAAATCGCCGAAAAGGCCCGGGAAAGGTCTTGAAACCACGATTTCATGGGACTGCCTCATTTTTAGGCAAGCCTCGAAAAGCCTGTTGATTCAAGGCGGTTGCGGACTCCCCCACACCTTGTCCACAGCTTCATTCACCTTGATCGTGGATAAACACAGTTGATCAAAGAAAGGCCGGCATCGACTCCTGCCTGCGCGACACCCGTCGTCTCTCCGAAACCCGTGCGCTGACATCCCGGCACGCCTTCATCCGGCCTGCGCTTTGTTGGTGCAGCGCGCTTGGCAGATAATCCGGCACGGAATTTCGCAAAGGTACAGATCGATGCCCCCATTCAACGCCGTCTTCCTGGACATCACCCCGCTCGACCAGAACGATCTCGACCTGACTTCACTGCGGGAAGCATTTTCTGGCTTTGAGGCCTACGAGCACACCCCGGCTGAGCAGGTAATCAGCCGACTGCAGGGGGCACAGGTCGCGATCGTCAACAAGGTCAATCTGACGGCTGAAATGCTTGCAGCCTGCCCGCAACTGGAACTCGTGCTGGTTTCCGCGACCGGTCTGAACAACGTGGATCTGGACGCGGCGAAGGCACGCGGGATTGCCGTGTTCAACTGTCAGGGCTACGGCACCGCCACCGTTGCGCAACACACGCTGATGCTGTTGCTGGCACTGGCGACCCGGCTACCGGATTATCAGGCTGCGGTGAAAGCGGGCCACTGGCAGCAGGCAAAGCATTTCTGTCTGCTCGATTTTCCGATTGTCGAACTGGCGGGCAAGACCCTTGGCGTGCTTGGCCAGGGCGAGCTCGGTGGCGCAGTAACGCGACTGGCCGAGGCACTGGGCATGCGCGTGGTGGTCGGCAACCTTCCCGGGCGTCCGCCGAAGGCGGATCGTCTGTCCCTGGATGCCTTGCTGCCCGAGGTCGATGCGCTCACGCTGCACTGCCCGCTCACCGAGCAAACACGCAATCTGATCGGCGCGCGCGAGCTTGCACTGATGAAACCCGGCGCCTTCCTGATCAATACCGCGCGTGGCGGACTGGTTGAAGAGCAGGCGCTGGCCGATGCGCTGCGTCGCGGTCATCTCGGCGGCGCTGCAACCGATGTGCTGATTCAGGAGCCCCCGGTCGCTGGCAACCCCCTGCTGGCCGACGACGTACCACGCCTGATCGTCACGCCACACAGCGCCTGGGGCAGCCGCGAGGCACGTCAGCGCATCGTCGATCAGCTGGTCGAGAACACGCACGCGTTCAGGTCGGGGAACGCGCTGCGTCGGGTTGCGTGAGACGGATACGGCCTCGCTGAGCAGGATGGTACGCGCGGGTCCGGCGGCCCGCGCCACACGGAATCATGTGGATTGCCGTTGTGACTGTATTTATTTACAGTCCACACATGATCCCGCGCTTTGCCGAACTCCATTGCCTGTCCAACTTCAGCTTCCAGCGTGGCGCTTCGCACCCCGAAGAGCTGGCCACGCAGGCGGCGGCCTTCGGTTATGAGGCGCTTGCCATCACCGATGAATGTTCGCTGGCGGGGGTTGTCCGGGCGCATCGCTGCATTCGCGAACATGCGCTGCCTGTGCGGCTCATCATCGGCAGCGAGATCCGGCTCGAGGATGGCCCGGCACTGGTGCTCCTGGCCTGCACGCGCAAGGGATACGGTCAGCTCTCGCGGCTGATCACCCGCGGCCGCCGCGCCGCCGACAAGGGGCATTACCGGCTGCTGCGCAGCGATCTCGAACACGGGCTGGACGATTGCCTGGCCGTGCTGCTGTCACCCGACCTGCCCGACGAAAGCACCGAGGCCGCCGCCCACTGGCTCGCCAGGTGGTTTCCCGGTGCAGCCTGGATGGCCTTCATGCAGACGCTCGACGGCCGCGACGCCGCCCGTCTGACGCAACTGCGCCTGATCGGCGCACGCACCGGCCTGCGCCTCATCGCCAGCACCGGCGCGCTGATGCACGACGCCAGCCGCCGCCCGCTGGCCGATGTACTCACTGCGACGCGCCTGCTCACCACCGTGGCCGATGCCGGGCTTGCGCTCGCCGCCAATGCCGAGCGCCGGTTGCAGGCACGTGAAGTGCTCGGGCGCCGCTTTCCACCCGATCTGCTGGCCGAAACCCTGGTACTCGCCGAACGCTGCAACTTCACGCTCGACGAATTGCGCTACGAGTATCCGGAAGAGCTCGTCCCTGCGACCGAAACGCCCGCCTCCTGGCTGCGCAAGCTGGTCGAAGCGGGGCTGCGCTGGCGCTACCGCAAGGCTGAGTCCGCCGACGACGCCCTTGCCTGCGCAGCCGCTGGGGACGACGACCCGGCGCCCGCCAGGGTTCGTCACCAGATCGAGACCGAACTCGCCCTGATCGGCGAACTCGCCTATGAGGCGTATTTCCTCACCGTGCACGACATCGTCCGCTTTGCCCGCAGTGCAGGCATCCTGTGCCAGGGGCGCGGCTCCGCGGCCAACTCGGTGGTGTGCTGGGCGCTGGGCATTACCGAAGTCGACCCTTCGCTCGGCATCATGCTGGTCGAACGCTTCATCTCGCGCGAGCGCCAGGAACCGCCCGACATCGACGTCGACTTCGAGCACTCGCGCCGCGAAGAGGTCATCCAGTACATCTATCGCAAGTACGGCCGTGAGCGTGCCGCGCTGGCCGGCACCGTCATCAGCTACCGCTCGCGCAGCGCACTGCGCGATGTGGGTCGGGCGCTGGGTTTCGAGGCCGCACAGATCGAGCGCCTGACCCGCGACCGCTACTGGTTCGACGACGGACAGATCATTCCCGAGCGGGTGCGCGAGGCCGGTTTCGATCCCGACAGCCCGCAGCTCATCCAGCTCCTGTCGCTCACCCACGCCCTGATCGGCTTTCCGCGCCACCTGTCGCAGCACGTCGGCGGCTTCGTGATTGCGCGCGGCCGGCTCGATGAGCTGGTCCCGATCGAAAACGCCGCCATGCCCGACCGCACCGTGCTGCAGTGGGACAAGGACGACCTCGACACCCTCGGCCTGCTCAAGGTCGACGTGCTCGCGCTCGGCATGCTCTCCGCACTGCGCCGTGCGCTCGACATGGTATCGGCGTGGCGTGGCACCCCGCTCAGCCTGGCCAGCATCCCGCGCGAGGAGGAGGCGGTGTACGCCATGCTGTCGCGCGCCGACACCATCGGCGTGTTCCAGATCGAATCGCGCGCGCAGATGACCATGCTGCCACGGCTCAAGCCGACGCGTTTCTACGACCTGGTCGTCGAGGTCGCCATCGTGCGCCCTGGCCCGATCCAGGGCGGCATGGTCCATCCCTATCTCGAAGCGCGCACACGCAAGGCCCGCGGCGAAGACCCGATGGCCGGTCTGCGGCATGAGATCCGCGCCGTGCTGGAACGCACGCTGGGGGTGCCGATCTTTCAGGAGCAGGTGATGCAGCTCGCAGTGGCGGCGGCCGGCTTCACCGGTGGCGAGGCTGATCAGCTGCGCCGCTCGATGGGCGCATGGCGGCGCAAGGGCGAACTCGAGCGTTACCGCAACAAGCTGCTGCAAGGCATGGCTGCCAACGGCTACGAAGCCGAATTTGCCGAACGCCTGTGCAAGCAGATCGAAGGCTTCGGCAGCTATGGTTTTCCGGAATCCCATGCGGCCAGCTTCGCCTTGCTGGTCTATGCCTCGGCCTGGCTCAAATGCTTCGAACCCGCAGCCTTCCTGTGTGCCCTGCTCAACAGCCAGCCGATGGGCTTCTATTCGCCCTCGCAACTGATCCAGGACGCACGCCGCCATCAGGTCGAGGTCCGCAGCGCGGACGTCAATGCCAGCGACAGGGAATGCACACTGGAGGCGATTGACGATGAAGTAGCCGGTACTGATCGTGCACACACGAACCCTGCCGTGCGTCTGGGCCTGTGCATGATCCGCGGGCTCGGCACCGAGACCGCCACCCGCATTGCCACCGCCCGCGCCACACGGCCCTTTGCCGACGTGGCCGACCTCGCCACGCGCGCCGGCCTGGATGCCGCCACCCTGCAACGCCTGGCCGCGGCCGACGCACTCAAATCACTGGCCGGCAACCGCCGCCAGGCCTTGTGGCAGGCCACCGGCAACTGCCCGCTGCCCGGCATGCTCAAAGGCGCAGCCGGCTACGAAACCGCACTTCGCTTCGCCCCGCCCTCGGAAGCAGAGGATCTGCGTGCCGACTACAACAGGCTCGGTTTCACCCTCGGTCGCCACCCGCTGAGCCTGTTGCGCACAACCCTGCGTGGCATGCGCTTTCTGGATGCCACCGAGATCATGCACTGCCCCGACCGCATGCTCGCCCGCGCCGCCGGCATCGTGACCTGCCGCCAGCGCCCCGGCACCGCCAATGGCACGATGTTCATCACCCTGGAAGACGAAGCCGGCCTCATCAACATCATCGTTCGCCCCGAGCTGGTCGAACGTCAGCGCCGGCAGCTTCTGGGCGCGAAGCTGCTGGGGGTGTACGGGCAGATCAGCCGTCAGGGCCAGGTGGTGCACCTCATCGCCGGCCGCGTGGTCGACCACTCCGCCCTGCTCGGCCAGCTAGAGACCCACAGCAGGGACTTCCATTGAGGCAGCACGGGGGGCTCCGCGCCGCAACCATGACGTTGGACGCGGCTCAGGATCTGCGCCAGAGTTCACCCTTTGCACACAACAGGGACAACAGTGAACTCGGAAACGCAGGCTCGAACCGATGCGGACTTCATCATTGTCGGCGCGGGCATTGCCGGTGCCTCGATCGGATACTGGCTGGCGCCCTTCGTCCGCGTCCTCATCCTCGAACGCGAATCGCAGCCCGGCTATCACGCCACCGGACGCTCCGCCGCGATCTTCGTGCCAAGTTACGGAAACGCTCAGGTGCGGGCACTCACCCGCGCAAGCCTGTCTTTCATGCAGTCGCCCCCTGCAGGCTTCACCGGCCACCCCTTGCTGAGCCCGCGTGGGGTGCTGGTCGTGGCCACACCGGACCAGTTGCCACACCTCGATGACTTCTGGCGCGAGCTGCAGACCACCTCATCCACGGCCCGCCGTCTGTCTGCGGCCGAGGCCTGCGCCATGGTGCCGGCCCTGCGTCCGTCGCAGGTCGCGGCTGCAGTGTATGAAGAGGGCGCCTTCGATATCGACGTCAACGCATTGCATCAGGGCTTTCTCAAGGGGGTACGCCACGCCGGCGGTCAGGTCGTGTGCGACGCCGAGCTCAGCGCCGTCGAGCGCAGCGGCGAGGTCTGGACCCTTAGCGCCGGCACACGCACGTGGACGGCACCGGTGCTGATCGATGCCGCCGGCGCCTGGGCCGACATCGTCGCCGGGCTGGCGGGTGTCGCACCGCTGGGACTGGTACCCAAGCGGCGCACGGCCTGCATCCTGCCCGCACCCGCCGACATGCCCACCGCACACTGGCCGATGGTGCTCGGCGCAGCGGAGGACTGGTACATCAAGCCCGATGCAGGCGCCTTGCTCGCCTCACCCGCAAATGCCGACCCGGTACCGCCGCAGGATGTACAGCCCGAAGACCTGGATATTGCCCTGGCGATGTACCGCGTCGAAGAGATGACCACGCTGGACGCAAGCCGCCCGCGAACCCCGTGGGCCGGCCTGCGCACTTTCGCTTCCGACGGCGGGCTGGTCGGCGGTTTCGATGATCGTGTGCCCGGTTTCTTCTGGGTGGCCGCACAGGGTGGCTACGGCATCCAGACCGCCGCTGCAATGGGTGAAGCCTGCGCAGCGCTGGTGCGACAGCTGCCGCTGCCGGCCCACATTGCGGCCGAGGGGATCAGCGAGGCCGCGCTCGGACCTGCCCGCATCCGCAACGCGCAGTAAGTGCCCCTCTCGCTGCCGGGCGCACTGCCGCCCGCAGCGCGCACGTTCACCAGCAGGCTGGCATCAAGCACCCGCCGCGAGTTGATCGATCCGCCCTTGCAGATGCTGGCGCAGCAACTGCACCGCAGGGCCGATCTGGCGCCGGCTGGCACACAGCAGGTTGAGCGGGCTGGACTCCCCCGACCATGCAGTGCACAGCGCCACCAGGCGCCCATCGCGCAGGTCCTGCTCGGTGTCGAGCCGCGATTTGTAGGCGATCCCATGTCCGGCCACGGCCCAGCGCCTGACCGTCTCGCCATCGTCGGCGATGCGGTTGCCCCTGACGTTGACCAGGCTCTCTTCGCCATCACGTGAAAAGCGCCAGCGATCGTGCACCTGATCGCTGAGCATGAAGCACAGGCAGTTGTGCCGAACGAGATCGGCAGGCGTTTCGGGCCTGCCATGACGTTCGAGATAGGCCGGCGATGCACACAACACCCGTCGGTTGCTGGGCGCGAGGGGCAAGGCCACCATCCTCGAGTCCGGCGGATTGCCGTAGCGGATCGCAATATCCACCGGCTGCTGAAATACATCCGCAACCCGGTCCGACACCTGCACCCGCAACTGCAGGCGCGGATAGTCCGCAACAAACTCGTCCAGCCATGGCAACAGCAGACGCCGCCCGATGTCTGACGGGATGGATAGCTGCAGGCTGCCGCTGAGTTCGAGTTGTCCGGCCGTTGCCGCCCGTCTGCCCTGATCAAGCAACTCCAGCGCCTGCAGACAATGCTGCAGATAGGCTTCCCCCTCCTGCGACAGTCGCTGACTCCGTGTGGAGCGCACAAAGAGCCGCACGCCGAGATCGGCTTCGAGCCGTTTGAGCGAGGCGCTTGCCGCAGCCGGGGTGATGTCCATCATGCGCGCCGCGGCGCTGAGGCTGCCGCCCTGAACGGTGCGGACGAAGATTTCGAGATCCTTGAGCGCAATCATTATCAAATCTTGTTTGAAATACCTTCTTCATTATCGGCGTTTTTCCGCGCAATGAAGTCGTGCATCATCCAGACATTCGCAACGCACCGATCACGAAGAAGGAATCAGCATGAAAGCCATCGCCTATCAGAACGCCCACCCGATCACCGATGAAAACGGCCTGCAGGATGTCGTCCTGCCCGAACCCGTTGCCACCGGTCGCGATCTGCTGGTCGAGGTCAAGGCCATTTCGGTCAATCCGGTGGATACCAAGGTCCGGGCCAACGCCAGCGCAGAGGCCGGTGGATGGAAAGTGCTGGGCTGGGATGCCACCGGGGTTGTGCGTGCAGCAGGCCCTGACGTAACGCAGTTCAAGGTCGGCGACCGCGTCTGGTACGCCGGCGACATCACCCGTCCGGGCACCAATGCCGAACTCCACCTGGTGGACGAGCGCATCGTCGGGCACATGCCCGCATCGCTCGATTTCGCCCAGGCCGCAGCCCTGCCGCTGACCTCGATCACGGCGTGGGAGATGCTTTTCGACCGTCTGCGCCTGAAGGCCGACACCACGCCGACCAACGAGCGCCTGCTGATCATTGGCGCGTCTGGCGGCGTCGGTTCGATCATGACCCAGCTCGCCCGTCGTCTTACCGGCGCCACGGTGATCGGCACCGCATCTCGGCCAGAGACCGAGGCCTGGGTGCGCGAACTGGGCGCGCATCACGTCATCAATCACACCCGTCCGCTCGCCGAAGAGCTCAGGCGCATCGGCATTGACCAGGTGACCCACGTCGTCAGCCTGACCAAGACCGACCAGCATTTCCCGCACATCGTCGAAGCCATCGCGCCGCAGGGCAAGTTCGGTCTCATCGACGACCCTGAGCCCATCGACGTCCGCCTGCTCAAGCGCAAGAGCGTGTCGCTGCACTGGGAACTGATGTTTACGCGCTCGATGTTCGGCACCGAGGACATGATCGCCCAGCACCGCCTGCTCGACGAAATGGCCCGCCTGGTCGACGCCGGCACGATCCGCAGCACGGCCGCCGAACACTTCGGCAGCATCAACGCCGCCAACCTGAAACGGGCACATGCGCTGCTCGAGTCCGGCAAGGCGCGCGGCAAGATCGTGCTCGAAGGCTTCACCGGCTAAACGATGGCCCGAACGCGGACCTGACCGGCTCGCCGGTTCGACGGGTGCAAAGCATCGATCTGGCACTCATCATGCTTTCCGGGTCACGGGAGGGGTGCAGGCGTCTGCACCCTCGCGACCAAATGGAGCGCATCATGCAGGCACTTGCCAGCCGTACCGACAAGCACGGAAACCCTGTCCAGATCGGCGATGAGGTTCGCATTCTCAGCATCAGCATGGATTCCGACATCGACGACGATGAACGCGAGATGTTCGAATTCATGCTGGGCGCGATCTGCGAGATCGAACGCTTCGACGCGGACGGCCGCGCCTGGGTGTCGATGTGGTGGAGTACCGGCGAGGGCAATGCCACAACCAGTGTCGGACTCGCGACACACGAAATGGAGCGGGTCACCAGCCACTGCCCCAAACCGTCCGCGTGAAGCGGGGCTCAGCCAGCCCGTGCCGCTCCGCCGGGCGGGATCAGACCATGACGCCGAACAGGGCCCCGACCCCGGCGGTCAGCGCCATGGCGAGCGCGCCCCAGAAACCGACGCGGATGACTGACGTGAGAACCGGCGCCCCGCCCGCATTGGCCGCAAGCGCCCCGAGCAGGGCAAGGAAAAGAAGCGAACTGCCTGATACCGACCACATCAGCGCCGACACCGGCACCAGCAACACCACGAGCAGCGGCAGCGCCGCCCCGACGGAGAACGCCGCGGCCGAAGACAGCGCAGCCTGAACCGGCCGCGCCGTGACCGTATCCGAGATGCCGAGTTCGTCACGTGCGTGGGCGCCGAGTGCATCATGGGTCATCAGCTGGGCGGCGACCTGCCCGGCAAGCTCGCGATCGAGCCCGCGCCCGACGTAGATGGAGGTCAGCTCCATCAGCTCGTGCTCGGGGTCAGCGAGGAGCTCCCTGCGCTCGCGCTCAATGTCGGCCCGTTCGGTGTCGGACTGCGAGCTCACCGAAACGTATTCACCTGCGGCCATCGACATCGCCCCGGCGACCATGCCGGCCACACCTGCAATCAGGATGCTGGAGGAGGACGCCTCTGCCGCTGCCACGCCAAGGATGAGGCTGGAGGTGGACACGATGCCGTCGTTGGCGCCAAGCACCGCCGCTCGAAGCCAGCCGATGCGTTGGGTGTGATGCTTCTCTACATGTCGCATGCGGGTCGCTCCACACACGGCATGGACCGCATGCCGTCAGAAAAAGTGGCGCCAGAAAGCAGAACCGCGCCCTGGGGCGCGGTGCGGAGAGTCAGATCAGAGCGTTTCGAGACGAAGTCGGGTGACCTTGCCTTTGACAACATCCAGTGCCTCGATGCGGGCAATGGCGGCGTTGGCGTTCTTCTCCACCGTCTGATGCGTGAGCATGATGATGTCGGTCTGCGACTCGCCCTCGGCCGGTTCCTTCTGGATCATCGCGTCGATCGAGATGTCGCTGTCGGCCAGAATGCGGGTGATGTCGGCCAGCACGCCCGGCTGATCCTCGACCCGCATGCGCAGGTAGTAGGAGGTGATGATCTCGTCGATCGGCAGCACCGAAAGGTCCTGCACCTGATCCGGCTGGAAGGCCAGATGCGGTACGCGGTGCTCGGGATCGGCGGTATGCAGGCGGGTGACATCGACCAGGTCGGCGATCACGGCCGAAGCGGTCGGCTCGGCGCCGGCGCCCTTGCCGTAATACAGGGTGGCGCCAACGGCATCGCCCTGTACCAGCACGGCGTTCATCGGGCCTTCGACGTTGGCGATCAGACGCTTCTCGGGGATCAGGGTCGGATGCACGCGCAGCTCGACGCCATCGTCACGCTTCTTGGCAATGCCGAGCAGCTTGATGCGATAGCCGAGTTGTTCGGCGTAGCTGATGTCGATCGACTCGAGCTTGGTGATGCCCTCGATGTGCGCCTTGTCGAACTGCATCGGGATACCGAATGCAATGGCGCTCATGATCGTGGCCTTGTGCGCGGCGTCGACGCCTTCGATGTCGAAGGTGGGGTCGGCTTCGGCGTAGCCCAGCGCCTGCGCTTCCTTGAGCACTTCGGCAAACGGCAGCCCGCGGTCGCGCATCTCGGACAGGATGAAGTTGGTGGTGCCGTTGATGATGCCCGCCAGCCACTGGATGCGGTTGGCCGACAGGCCTTCGCGCAGTGCCTTGATGATGGGGATGCCACCGGCCACTGCGGCCTCGAACGCCACCATCACGCCCTTTTCCTGGGCTGCGGCGAAGATCTCGTTGCCATGCACGGCGAGCAGCGCCTTGTTGGCCGTGACCACATGCTTGCCGTTTTCGATGGCCTTGAGCACGAGTTCGCGCGCCACACCATAGCCACCGATCAGCTCGATGACGATGTCGATTTCGGGGTCGGTGACCACGGAGAAGGCGTCGTCGGTCAGCCTGACGTCGTCACCCGCGACTTCACGCGCGAGAGCGAGGTTCTTGTCCGCCACCGTGGTAATACGAATCGGCCGACCTGCGCGACGGGTAATTTCCTCTTCGTTGCGTTTGAGGACGGTAAAGGTGCCGCCGCCGACGGTACCGATGCCCAGCAGGCCCACGTTGATCGGTTTCATTCAGTGCTTCCGTGTTGGTCGTTGAAGAATTGGAACGCCACGGCTCAGGTGCCGTGACGTTTGCGATAGTTTTCGAGGAAGCGGGCAATGCGCCCGACTGCGTCGCGCAGGTCGTCTTCATGCGGCAGGAAGACGAGGCGGAAGTGGTCCGGTTGCGGCCAGTTGAAGCCGGTGCCCTGCACCAGCAGCACGCGCTCTTCCTCGAGCAGTTCAGCGATGAAGGCCTGATCGTCGACGATCGGATAGACCTTCGGATCGAGCTTCGGGAACATGTAGAGCGTGGCCTGCGGCTTGACGCAACTCACCCCCGGGATGGCGTTGATCAGCTCCCAGGCGAGGTCACGCTGACGGCGCATGCGCCCGCCTTCAGCCACGAGGTCGTTGATGCTCTGATAGCCACCGAGCGCAGTCTGGATGGCGTACTGCCCGGGAACGTTGGCGCACAGTCGCATCGAGGCCAGCATGTTGAGGCCTTCGATGTAGTCCTGAGCATGACGCTTGTCGCCACACACCACCATCCAGCCGGCGCGATAGCCGCAGGAGCGGTAGTTCTTCGACAGTCCGTTGAAGATGATGGTGAGCACGTCTTCGGACAGCGCAGCCAGCGAAGTGTGTTCGATGCCGTCGTACAGCACCTTGTCGTACACCTCGTCCGAGTACAGGATCAGGTCGTGTTCGCGTGCGAGCGCGACGATCTGCTTCAGCACCGAATCGGGATACACCGCGCCGGTCGGGTTGTTCGGGTTGATGACCACGATCGCCCGCGTATTGGGGGTGATCCGGGCGCGCATGTCTTCGATGTCGGGCAGCCAGCCTGCAGCCTCGTCGCACATGTAGTGCACCGGCTTGCCGCCGGACAGACTCACCGCAGCGGTCCACAGCGGGTAATCGGGGGCCGGCACCAGCACCTCGTCACCGGCGTTGAGCAGTGCATTCATCGCCATGACGATGAGCTCGGAGACGCCGTTGCCGATGTAGATATCCTCGATCCCGACATTCTTGATGTTCTTCTGCTGCGTGTAGTGCATCACTGCCTTGCGCGCGGCGAAGATGCCCTTCGAATCCGAATAGCCTGCCGAATTGGGCAGGTTGCGGATCATGTCCATCTGGATTTCTTCGGGCGAATCGAAGCCGAACGCGGCCAGATTGCCGATGTTCAGCTTGATGATCTTGAGTCCTTCGTCTTCCATCTGCTTGGCGCGAACGAGCACCGGCCCGCGGATGTCGTAACAGACGTCGGCGAGCTTGGCAGACTTGCGAATCGGACGCGCGGCGGCGGCCTCGGCCCGGAGCACAGGTTCCGTGGGTGCCGTTGCCAGATTCAAAGTCGTTGCCGCTTTCATGTCCTTCGTCCTTTATGTCTGCCCCCGGAATACCGCGGAGCGCCGGTTCGCCACCTGTGACAGGAAAGTCCTGCTCGCGCAAATGGAGAAAAGGTTGCTATCTTAGCCCCGCCGCCCCGGCGCGGCAATTTGCCCCGACCTACTTCTCGAATGTAAAGCCATGAAGCTACATCAAGACCAGCCTGACAGCATCAACACCGTGACCGGCTACGGTGCAGACCATGTCCTGATCAACAAGGTCCGCCACGATGGCAACCTGATCCTCACCGCCGAGCGCATCGTCGCCGACTGGGCGCCGGGCGGCTTTGCCGGACTCAGTGCCGACGATCTCGCTCAGGTGTGCTCGGTGGACGTGGAAATCGTGCTCATCGGAACCGGCGCCCGCCAGCGCTTCCCGTCGCCCGCCCTGCTGCGCCCGCTCATCGACGCCCGGATTGGCTTCGAAATCATGGATTTGCCCGCTGCTTGCCGCACCTACAACGTACTCGTCGGCGAGGGGCGCTCGGTGGCTGCCGCCCTGCTCTTCGACCCTGCACAGTAAGCCGGCGGCAACGCCCAGTCATCTTGCGGTAATTGTCATGAATACCCTCTGTCCGGTACGCTGCGCCAACACCCACGACAGGAGACGCAATGACAGCAATCCCCCCCGCCGATTTCAGTCTTCCCGCCACCAGTGGCCAGACTGTGAGCTTGTCGGCTTTGCGCGGAAAGAAAGTCGTGCTGTACTTTTATCCCAAGGACAACACGCCCGGCTGCACCAACGAAACGCGGGACTTCGGCGCGCTGCACGCAGCGTTTGCGGCGGCCGGTTGTGAAGTGTTCGGCATTTCCCGCGACAGCCTGAAGTCGCACGAAAACTTCAAGGCCAAGCTCGAACTGCCGTTCGAGCTGATCTCGGACGCCGACGAAACCGCCTGCACCATCTTCGACGTGATCAAGATGAAAAACATGTACGGGAAGCAGGTGCGCGGCATTCAGCGCAGCACCTTCGTGCTCTCCACCGACGGCTCGGTGGCACGCGAGTGGCGCGGGGTCAAGGTACCCGGCCATGCAGAGGAAGTCCTCGCTTTTGTCCAGTCGCTCTGATCCCGCCCAAAGGTCCTCGAAAATGCCAGCTGCCACTACCAAGAAGACGACCCGCCGCCGCGCCGCGCCGAAGACCAAACTCTTCGTCCTCGACACCAACGTGCTGATGCACGACCCGACCAGCCTCTACCGTTTTGAAGAGCACGACATCTACGTGCCGATCATGACGCTCGAGGAGCTCGACAACAACAAGAAGGGCATGTCCGAAGTCGCGCGCAACGCCCGCCAGGCCAGTCGCATGATGGACGAGATCGTCACCGCCTCGCCCGACGGCATCGAGGCGGGGATCGAGCTCAAGGGCCCGTCGCGCGACCTCGCGACCGGCAAGCTCTTCCTGCAGACCGAAGCGATCAATGTCACCCTGCCGGCAGCGCTGCCCACGGCCAAGGGCGACAACCAGATCCTGGCTGTCGTCATGTTCCTGGCCGAAAAGGAACCTGGCCGTGGCGTGATCCTGGTGTCCAAGGACATCAACATGCGGATCAAGGCCCGCGCGCTCGGCCTTGAGGCGCAGGACTACTTCAACGACAAGGTGCTCGAGGATACCGATCTCCTCTACACCGGCACGCGCGAACTGCCCGCGGACTTCTGGGAGACCCACGCCAAGGGCATGGAGTCGTGGAAGAACGACGGCCACACCTACTACCGCCTGCAGGGCCCGCTGACCGCAGACCTGCAGGTCAACGAGTTCCTTTACCAGGATGGCGAAACACCGCTCGAAACGCTGGTGAAGGAGCAAAGCGGTCGCGTCGTGGTGCTGGAAACCCTCACCGACTACAGCCACCAGAAGAACAACATCTGGGGGATTACCTCGCGCAACCGTGAGCAGAATTTCGCCCTCAACCTGCTGATGAACCCCGAGATCGATTTCGTCACCCTGCTCGGCCAGGCCGGCACGGGCAAGACGCTGCTGACGCTGGCAGCAGGTCTGACCCAGGTGCTCGAGACCAAGCGTTATTCCGAGATCATCATGACCCGGGTCACCGTGCCGGTGGGCGAGGACATCGGCTTTCTGCCCGGCACCGAGGAAGAGAAGATGGCGCCGTGGATGGGCGCGCTCGAGGACAACCTCGACGTGCTCAACGGAACGACGGGCGAAGGTGGCGACTGGGGTCGCGCCGCAACACGCGACCTGATCCGCAGCCGGATCAAGATCAAGAGCCTGAACTTCATGCGCGGGCGCACCTTCATCAACAAGTTCCTGATCATCGACGAAGCGCAGAACCTGACGCCCAAGCAGATGAAGACCCTGATCACCCGCGCCGGCCCCGGCACCAAGGTGGTCTGCCTGGGCAACGTCGCCCAGATCGACACGCCCTACCTCACCGAAGGCTCGTCCGGCCTCACGTTTGCGGTCGATCGTTTCAAGGGCTGGCTGCATTCGGGCCACATCACCCTGCAGCGCGGCGAACGCTCCCGCCTCGCCGACCACGCGGCAGAAGTGCTCTAAGTCAGCCCGAAAGGCACAACCCGGGGTCACCCGGGCCGGGCGCGAAGGCGCTCAGGCCCGGGTGACCCCGGTTCCGTCTTGCGTCCTTGCTACGCACACGGACACTCATCGACAGCGCCCTTGCGGGATGCTGCCCCGACGAAAATTCAAGTATTGCCGGCATCACGCCGTTAATCAGACAGTCCCGCCCGACAACTGCTGCCCGGACCCGGCCGGGCATGGGTTGCCGGGCCCTCCGCCAATACGGAAGCGCGCCCCATGAGCACTACGAACACCAGAGCAGCGGGGAAGGAATCCTTTCTCGATCCGCGACGCCCCATCGTCACCAAGACCGATCTCAAGGGTGTCATCACCTACGCCAATCCGGCCTTCGTCCAGATCAGCGAATACAGCCGCGAAGAGCTCATCGGATCGAACCACAATATCGTTCGTCATCCCGACATGCCCAAGGCTGCGTTCGCCGACCTCTGGCGAACCATCGCAGCGGGTGCGCCATGGCGCGGAATGGTGAAGAACAGGACCAAGTCCGGGGGCTTCTACTGGGTGGACGCCTACATCACCCCAGTAACCGATGACGGCCGGCACGTCGGCTACATGTCGGTACGCAGCGCACCCAGTCAGCAGGCACGAAGCGAAGCGGAAGCCCTCTACCGTGCAGTCAGTGAAGGCCGCCAGACACTGCAGCCGACCGCAATCGGCGCTGGCGTGTCGCTCGGCGCAACAAGTGCTGTCGGCCTCGCGCTGATCCTTGCACTGGCCGCCGCTCAGGCCTTCGTGGACGGCTGGGCGGCGTTTGCGCTGCTGGGCGCTCAGGCGGTACTCGCTCTCGCGCTGTGGATGTCGATCAAGACAGCCGTGGTCACACCGCTGAAGAACATGCTCGGCCTGTTCCGCCAGATTGCCGAAGGCAATCTCAAGGCCGAGGTCGCCGACGCCGGCTGCCGCGAAGTCCGTGATCTGCGCACGGCCCTGCGTTCGATGCAGGTGAGCCTGCGCGCCCTGATAGGCGATGTGGTTGCATCCGCCAGCGACACTTCAGCGGAAGCAAGCGTGCTCCATCGGGGCGCCAACAAACTGCATCAGGGCTCGTCCGATCAGGCGGATCAGGTCTCGTCCTCTGCGGCTGCCATGGAGCAGCTTGCGGTATCCGTAGGCGAAATCGCCAGTGCAACCGAAGACAGCGCCAGACAGGCCGGTCAGGCGCTGAAGATCACACAGGACGGGCAACGCAACATGTCGCTCGCAGCCGAGAACACGCGCCTGGTGGTGTCCGCCGTCGAGGAGAACCAGCGCATGATGGCGGCGCTGGGGGCGTCGGTGAAGAAGATCGGGGCGGTTGCCGAGGCCATCAGCGGCATTGCCAAGCGCACCAACCTGCTCGCACTCAATGCGGCGATCGAGGCCGCCCGTGCAGGCGAGCAGGGCCGCGGCTTTGCGGTGGTGGCGGGCGAAGTCACCGAACTGGCCGGTCAAACCCAGCGCAGCACCGAAGACATTGCCCGCCTGGTGACCGAGATCGCGGAGCGTGAGTCCAGCGTCACTGAGAGCATGGCCGGCCTTCAGTCCGGCGTGAGTCGCAGCGTCGAGGCGATTCAGACGCTTGCCGGCGAACTCGAGCAGATCTCGATTGCCAACACCGCCGTGTCATCGAATGCCGAGGACGTGAAGCACATGCTGTCGCAACAGCAACAGGCGTCGACCGACGTCGCCGGCATCATGGAGCGCATGAGCGGAATCACCGAGCGCAATCTCGGCACGGTGGCCGACGTCGAAGCGGCTGCGGCAGGCCTGGAAGATACCGCACGCGAGCTCAAACTGCTGGTGGCGCACTTCGAACAGCGGATCTGAGGCGCTCGCAATCCGCTCAGGCACCCGGGCTTGTCGCAGATCAGTCCCGGGGTGCCGGGTCAAAGCCTATAATCCGGCGATTGACATCTGATTCACAGGCCATGACTGTTACAGCCCCCGACATGCTGGTCGGCGCCAGCTCTGACTTCCTGAAGCGCTTCTCCCCCTTCAACCGGATGGAGCCAGAAGCGCTGGCGTTTCTGGCGCAACGGGCTGCGCTGGCTTTCCATGCGCGCGGCAACGAGATCCTGACCCCGGAAATGGGGCAGGCGAGGCACTTCTACATCATCCAGCGCGGCAAGGTGCAGTCGCGCCAGACCGGCGCAACCGTGGTCACCGAATACGCCAGCATGTCGATGGGTCCCGGCGAGTGCTTCCCGATCGGCGCCATTTCGGCGAGCCGGCCTTCGACCAACGCCTACGTGGCGGTCGAAGACAGCTTCTGCTTCCAGATCACCGCCGACGACTTCATGCAGCTGATGCAGATGAGCCCGGTCTTCCATCTGTTCTGCACCCAGTACATTGCCAGTCTGCTCAACCAGTCGCGGCAGCAGCTCCAGACTACCTTCTCGCAGCGTGCGGCAGAACAGCAGACCATGACCACGCCGCTGGCCCAGCTGGTCAAGCAGGAGCCCGTCTTCGTAGCCCCGGATTGCAGCACCCGTGAAGCACTGGAAAAGATGGCGGAGCTTCACATCGGCTGCATGGTCATCGCCGATGCCGAGCAGCGTCCGCTCGGGGTGCTCACCCAGAGCGACCTTCTGCCACGCTTGCTGCTGCCCGGCGTAGACCTGTCCCTTCCGATCAGCGAGGTCATGACGGCCAACCCGCATGAGCTGCTCAGCACGGCTTCGGCCTATGATGCCGCGCTCGCGATGGCGACCCACGGCGTTCGCCACCTGCTGGTCATCGACGCCGATGGCAGGCTGCAAGGCGTGGTGTCAGAACGCGATCTGTTCTCCCTGCAGCGCATCAGCCTGCGTCAGATCCGCGCCGGCATCGAGAGTGCGACCGAGGCCAAGGCGCTGCAACGCGCAAGCCAGGACATCCGTCAGCTGGCGCTGAACCTGATCGCCCAGGGCATCGGCGCCGAACAGCTCACGCAGTTCATCTCCGCGCTCAACGATGCGCTGACGCGCCGCATCATCAGCCTGGCGCTTGAACACCACGACCTGTATGGCATCGATTTCGCGTGGCTGTCCTTCGGCTCCGAGGGGCGACATGAGCAGACGCTGTCGACCGACCAGGACAACGGCATCATCTGGGTCTGCCCCGAGCTGCAGGAGCTCGAGAAACTGCGGGTCCGGCTGGTCAAGTTTGCACGTGAGGTCAATGACAATCTTGCCGCCTGCGGTTTCCCGCTGTGCAAGGGCAACATCATGGCGAGCAATCCCGATCTGTGCCTCACACTGGACGAATGGCGCAGCCGTTTCGGCAGCTGGATTCGCGAACCCGATCCGCAAGCCCTGCTCAATGCATCCATCTTTTTCGACTTCCGCGTCCTCTACGGTAACGAACGGCTGGGCGACCACCTGCGCGCCTGGCTCAACAAGAGCGCAAAATCGAACGCCACCTTCCAGCGCATGATGGCGAGCAATGCGCTGCAGGTCGTGCCGCCGCTGGGCCGCATCCGCGACTTCGTGCTCGACGATGACGGCATGATCGACCTGAAGAAGTCCGGCGCACGCCTCTTCGTCGATGTCGCCCGCATCCTTGCACTGCGCACCGGCGCCGAATCGAGCAGCACGGTCCAGCGCCTGCGAAGGGCAGCGGTCAAGATGGGCGTGCCCAACGAAGAAGTGTCGGCCATCATCGACGGCTTTCACTTCATCCAGCTTCTGCGCCTGCGCTCGCAGCATCTCGATACCGAGCACGACGACGTCACCGACAACAAGGTGAACCCCGAGACGCTCAACGAACTCGATCGTCGCATCCTAAAGGAAGCCTTCCGCCAGGCACGCAAGCTGCAATTGCGCCTCAAACTGGATTACCAGCTATGAACTGGCTGGCCAAACTCATGGGCGGCCGCGACGGCGCCACAAGCCCCGACACCAACGTGCTGCAGACCATAGCGGACTGGAAAGCCCTCCCCGCCTGCGACCCCAACCGCCCGCATTTCGAAGCGAGATACACCATCGTCAATACCGAGGCGAGCGGTCTCAACCTCGATCACGACACCCTGCTGTCGGTTGCAGCGATCGGTCTCAACGAAGGCATCCTCACCCCCGAGAACAGCTTCTACGCGGCCCTGGAACCACACCCCGCGGCAACGCTGGCCGAGTTGCTCAGATTTGCAGGCAAGGAACCGCTGGTGGTCTTCAATGCGGGATTCAACCGCAGCATGCTCGAGCGCGCCTTCGACACCCATCTCGGCTTCGTTCCGGAGCTGATCTGGCTCGATCTCTTCATCCTGCTGCCGACGCTCTTCCCCGACCGGATCAACCGCAACGCGCGGCTTGCCGACTGGATGGAAGCCTTCGACATCGAAACCTTCCAGCGCCATCATGCGCTCGGCGACGCATTCGTGATCGCCCAGCTCATGCTTGCCGCGCAGGCCCGTGCGCTGGCACAAGGCGTCAGTACGCCACGTGCGCTGGTCGAGGTGGAACGGGCGCGACGCCAGCTGCAGCGCCACACCTGACGCGCTGCGGCACGCGCTCATCGTGCCGGTTCTGGCCACCGGGTAGTCTTGCGTCATCTTCGCGGTTTACAGGCACCGCCGTGGTGCGTATAGTCCGGGCGATGCGAATTTCCGTCCACCTTCTGCCCCTGCTGCTAAGCGCGCTGCTCGCGCTACCGGCAACCGTCTCCGCGCAGACGGCACCCACGGACGAAGTGACGGAACAGTCAAACCTCATCGGGCGCTACACCAGCGCTGCCCAGAACCTCGTCAACGAGAGCATGGGCTACCTCGGGATTGGCTACCGTTTTGGCGGCACCTCACCCGAAACCGGCTTCGACTGCAGTGGTCTGGTTCAGGCTGTCTTCCGCAACGCCCTCGGCCTTGACCTGCCGCGTACCGCCCATGAAATGGCAAGCCGTGGCGACAAGGTGGCGAAACAGGAACTCAAGCCTGGCGATCTGGTGTTCTTCAACACCATGCGTCGCGCTTTCTCGCATGTCGGCATCTATCTCGGCGACGGACGTTTCGTGCATTCGCCGTCCAGCGGCGGCAGCGTGCGGGTCGAGAGCATGAGCACCAGCTACTGGGCCAAACGCTTCAACGGCGCCCGCCGACTGCTCGACGACGACGCATCCGCCACGGGTTCAAGCGCCGCACTCACCAACTGAGCGGCCTGCCGCCTGACGCTGGCGAGCGGTTCTGCCTGCCCGCTCCCCCCTTCCCAGCCTTCACATTCTTCGCACGACTGCGCGCTCAATGCCTGCGCCGGCCGGTCGCGCTCCGCTCGGGGCAGGCACCGCAGCGATCGCAACTGTCCATCGCAATCCGTTTGCCCAAAGCCTGCTGCAGTGCGCACACTGAGCGCCGGCAACAGACCAGGCTCACCCCTTCGCGGCTGGCCGCCTCGCGAAAGCGCTGCATCACGTTGTGCCCGATGAAGTCGGTAAACAGAATCACCATCTCGATGCCCGCGGGCAAGGGCGCACTGCGCCGCTGGTGCGCACTGTCCCTGCCACTGACGTGCGCAGCGATTCGGATTCCAAACTGCTGCAACACATCGGGAATGTTTCCCAGACGATCGGCACCAACGAGCAGGGCATTCATGATGAGTCCTTATTGAGAATGATTCGCAACCATGATGACCATTACAAGATCCATTTGCAAGTGCGAATTAATCTCGTTACCATCCAGACATCGACAACTCGTTCTGTAAGGCAAACACTTCATGATCAGAAAGGCTCTCGCATCCGCCCTGCTCGCAGGCTTTGGCATTTACGGTGCTCAGGCTCTTGCGGCCGACAACGAGGTCAATATCTACTCGGCACGGCACTACCAGACCGATGAAGCGCTCTACGGCAACTTCACCAAGCAGACCGGCATCAAGGTCAACCGGATCGAAGCCAAGGAAGACGAATTGCTCGAGCGTATCCGCAACGAAGGCGCGAACAGCCCTGCGGACGTCTTCATCGCGGTAGACGCTTCGCGCCTCGCCAACGCCGACGAAATGGGCATCTTCGCCCCGGTGAAGTCGAAGCTGCTTGAGGAGCGCATCCCCGCGCATCTGCGTGCCGACAACTGGTTCTCGTACTCCACCCGTGCCCGCGTCATCGTCTACAACAAGGACATGGTGAAGGCCGAGCAGGCGCAGACCTATGAAGGCCTTGCAGACCCGGCGCTGAAAGGCATGGTGTGCACCCGTTCCGGCAGCCACCCCTACAACCTCTCGCTCGGCGCAGCGCTGGTGCAGCACGACGGCGCGGCCAAGACCGAGGAATGGGCCAAGGGCATCGTCGCCAACTTTGCGCGCGCACCCAAGGGCGGCGACACCGATCAGATCAAGGCGGTTGCCGCTGGCGAGTGTGGCATTGCCATCGCCAACAGCTACTACCTCGCCCGCCTGATGAACTCCACCAAGCCCGACGATCAGGCCGTGGTCGCCAAGATCACGCCGGTATGGCCCAACCAGAAGTCCTGGGGCACCCATATCAACGTATCCGGTGCGGGCATGCTGAAGACGTCCCCGAACAAGGCGGCTGCGGTCAAGTTCCTCGAATACCTGGCATCCGATGAAGCCCAGGTGTATTTCGCCGATGGCAACAACGAATGGCCGGTGGTCGCCAGCGTGAAGGTCAGCAATCCCGCGCTCGACAAGCTCGGTGAATTCAAGGCCGACACCCTGCCAATCCAGAAGCTGGCCGACACGGTCGGTGAAGCGCAGAAGATTTTCGACCGCGCCGGCTATCGCTGATCACGCGTCCGCGAACGCAAACAGCCCACGCCACCCTTCCGGGGTGACGTGGGCTGTTTTCCTTCGTGCCTGGCCAGCACAGCGGGCGCAAGGCCTGATCCACAAGCACTCATCCGCCCTTGCCCTCTGCCTAGCGCATCGCGCCTCCGTGGCAACGCGGCTTCAGCCACCTCCGATCATCGATCACTGCGCGCTCCACCGGCACACCGCACAGCCGACGAAGCGTGCGCATGACAAGCGCAGCACGCGCCCCCGCCCGACCCATCGAGCTGCGGCGAGCGAGACCCCGACGAAAGGCTTGTGCGACGCATCTGCGCGTCAGCCTGCGCGCCGCCCCTTGAGGATCTGCTGCGAAATCACGAACATCGGCAACAGCCCCACGACGACGATGGTCAGTGCCGCAGTCGAGGCCTCGGTCAGACGCTCGTCAGAGGCGAGCGTGTGCGCCTGCGTGGCCAGCGTATCGAAGTTGAAGGGGCGGATCACCAGCGTGGCAGGCAGTTCCTTCATCACATCGACAAACACCAGCAGCGATGCGGTCAGCAAGCTGCCGCGCAGAATCGGAACATGCACCCGCCGCAGCGTCGCCCACTTCCCGTAGCCGAGGCTGCGTGAAGCGTCGTCCATGCTCAGCGTGACCTTGCCCAGCGAGGACTCCACCGTCTGCAGGGATACGGTCAGGAAGCGCGCAAGATAGGCGTAGACCAGTGCCGCGATGCCGCCGGTCAGAAGCAGCCCGGGATTCACACCGAACGCGGCTTCCCACCACGCGATCAGCCAGTTGTCGAGCCGCGTCACCGGAATCAGCACGCCGACCGCAATCACGGAGCCTGGGACCGCATAGCCCAGCCCGACAATCCGGTTCAGCACCAGCGGCAGCCGCGAACGTGCCATGCGTGCAGCGTAGGCCAGCACGACCGCCAGCACCACCGCCAGCACCGCCGTCACCGCCGCCAGGGTGAAGCTGTTGCTTGCGAGTTGCACGAAACGCTCGCCGAACTGCGCATCGCCATCGCCGAAGGCCATCCGCAACAGCAGGCCCGCCGGCAGCAGAAAGCCGAAAAACAGCGGCATGAAGCACGCAAATGCCGCAACCGCGCCCGCCAGCGGCGAGAGCCGATGCCGTATCGTCGAACCGGCGTTGCGCGATGTGTTGTTGAAACGCGCCCGCCCACGCGTCGCACGTTCGAGCGCCAGCACGATGACCACGAACAGCAGCAGTGCCGCCGACAGCTGTGCGGCGGCAATGCGGTCGCCGAGCGAAAACCAGGCCCGATAGATACCGGTGGTGAAGGTCTGTACGCCGAAGTAGGCAACCGTGCCGAAATCGGCAAGCGTCTCCATCAGCGCCAGGGCGGTGCCGGCGACAACCGCCGGACGTGCCAGCGGCAGCGACACGCGGAAGAAGCATCCCCACGGCCCGAGGCCAAGCGAACGCCCCGCCTCGAGCATGCCGCCGGCCCGCTCCAGAAAGGCAGAGCGCGAGATCATGTAGGCGTAGGGATAGAGCACGAACATGAACATGGCCACCGCGCCACCCACCGTACGCACGTCAGGAAACCAGTAGTCGGCCCGGGTCCAGCCAAAGGTGTCGCGAAGCCAGGTCTGTACCGGCCCGACAAACTGCAGAAAGTCCGTATACACATAGGCCATGACGTAGGCCGGCACGGCCAGCGGCAGGATCAGCGCCCACTCGAAGGCACGCCGCCCGGGAAAGTCATGCATGGTCGTCAGCCACGCAGTGGTCACCCCGATCGAGGACACGCCAAGACCGACGCCAATGCACAGAATGACCGTATTGCTCACGAACTCACCCAGCACCGTGTCGGCCAGATGCGACCACGTGCCGGTCGTCCCGCCAACGAATACGTTCGAGAACACCGACAGCACCGGCGCCGCGATCAGCATCGCGATGACGACGGCCACCGCTGTCAGCCACGACACGCGCAAACCAAAGCGCCCTTCTCTTCCCCTGACTCTCATCCTGCTCCCGATATCCCGTATCGCCATGGGCTGAGGCGATCTTACAAGTAAATTATAATTGATCGCATTTCGATCGCTGCAATGCAATAATCCCACAACCTGCACTGGACCGTTAAATCATGTCCCTTCTGCAACTCGTCGACATCGATCTGGCATACGCCGGCAACCGTGTTGTCAAAAGTCTGTCGCTCAGCCTCGAAAAAGGCAGCATCGGCTGCCTGCTGGGCCCGTCCGGCTGCGGCAAGACCACGGTGCTCAGGTGCATCGCCGGCTTCGAACCGGTGTCTGCGGGTGAAATCCTGCTCGACGGGGCGGTCGTGAGTCGCAAGGGCTACAACCTCGCCCCCGAGCGCCGGCGCGTTGGCATGGTATTCCAGGACTACGCCCTCTTCCCCCACCTCACGGTCGCCGAGAACATCGCCTTCGGCCTGCGTGACCGCGGACGCGACGAAAAGCGCGACCGGGTGGACGAATTGCTGGCACTGGTCGGGCTCGGCACACAGGGCAACAAGTATCCGCACGAGATGTCGGGCGGTCAGCAACAGCGCGTCGCCCTTGCACGCGCACTCGCACCGGCGCCGAGCCTGCTGCTGCTCGACGAGCCCTTCTCCAACCTCGACGTGGAGCTGCGCGAGCGTCTTTCGCACGAGGTGCGCGACATCATCAAGGCCACCGGGACGACAGCGATTCTCGTGACCCATGACCAGCATGAGGCATTTGCGGTCGCCGATGAGATCGGCATCATGCACGAGGGCCGGATCCAGCAGTGGGACACCCCCTACAATCTTTATCACCGCCCGCAGAATCGCTTTGTCGCCGACTTCATCGGCCAGGGCGTGTTTCTGCCCGGCATGGTGCTCAACGACGGCCGGGTACAGGTCGAAATCGGCACCCTGCGCAGCGACGTGCCCATCGAATGCACGACCAGTTGCGACAACTGCGAACGCAACTGCAGCCTCGACGTATTGCTGCGCCCCGACGATGTCGTGCATGACGACGCCAGCCCGATGCGCGGCGAGGTGGTGCACAAGGCCTTTCGCGGCGCGGACATCCTGTACACCCTGAAGCTCGCCAGCGGGGCGAAAGTGCTCTCGCTGGTACCCAGTCACCACAACCACGCCATCGGGGAGCGCATCGGCATCCGCCTGGATGTGGACCACGTCGTGACCTTCAGGGGCAGCGAGGCCGGCGCAGGCACCCTGCAACTCGTTCAGCTCCCGGGATGATTCCATGGCTGGCCGGCGCACCGGCATTTCCGCCGCTTGACTCCGCGCTCGTCGAACCGAACGGCCTGCTTGCGGCCGGCGGAGCGCTGACGCCCGAGTGGCTGCTGGCTGCGTACCACAGAGGCATTTTCCCCTGGTTCAGCCACGGCGAACCCATCCTGTGGTGGAGCCCCGATCCGCGCCTGGTCCTGGCGCCTGCGCACATCAGGATTCGACGCTCACTGCTCAAGGTGCTGCGCCAGCGGCGGTTCGAGGTCCGGATCGACACCGCGTTCGCTGCCGTGATGGCCGAATGCGCAGCGCCCCGGGAACCTGAGGGCGGAACCTGGATCACACCCGACATCCAGGCCGCCTACTGCCGCATGCACGAACTCGGCTATGCCCACAGCGTGGAATGCTGGCGCGATGGCAAACTCGTGGGCGGGCTCTACGGCATGGCGGTCGGGCGCGCATTTTTCGGCGAGTCGATGTTTTCGCGCGAGACGGACGCCTCGAAAGTGGCCCTCGCACACCTCGCCCGCGTGCTTGAACAGCGCGATTTCGCCGTGATAGATTGCCAGATGACAACGCCTCACCTGCTTTCCATGGGGGCACGTGAGATTCGTCGCAGCGAGTTCGCGGCAGGCCTGGAACGATGGTCACGGGAAGGCGAGCCACCGGGACAATGGTCATCCGGGCCGCTGCAAGGAATCGAATGGAACCATAACGCTGCAGGAGGAGCCGCAGGCGCACATCTATGCAACAGGACTACCCCTACGCCCTGATCCAGTTTTATGCGACAGCGCCCTATGCCTGCTCCTATCTGCCCGACCGCGTCGCGCGCTCGCAGGTGGCCACGCCCGGTCACCTGATCGATCCTCAGGTGTACAGCGACCTCGTTCGCAGGGGTTTTCGTCGCAGCGGGCTGTTCACCTACCGCCCGCACTGTGATCACTGCCAGTCCTGCGTGCCGGTGCGAATCGCCGTCAACCGCTTCACCCCAGACCGCAGCCAGCGCCGTGCCTGGTCCCGTCACGCCGGCCTCGAAACCAATGAGTGCGGGCTTGAGTTTTCCGAAGAGCACTACCGGCTGTATCAGCGCTACCAGGCTTCGCGCCATGCGGGCGGCGGCATGGATCTGGACAATCGGGAGCAGTACACGCACTTCCTGCTGCAAAGCCATGTCGATACCCGGATCATCGAATTCCGCGACGAAGGCAAGCTGTGCATGGTGAGCGTCATCGACCGCCTGACCGACGGCCTGTCCAGCGTCTACACCTTTTACGATCCGGACGCGGAGCGCTGCGCGTTCGGTACCTACGGCATCCTGTGGCAGATCGAAGTCTGCCGCCGCCTTCGCCTGCCCTATCTGTATCTCGGCTACTGGATTGCCGAGAGCCGGAAAATGGCCTACAAGGCGCGCTTTCGCCCGATTGAAGCCTATCGGCGCGGGGAATGGGGCCCGCTTGAGGTCGAGGCATAGGCGCTGCGCTGAAACATTGCGGACAGCCGCATCGCTTCGCACCGGCCGAATCGTTACAATCCGGCCCCATGCTCTACAACATCGCCCGCCCGCTCCTGTTTTCGCTTGACGCGGAAACCGCCCACGAGTTCACGCTCGCTTCGCTCAACCTCGCCGGCCGCATCCTGCCTGCCGGCAAGCCGGCCGCGTCCGACGCCGTCGAAGTGATGGGCCTGAACTTCCCCAACCGCATCGGCCTCGCTGCCGGTCTGGACAAGAATGGCGAAGCCATCGACGGACTCGCCCTGATGGGCTTCGGCTTCATCGAGATCGGCACCATCACACCGCGCCCGCAGCCGGGCAATCCGCGTCCGCGAATGTTCCGCCTGCCCGAAGTACGCGGCATCATCAACCGCATGGGTTTCAACAACCACGGCGTCGACGCACTGGTTGCCAACGTCAGCAGGGTCAAGTTCAAGGGCATTCTCGGCATCAACATCGGCAAGAACTTCGATACGCCGATGGAGAACGCTGCGGACGACTACCTGATCTGCCTCGACAAGGTCTATCGGCACGCAAGCTACGTCACCGTCAATATTTCGTCGCCCAACACCAAGAACCTGCGACAGCTGCAGGGTGAATCGGAACTCGACGACCTGCTCGGCAAGCTCAAAACCGCGCAGACCCGCCTGGCCGACACCCACGGCCGCTACGTTCCGCTGACGCTGAAGATTGCCCCCGACCTCGAACCCGAGCAGGTCATCAACATCGCCGACGCACTGCGCCGCCATCGCATCGACGGCGTGATTGCCACCAACACCACCATCGCGCGCGACAAGGTCCAGGGCGTGCGCTACGGCGAACAGCAGGGCGGTCTGTCGGGTGCGCCCGTGTTCGAAGCGTCGACCGCTGTCGTGCGCCAGCTGGCCCAGGCGCTAGGCGGCGAGTTGCCGATCATCGCTGCCGGCGGCGTGCTCGACGGCCGTGGCGCCAAGGCAAAGATCGACGCCGGTGCGAGCCTGGTTCAGCTCTATAGCGGACTGGTCTATCGCGGCCCCGAACTCGTGCGCGAATGCGTGCGAGCATGTGCCTGAGGCGCTAACGCACTTAAATGCATAAAGCTATAACGCGTCCGGGCTTGAGTGGCCCGGTGCTCAAGGGGATAATCCAGCGGTTAATCCCGGCCATCGGATCATGAGCAGTTATATTTTCGTTGTCATCGGCGCAGTTCTGGTCAACAACGTGGTTTTCGTCCGTATTCTCGGCCTGTGCCCGTTCATGGGCGTCTCCAAGAAACTCGAAACTGCGGTTGGCATGGGTGCGGCCACCACCTTCGTCCTTACACTGGGCGCAGGTTCCAGCTACCTGATCGATCACTACCTTCTGGTACCGAACGATCTCGCCTACCTGCGCACGCTGTCCTTCATCGTGGTGATTGCCGCAATCGTCCAGCTGACCGAACTCGTCATCCAGAAGACGAGTCCCCTGCTGCACCAGGTGCTCGGGATCTACCTGCCGCTGATCACCACCAACTGTGCCGTGCTGGGCGTTCCGCTGCTCAACGTCGGTCTGCGTCACAACCTGCTCGAGTCGCTGCTGTTCGGTTTCGGCTCCTCGATCGGCTTCACCCTGGCCCTGGTGCTGTTTGCAGGCATCCGTGAACGTCTCGACGGCGCCGATGTTCCGCAGCCGTTCAAGGGCACCGCGATCGCCATGATCACCGCAGGCTTCATGAGCCTGGCCTTCATGGGCTTCGCCGGACTGGACCGTTTTCACTGATGCGGGTCGCCACTTCACCCACGACGAAACACATTCCTGATCCGGCGCAAGTCCGCGCAGCGCGCAGCGGACTACGCTCGCACCCACTGATCGACTGAAACCGAATGCTCTCTGCCCTACTCATCATGACCGGGATCGCCCTGGTGCTCGGCGCAGCACTGGGCTATGCCGCCATCCGCTTCAAGGTGGAAGGCGACCCCCTGGTCGAGAAAATCGATGCCATCCTGCCGCAGACACAGTGCGGCCAGTGCAGCTATCCGGGATGCAAGCCCTATGCCGAAGCCATCGCGAAGGGCGAGGCCGACATCAACCAGTGCCCCCCCGGCGGTGAAGAGGGCATCCGCAAGCTCGCCGACCTGCTCGGGCGCGAGTTCAAGCCGCTCTCCGAAGAGCATGGCGTGGAAAAGCCCAAATCCGTGGCCCTGATCGACGAACAGACCTGCATCGGCTGCACGCTGTGCATTCAGGCCTGCCCGGTGGACGCCATCGTTGGCGCCGCCAAGCAGATGCATACGGTCGTCGAGCCCCTGTGCACCGGCTGCGAACTCTGTCTTGCGCCCTGCCCTGTCGACTGCATCACCATGGTGCAGGTGCCCGACACGGTGCAGACCTGGAAATGGAAGTATCCGGTCATCGAACTCAGGAAATCCGCATGATCGCGCGCCTCTTCAATTTCCGCGGCGGGGTCAAGCCCGACGCGCACAAGAACGAATCGGCAAACGCCTCCATCCAGGCGGCGCCGATGCCGGCCCACCTGATCGTTCCGCTGCGTCAGAGCACGCGTGCAACCGCGCGCTGCATCGTCAGTCCGGGCCAGCACGTGCTCAAGGGTGAGCGGATCGGCGAAGCCGAAGGCACGCTCGGCACCGCAGTGCACGCGCCGACCTCAGGTACCGTCGTGGAGTTCGGGCTGTATCCGCTGGCCCACCCGTCGGGTCTGAACACGCGCTGCGTGGTGATCGAGCCCGACGGCGAGGATCGCTGGGCAGACCATCAGCCCTTCGACTACCACGGAGCAACACGGGAACAGACGCTTGCACAGCTGCGCGACTGCGGCATCGTCGGGCTCGGTGGTGCCACCTTTCCCAGCCACGTCAAGCTCGGCCGTGGCAGCGGCATCGACACCCTGATCCTCAACGGCGCAGAGTGCGAACCCTGGATTACCTGCGACGACAGGCTGATGCGCGAGCGCGCTGCCGACATCCTCGCCGGCGCCACCATCCTGCGCGAACTCATCGGCGCACGCCGTCTCGTGATCGGAATCGAGGACAACAAGCCCGAAGCCATCGCCGCAATGCAGGCTGCGGCAGGCAGCGTCGAAGGCGACGTGGCGGTGATCGCGATTCCTTCGCTCTACCCGGCAGGCGGCGAAAAGCAGCTGATCCGTGTCCTCACCGGCGTCGAGATTCCCTACGGCAAGCTCGGCGCAGAGTTCGGCGTCCAGTGCTTCAACGTCGGTACCGCACATGCGGTATACCGGGCACTTGCTCACGGCGAACCGCTGGTGTCCCGTGTGCTCACCCTCACTGGCAATGTCGCCCGTCCCGGCAACTACGAGGTGCTGATCGGCACACCGATTTCGCACCTGCTCACGCTGTGCGAACCCAAACCCGATACCGACCGCACCCTGATGGGTGGCCCGATGATGGGTTTCGCACTGCCGCGCCTCGACGTGCCGGTGGTCAAGGGCACGAACTGCATCATTTCGGCCTCGCCTGCGCTGTTTCCGCCACCGCCGCCCGAGCAGCCCTGCATCCGCTGCGGCGAGTGCGCGCGGGCCTGCCCGGCCGAACTGCAGCCCTTCGAACTCTACTGGTTCAGCCGCGCCCACAACTTCGGCAAGGCCCAGGAATACAACCTGTTCGACTGCATCGAATGCGGCTGCTGCAGCTACGTGTGCCCGTCCCACATTCCGCTGGTCGATTACTACCGCTTTGCCAAGAGCGAAATCTGGGCTCGCGAGCGTGAAAAATCCGCGGCAGACCAGGCTCGCGACCGATTCGAGTTCCGCAATTTCCGGCAGGAACGCGAAAAGGAAGAGAAAGCCGCCAAGCTCGCGGCCAAGGCTGCGGAAACCCGTGCAAAGCTGGCGGACAAGGATGCGACCGCTCCCGCTCCCGCAGCCGCAGCCGCGTCAAGTGGCGAGGAAGACCCCAAGAAGGCCCTGATCGCCGCCGCGCTGGCACGTGCCAAGGCGCAGAAGGAGGCCGTGCAGGCGCGCAACACCGAAGCGCTGAGCCCGGACACCGAAAAAGAAATCGCCGAAATCGATGCGCGCCGGATCAAGGCTGCACTGGTCGATCCTGCTGCGCCTGCCGGTGAGCCCCCATCCGAACGCTCACCCGAATCCACCTCCTGAGCCGATGATCCACTCTCCCTACATCCGCAAACCGGCGAGCGTCCAGCGCGTCATGCTCAACGTGCTGCTCGCGCTCATACCCGGCATCGCCGCCTACGTGTGGCAGATCGGCGCCGGCATCCTGGTCAATCTGGCCATCGCGTCGGTCACTGCGGTCGCCGCCGAAGTGCTGATGCTCAGCCTGCGCAAGCGCCCGGTCATGCTGGCCGCAACCGACCTCTCTGCCGTCGTCACCGCATGGCTGGTGGCGCTCGCGTTTCCGCCCATCGTGCCATGGTGGCTCACCGTGTTTGCCGTGCTCGTTGCCATCGTTGCGGTGAAACACCTTTACGGCGGCCTCGGACAGAACCCCTTCAACCCGGCAATGGCCGCCTACTGCACGATGATCGTGGCCTACCCGTCACTGATGTCGCAATGGCCGGTTTCCGGTGCGGTGAGCTTCGACACCCAGCTTCACCTCATTCTCGGCGGACTGCGCGAGCTTGACGCGGTGACCGGCGCAACGGCGCTCGATACCCTGCGCACAGGCCTGCGCGGCGACACCAACGTGGGCGAGCTGCTGCAAACCAGCACCTACGGCCTGCTCGGCGGACGTGGCTGGGAGTGGATTGCCGGTGGCTATCTGCTCGGCGGACTGTTCCTGCTGCTGACCCGCACCATCACCTGGCACCTGCCCACCGGCTTTCTTGCCGGCCTGGCGGTCACGTCCGGCGTGTTCTGGCTGTTTCACCCCGATCAGTTCGCCTCGCCCCTGTTCCACCTCGCCACCGGGGGGGCCATGCTGGCCGCGTTCTTCATCGTCACCGACCCGGTATCAGGCGCGACCACGCCGCGCGGCAAGCTCATCTTTGCAGCAGGCATCGGACTGATCGCCTATCTGATCCGCGCCTTCGGCGCCTACCCGGAAGGCATCGCCTTTGCCGTGCTGCTGATGAACATCTGCGTTCCCCTGATCGACATGAAGACCCAGCCCGCGGTCTTCGGCCATCGCGGAGGGCCGAACTCGTGAGCAACAAGTATTCCGCCATGCGAACGTCGCTGCGAACCGCAGCGATCATGATCATCTTCACCGTGGTGTTTACCGCGGTGATGGCTTTCACCTACGACACGACCCGCCCCGCCATTGAGGCCTCGGTTCAGGAAGAGCAGATGCGCCTCATCAACGAGGTCCTGCCACCCGACAGTTACGATAACGATCTGCTCGCCGATGTGATCACGGTCGCCGGCGCACAGGCGCTCGGGCCCGACGATGTCAAACGCGTATGGCGCGCGCGCAAATCGGGCGAGCCCGTGGCCATGATCCTCGAAGCCGCGGCCGGCGATGGCTACGCAGGCCGTATCGCCTTCATCGTTGCCCTGCGCGGGGATGGAACCGTCATTGGCGTGCGGGTGACAAACCACAAGGAAACGCCGGGACTCGGGGACTACATCGATCCGAAAAAGGACCGCAACAAGAAGCAGCCCTGGATCAGCCAATTCGAAGGCGTACGCTGGTCCGAGGTCGATCGCGCAAAGTGGGCTGTTCGCAAGGACGGCGGCACCTTCGACTTTCACACGGGCGCAACCATCAGTGCCCGGGCCATGACCGGCGCGATTGCCCGCGCCGTCGCGTTCGGCGTCGAGCGGGCGGATGCACTGTTCTCCGCCGAGTCGGGCAGCAAGCTGTAAAAGAGGCATTGCCATGAACATGCAGACATTTCGCGAAAGTGCCTTCAACGGCCTGTGGAAACAGAACCCGGGCCTGGCCCAGTTGCTCGGCCTCTGCCCGATTCTTGCCATCAGCACGAATATGGTCAATGCGGTCAGCCTCGGACTGGCCACCATCCTGGTGATGGCGCTGGCCAACCTCGCAGTGGCGAGCCTGCGCAACTTCATCCCCTACGAGATCCGCATTCCCGTGTTCATCCTGATCATCGCCGCGCTCGTCACGGTGGTGGACCTGGCCTTCAACGCCTGGCTGCACAGTCTTTATCTCGTGCTCGGCATCTTCATTCCGCTGATCGTCACCAACTGCATCGTGCTGGCCCGGGTGGAGGCTTTTGCAGCCAAGAACGACGCCCTGTCCTCAACCATCGACGGGCTGCTGATGGGGCTCGGCCTGCTGTGGGTGCTCGCCGTTCTCGGCGGGATCCGCGAGCTGATCGGCACCGGCACGCTGTTTTCGGGCATTGAGATGATCTTCCCCGATGCGTCTGCACTGGTGATTTTCGGCGACGACTACCCCGGCTTCCTGATCACCATCCTGCCGCCGGGCGCATTCTTCGCGCTTGGCTGCCTGATTGCACTCTACAACGCGATCAACACCCGGCTTGCCGCACGTGCCCGCATGCGGCCCGCTGCATCCGCCGAAGCTGAGAGCGCAACCCCTGAAGCAAGGCCCGCGGCCGGTTGAACATGGCGAAGATGAAGCGCGAGGCCATCGAAGCCTTCTTCCATCGCCTCTCGGCCGCCAATCCGGACCCGAAAACCGAGCTCGAATACGCGACGCCCTTTCAGCTGCTGGTCGCCGTCGTGCTCTCGGCGCAGGCGACGGACAAGAGCGTAAACCTCGCGACCCGCCGCCTGTTTGCGGCAGCGCCGACACCCGAAGCGATGATCACGCTCGGCGAAGAAGAGGTTGCCGAACACATCAAGACCATCGGCCTGTTCCGCAACAAGGCTAAGAATACGGTTGCACTGTCGCGTCTGCTGCTCGAGCGCCATGGCGGCGAAGTGCCGCAGAGCCGCGAGGCGCTGGAAGCTCTGCCGGGTGTGGGACGCAAGACCGCCAACGTGGTCCTCAACACCGTTTTCCGCCAGCCTGTAATGGCAGTGGACACCCATATCTTCCGTGTCTCCAACCGCACCGGCCTCGCACCGGGCAAGGACGTCCTGGAAGTCGAGCATGCGCTGATGAAACGCATCCCTAAAGAATATCTGCTCGATGCACACCACTGGCTGATCCTTCACGGACGCTATACCTGCACCGCGCGCAAGCCCGCCTGCGAAGCCTGCATCGTGCGGGATCTGTGCGGATTCCGCGACAAGACGGCCTGATGCGGCCGCGCCCCAACTCAGAGAGTCCCCATGTTCAATCCTTCACGTGACCAGGTTCGCACCTTCTTCATCGACGCCTGGCGCAAGCACACCGCGCGCGAGGTGCTGACCCCGCTCGAAACCATTGCAGCCGACATTCTGCAGAACCACCCCGAGTACCACACGCTGGTAGAAGATCCGGAAGCCGTTGATCGCGATTTCGCGCCAGAGGACGGGCAGGTCAACCCCTTCCTGCACCTGTCGCTCCACCTTGCGATCGAGGAACAGCTCTCGATCGACCAGCCCCCCGGGCTGCGCGCAGCCTTCGATGCCGCCTGCGCGCAGCGGGGCAATCGCCACGATGCGCTTCACGACGTGCTCGAATGCCTCGGCGAGACCATTTTCAACGCCCAGCGCAATAACGCCCCACCGGACGGCCTGGCCTATCTGACCTGTGTACGGCGGCGGGCCGGCCTGGTGTGAGCCGGTGCCCGCACCCGCCTCGACGCTGCGCTAACGCTTGAGCACCAGCCCGCTCTGGCTGGCATACCACGCAGCGAGATCGGCCAGATCCTGCTTCTCGAGGTTCTCGACCTGGGCCGCCATGATCGGGTTCTTGCGGTCGCCGCGCTTGTAGTCCAGCAGCGCGCGCAGCAGGTAATCCTCGTGCTGCCCGGCAATGCGCGGAAACTCCGGTGTCTGACTGTTGCCATCCGCACCGTGACAGGCGGCACACACCGTTGATTTCTCCTTGCCCTTGAGGGGGTCGGCGCCATGCGCGAGACCGCCGCAAAACAGGCCGAGCACCGCGAGCGGAACCAGACAACGTCGTGTTTGAGCACTCATCGCTCACCTCCGTAGTAGGCCGCGAGGTCCGCCATGTCCTGGTCAGAGAGCGAACCTGCAATGCCCTGCATGCTCTGGTGGCTCCGCTCCCCCGCCTTGTAGGCCTGGAGCGCGCGCACGATGTACTCCGGATGCTGCCCGCCCAGCTTCGGCACGGAGTAGACCTCGGGGTAACTCGTCCTGTACCCCGGTATGCCGTGACAGCCGATACAGGCAGCGGTCTTCTCCTTTCCAGCCTCGGCACTCCCGCCTGCTGCCTGTATTCCTGTGCTCAACGCTGCCATCATGGCAGCCAGAAGCAGATGTCGTCCCTGCATGGTGTCTCCTCTGTGTTGGAAGCAGGCTGAACCGCACTTTTTCGGACTGCATGCCGTTTCCATCCGGCGCAATCCTGCATCTGGTTTTATGTCATGCGTGATTCATCGGGAACCCTAGCCCTATAATCAACAAAAATTAATCAGAGGATTCCCGGATGTCCCAACTTCGCTTCGAAGGCAGCGAGCAGTACGTTGCCACGCCCGACCTGATGCTTGCGGTCAATGCAGCCATTCGCCTGCAACGCCCGCTTCTGATCAAGGGAGAGCCAGGCACCGGAAAAACCATGCTTGCCGAAGAGGTGGCGACGGCACTCGGGCTGCCCTTGCTGCAGTGGCACATCAAATCCACGACCAAGGCCCAGCAGGGTCTCTATGAATACGATGCGGTCTCGCGGCTGCGCGATTCCCAGCTCGGCGACGATCGCGTCAAGGACATCGCCAACTACATCGTGAAGGGGGTGCTGTGGCAGGCTTTCGAGGCTGAAAGCCCGACGGTCGTGCTGATCGACGAGGTCGACAAGGCCGACATCGAATTTCCCAACGATCTCCTGCGCGAGCTCGACCGCATGGAGTTTCATGTCTACGAAACGCGCAACACCGTTCGCGCGCGCCATCGACCCATCGTCTTCATCACGTCGAACAACGAGAAGGAACTGCCCGACGCCTTCCTGCGCAGGTGCTTCTTCCACTACATCCGCTTTCCCGACCGCGATACCATGCAGCGGATTGTTGACGTGCATTTCCCCGGCATCCGCAAGGCTCTGCTGACCGAGGCCATGGAGGTCTTCTTCGGCCTGCGCGATGTACCCGGCCTGAAGAAAAAGCCGTCGACATCCGAGCTCATCGACTGGCTCAAGCTGCTGGTGGCTGAGGACATCCCGCCCGAAGCCCTGCGCTCACAGGACAACAAGGCCATCGTCCCGCCACTCGCAGGCGCGCTGCTGAAGAACGAACAGGACATGCACCTCTTCGAACGCCTCGTCCATATGGCCCGCCAGAACCGCTGAGATCAGAATCATGTTCAAGACCCTCCTGAACTGGCTCTTCGGCCGCCGCGCACCGACCCCCGCTCCGCAGCCCGTCACTCAGGCCGCAGGCTTCGAGAAACTCAACCGCCGGGCGCCGCTGCGTGCGGGCCCGCCGGCCCCAGCATCCGCCGAGGCCACGGCAGCCGCACAAGAGATCGGCGCCACCTTCATCTGCCGCGAAGCGGTGCTCAACCGCAAGCAGAAGATCGCCGGCTACCAGTTCCTGTTGCAGGAGGCGGCACGCAACCACATCCGCAGCAGCTCCCGGCGGGTTCACCACCTTTACGCCGAAGTGCTGGTCAACAGTCTGGTACATGCCGACATCGGCAAGCTGCTCGGGCCGCGGTCGGCATTCATCGACGTCCCAGACTCCTTCATTGACCACGAATGCATCCTGCACCTGCCGGCGGCCAATACGGTTCTTGTCCTGACACGCCTGCCCGATGCTGGCGCGCCTGCGCCCGATGCCCTGCTGGCGACGGTCCGCCATTTGCGAGCCATCGGATATCGCATCGGCCTCCCCGACCCCGAATCCGAACCGGGCTTTGCCGAGCTGCTGCCCGAAGCCGACGTCGTCATCGTCCGTGCCCCGCAGCTCACCGCCGAAGCGGCACTGGCGCTGACCGCAAGCGTTGTCGAACACGCTCCCCGGGCCACCTTGCTGGTGCGCGAACTGCCGGGTCTGGAAGACTTCAACTTTTGCTTCAAGCTCGGTGCCAGCCTCTTCCAGGGCCCCTTCATCACCAGCCGTGAGGACTGGCAGGACCATCATCTGGGACCCAATTTCGCACGCCTGGCGATGCTGGCCGGCAAGCTGCGCAAGCAGGCGGAAACCGACGAGATCGTCGCCCTTCTCAAGCAGGACGCCGCACTGGCGGTGCGCCTGCTGCGATACATCAACTCTGCGGCGAACGGTCTGTCCGAGCACGTTTCGTCGATCGAGCGGGCGATGATTCTGCTCGGCCGCGACAAGCTCTATCGCTGGGTGATGTTGCTGATGTGCAGCACGGACGACAAGGAAGGGCGTGCTTCGGCCGTTCTCGAGACCGCGCTCGTCCGCGCCCGGATGATGGAACTGAGCGGCGCCAGGCTCAGCGCCGCTGAACGCGAGTCCCTCTTCCTGACCGGACTGCTGTCGCTCATCGACGTCGTGCTGAAGGTGCCGATGGAGCGCGCGATGACATCGCTCGCCGTTGCATCCGAGATCGAAGCGGCCATCATGCGCAGTGAGGGCCCCTACGCACCGCAACTGATGCTGGCCCAGGCGTGCGAACGTGCGGATGCCGAAGCAATCCGCAGCGCGGCCGAGCGCAGCCAGACAACCCCGGAGGAGGCTGCCGGGTTCCATCTGCAAGCGCTCGCCTGGGCGCTGGAGATACAGCAGGCCGGGGCGTAATGCTGATCGATTTCTTTCTCCACCTGAAGGCCAGTCGTCTCCCGGTATCCACCCGCGAGTTTCTGAGCCTGCTCGAAGGCTTGCGCGAGGGCGTCTGCGGTCATTCTCTGGACGATTTCTACCTGTGGTCACGTACCTGCCTGATCAAGGACGAAGCACTCTACGACCGCTTCGACCAGGCCTTCGGGGCCTACTTCCAGGAAGTTTCCTCCCTGCCCGGTCTCGACGTCGACCTCCCCGAGGAGTGGCTTCGAGCCGCGATGAAGAAGCACCTCTCCCCCGAAGAGCAGGCCAGGCTCGAGAAACTCGGATGGGACGCCTTGATGGAGACCTTCCGCAAACGTCTCGAAGAGCAGAAAGGCCGGCATCAGGGCGGGTCGAAGTGGGTGGGGACCGGCGGCAGCTCGCCATTCGGCAATAACGGCACGCACCCCGAAGGCATTCGTGTCGGCGGCGAATCGGCCGGCAACAGAACCGCGGTCAAGGTGTGGGACCGGCGCGAATACCGGAACCTGGACGACAGCATCGAACTCGGCACGCGCAACATCAAGGTCGCCCTGCGTCGTCTGCGCCGCTTCGCCCGCGAAGGCGCAGCAGAGGAACTGGATCTCGACGGCACCATCGCCGCCACCGCACGCAATGCGGGATGGCTCGACCTGATGATGCGTCCCGAGCGCCACAACGCAGTGAAGGTGCTGCTGTTTCTCGACATCGGCGGCTCGATGGACGATCACGTCAAAGTCTGCGAAGAGCTGTTTTCAGCCTGTCGCAGCGAGTTCAAACACCTCGAATATTTCTACTTTCACAACTGCGTCTATGAAACCGTATGGCGCGACAGCACACGCCGCCACACTGAACGCATCCCCTTGCAGGACGTCATTCACCGCTTCGGCCCCGACTACAAGCTGATATTCGTCGGCGACGCCACCATGAGCCCGTACGAGATCGTGCACCAGCACGGGTCGATCGAACACATGAACGCCGAACCGGGCGCGACCTGGCTGCGACGCCTTCTCGATGCCTATCCGGCTGCAGCCTGGCTCAACCCCGAGCCCGAGCGCCTGTGGGACTACCGCAAGTCCATCGAGCTGATCCGCCAGCTCGTGGGCGGGCGGATGTTTCCGATGACGCTTGACGGTTTGTCGCGGACAATGCAATCGCTATCGAAGAAGCACTGAAGCGGCGCAGGCGCCCGACGCATCAGGGTGCGCGATAGTTGTCCTGCGTCATGATATCGACGCCGCACTGCAGGTTCTCGATCCAGTCAAGAAAGCGGTTGACCATCACCTTGCCCTCGAAGCGCGCACCGTGCTGCGGCACGATCATCTCGACATCGAGCTGGCGCACCATGTTCACCCAGAAGCGGCAGATCTTGTTCGAAATCATGTAGCGGCGATGAAAGCCGATCATGAAGGGGATGTGCTCGTCGAAGTTCGTCACCGGTTTCAGTGCGACGTCGTGATCGATGAGCGATGCGCCCATGTCTCCGGTAAACAGAATCTTCGCGACCGGATCGTAGAACTGGAAGTTGCCTTCCGAGTGCATGAAGTGCGCGGGAACGGCCTTGATCCTGCTCTCGCCCAGCGGCACCACCATGCCTTCGTCGGGGATACCGATAATGCGGTCGGAGTAATCCCGTCCTGTCGTGAAGTGCGGCAGGAAGCGCGCCCACAGCTTGGAAATCAGCACACGACAGCGCGTGGTGACCATCCACTTGTTCAGCGAAGCGATGATGTCCGGGTCGGCATGCGAGGCCAGGATGTAGTCCAGATTGCGGGACGGAAAATAGCGCTGCATGCCCATCAGCAAACCGTTGTAGGTCATGTTGCCACCCGGATCGATCAGGGCGCCATGGTCTCCATCCACGATCAGAAACTGATTGCATTGCACCGCGTGGTCGGCCTCTTCGTCGACAAGATCGTAGAAGGCCAAGCATACATGCCTGCCGTCGTTGTATAGCTCAACTGCCATGATCCGGATGCCCCGCAAAAATGAGCCCGCAATAGCGGGAAACAAGCGAAGAACTCTACCGCAGACATCGGTTGCCGTGCCGACTAAGCGCGTCATTTTTGACGTCGATCAAAAAACCATACAACCGCCATGAACACGCGGGCAGGAAAGGGGGCAAAAAAAAGGGGCGACCCCGTCGGGGGTCGCCCTCAAGCTGCTGTCCGCACAAGTGCGAAACGGGTGGCCGGAAAACCCGCCGGCCCGGGTGTTCGCTATTCGGTGAAGGGTAGCGGCTGCATGCCGAAACCGTCATCGAGAACCTTGATCTTGTGAAGCAAGCCATCGAGCTCGTTCTGCAGTCTGAGCAGATCGTCTTCGTCAAGCCGCCGCAGGGCTTCGGGCAGGATGCCTCTTGCGGGTGACGGCGCTCTTGCCAGCAGTGCTTCACCTTCAGTCGTCAGATACAATCGCACGACGCGCTGGTCTGCACTCGTACGCTCCTTGCGGATCAACCCGCCGGTCTCGAGCCGGTCAATCATGTTCGACGCAGTCGACTGATGCAGTGCCATGCAGTTGGCCAGTTCGCCAACCCGCAATCCTGGAGCCTCGCTCAGCTCCTGCAGGGCCCAAAGCTGGGCCCCGGTTACGCCACTCTGACGCTCAATCCACTGAGAATGACGCTGTGCGGTGCGGATCAGCACGCGGAAACGCTGTAGTACGGACAAAGGTGTGACCTGACGATTATTCTCTGCAGGTTTTTCAGCAGATTTATTCAACGGATTCTGTGACTGGGGCATCAATATTGGCTCCGACTATATTTTCTCAAACAATGATTGTCAAAAAATTCGCAGACAGGTGCGCTCTCGCGTATCGTAACCATCTTGCGGGTTTGCTGCCCGTGGAAGGTGAGCTTTTTGCTCAAAACATCGCTTCAGCGTGATTAAGGTTTAGCTGTTTTTTTCAAACTCCGGCCGGTCATTGATTAGACCGCCTCTTCTTCCCCAAAAATGCCGCCCCCCGACGCCCCCCCGGAACAGCAGCACAACATCCCTCACCGAGCCTTCAAGCATATCGCTCGCGGCGGCCGTCGCTACGCGCTGCCCTGGCTCTCAATCAGACGCTGGCGCAAAAGGCTGCTGCTTGTCGGCGCCGCGCTGCTGGCGGGCATCATTGCCATCGGTTTCGCCATCGGCGCGGAGCTGGCAATCGGTTATCACCAGTCCCTGATGCATGTCAGCCCGTGGCTGTCCCTCGTGATCGCCCCGACTGGTTTTGCGGCAATGGCCTGGATCTCCAGTCGCTTCTTTCCGGGCACAGAAGGCAGCGGTATTCCGCAGGCAATCGCCGCGTCGCTCACCGATGACGGTCAGCTGCGCCGGCAGTTCCTGTCCTTCAAGATTGCCATCGCAAAGGTGTTCCTGACCCTCGGCGGCCTGCTCTCCGGCGCCTCGATCGGACGCGAGGGCCCTTCGGTCCAGGTCGGCGCCTCTGCCATGCACATGCTCGCCGGCAAGCGCTTCGGCAGGATCGCCTCCAGCCGCGACCTGATCATTGCCGGCAGCGGCGCGGGCATTGCGGCAGCATTCAACACCCCGCTCGGCGGCATCATGTTCGCAATTGAGGAGATCTGCCGTCACCACCCTTTCCGCGCCAACAGTACAACGCTGATCGCAGTGATCTTTGCCGGTCTGATGTCACTCGCGGTACTTGGCAACTACACCTATTTCGGACAGACGCCGGCCTCGATCACCTGGCCCGATGGTGCGTGGCTGGTGCTGCTTTGTGGCGTACTGGGCGGATTGCTGGGAGGTGGCTTCTCGCGACTGCTGATTGCGTCCTCGCGCCAGTTGCCCGGGCGCGTCGGTGAATTCTCGGTATCGCGTCCGGTTGCGTTCGCTGCCGGCTGCGGGCTCGCAACCGCGCTCATCGGACTGGCCACAGGAGGCCTCACCTACGGTACCGGCTACGCCGAATCCAAGGCCGCACTGGAAGGCACGGCGCAACTGCCCGCCTACTTCATGGTTGCGAAGCTGGCGGTCATCTGGCTTGCTTTCGTGGCGCGCATCCCGGGCGGCATCTTCGCGCCTGCGCTCGCCGTCGGTGCAGGCCTGGGTGCCGACCTGGCACCGTTTATCGGTGACGGACAGGACCCCGCGATACTCGTTCTTGGCATGGTCGCCTTTCTTGCGGCGATGACGCAGGCCCCGATCACTTCGCTGGTGATCGTCATGGAAATGACCGCCAACCACGAAATGCTGCTGCCGCTGATGGCCACTGCCGTGGTCGCGAATGCGGTCTCGAAATCGGTGTGTCCGCTGCCGATCTATCACACGATTGCGCACTCGCTGCTGCGTAATGCCGAGCACAAGGCCAGCCGCCATCACGCCCGCACCAAACACCCAGCAACGCAGGACACCGCCCCCCCGGACACCAAGCCCGCGACAGAGCAGTGACTCACCGGCGCCCCCCAGGGGCGCCGCATCAGCAGGACATGCGCTGCGCCAGACGCATTGCCTGGCCGCGTTCAAGGAGCTGGGCAAAGCGCGGAAAATCCAGTCCCATCCGCCCCTGCAGTTCGCGGGCAATGGACTTCATCCATTTCCATCGCGGCTCGAACGCAGCGTTCCTGAACGCAAAGAGCAGATAGTTGCCGTCTTCGCGCACCGACATCGCAATCACGTTGTCGTCAAAGGCTTCGCGGACCAGCGCCACGTGGGGCGCATACGATGCCTTGTCGCCGGCAATGTTCATCACCATGACGCCGCTTCCGGACAACATCGCGCGCGCGTCCTGATAGAAGCCTGAACGGGTCAGCGCGCCGGCAACGCCATCCTCGTCGAACAGATCGACCATCAGCACATCGCACCGCTCCACCCCCGCGCCGACATGGTCGACCGCATCGGCGCACTCGACACGAAAGCGCGAATCATCCTGCGGCACCTTGAAGACATCGCGAAACGCAATCACGTCGGGGTCGAGTTCGAGAACCGTGATCGAGGTTGCCGGCAGGTGGCGATAGCAGAACTTCGCGAGGGAGCCTCCGCCAAGACCTAGCAGGGTCATCGCCCGCGGTCGCGGATTGAACAGCAGGAAGGCCATCATGCCCTGCGTATAAGCCACCTCAAGCGCATGTGGCGCAGCCGTCTGCATGGCACTTTGCTGAAAACGCAGGGAGCCGAAATAGAGCGCACACATGCCCTCATGTTCGAGAACGAACGGCTTCCGGTACTCACCGGACAGGAGTTGCTCGACCAATGCGTCGGCCTGACTGAATGCCGGCTCAAGCAGGCGGACAGTTCCCGGCTCGCCCGGGAAGGGGCTCGGAAGTTCGAGCAAGTCTGCCCTGCCCTGCGCGCTACGCATTCTCCGCACTGCGACATCTGCTTCGTGTTTGCTGTTGGTCAAGGCTCCGTTCCGGCGCGTTCTTCGGCCGAGGCATTCTAAGGCAAGACTTGATCGAACTGTTTGAGCCACAGCGGAATCCATTCGGACGCAGCCTGTGGCCTGCCGTAAAGATAGCCCTGATGAATCATTGAGCCGCGTGCGTTGAGAAAGGCTGCTTGCCTTACAGTCTCCACGCCTTCGGCCACCACCTGCAGATGCAGGCTGTGGGCAACGGCCAGGATGGTTTCGACCAGGGCGGCATCGTCGCTGTTCTCGGGCGCATCCTGCACGAAGCTGCGGTCGATCTTCAACTCATGCAACGGCAGGCGCTTGAGGTAGGCGAGCGACGAGTACCCGGTTCCAAAGTCGTCAACCGAAAGACGGATGCCGAACGCGGTCAAGGCCTGCATCTTGGCGACCACGCCGTCGATATCCTCGATCATCAGCCCCTCGGTGACCTCCAGTGTGAGGCAGGACGGATCGACGCCATGAATCGACAGCAGCTCGCACACCCAGGGCACGAAATCGGGCAGGCGGAAGTGACGCGGGCTGATATTGACCGACAGCCTCAGCTCGCGCCCCGCCGATCCATGCTCAGCCATCAGCCGGCAGGCGTTCTCGAGCACCCATACCCCGAGTTCGCAGATCAGGTCGGACTGCTCCGCGACGGGCACGAAGACCCCGGGCGGGACGAGCCCGCGCTCCGGATGCGCCCAGCGTACAAGCACCTCGGCACTTTTGATACTCTCCCTCTCGTCGACCTGCGACTGCAGAAACAGGCGCAGTTCGCCCGCCGGAATCCCACGCCTGAGCTCGCGTTCGATGCGGAACCTCTGCCTTGCGACATCCCCCATCGCGGTTTCGAAAAAGGCGGTCTGGTTACCCCCCGCGTCCTTGGCGCGATGAAGCGCGGTATCCGCACGACGCAGAATCTCGAGCGGCGTGTCATCCGCATCGTCGGGGCAGGTTGTGATTCCGAGACTGGCCGTGATCACGGCCGTCTCGCTGCCAAGATCGAACGGCTCACGCAATGCAGCGTGGAGCTTCTCTGCCACAGAAAGCGCACGCCGGCTCGCATCCTCGCGATGGATGTCGAGCGCCTGAAGCAGAATCGCGAAATCGGCACCCGCGATTCGGGCCAGCGTGTCGCCTTCGCGCAGCAACCCGGAAAGTCGTCTGCCAAGCGCCTGCAAAAGCAGGTCGCCCATCGCGTGCCCACGGGCATCGTTGAGGGTCTGGAAACGATCGATGTTGAACAGGATCAAGGCGTCCTGGCGCGGCTGCCTTCGCGACACAGCCAGCACAAGTCCAAGCCGGTCCATGAGCAGGGCGCGGTTGGGCAACCCGGTGAGTCCGTCGTAGTAGGCAAGGCGGTTGATCTCGGCCGCAGCCCGTTTCTGCTCGGTGACGTCCTGCTTGATCCCAAGGAAGTGGGTGACGGTGCCATCCTTGCCGCGCACCGGCGCCACGACGGCCAGCTCGACAAACTCGCTACCATCCTTGCGCCGATTGATGAACTCACCGCGCCAACTCTCGCCACGCATCAGGGTCGCCCAAAAGCCCTTGTACACGTCGGGAGACGTCTTGCCGGAATTCAACACGCGCGGATTCTGCCCGATCACCTCGTCTGCGCGATAACCCGTCGTGAGTTCGAACGCCCTGTTAACGTACTCGATACTGCCCCAGAGATCCGTTATCACGATGCTTTCGGGACTCTGCTCGACGGCAAGGGAAAGCTTGCGCAACTGGTCTTCGGCAGCCTTGCGGGCAGAAAGATCGATATCGATGCAGTACATTTCGGGCTCGCCATCACGCCCGTGCAGCATGACGTGACTCGAAAACACGTGCACCGGGGCGCCATCCTGCCGTCGTAGCGTCAACTCGCCCGCAGGAATGCCCTCTCCGAAATTCACCCACTTGTCCACGCCCTCAATCACACCGGCCCGCATGCAGTCCGGGATGATCAGATCCTCCAAGCGACTTCCGATCGCCTCCTGAGTCGAGTAGCCGTAAAGTTTCTCGCTGAACCGGTTCCAGAAGATGACCCGCCGGTTGCGGTCGTAACCCTGCACGGAAATCTCGGGGGTGTGCTCGAACAGCGTCCGGAAGCGGCGCTCGCTCTCGGTCAGGGCGGACATGCTCTGCGCAGCGCGCCTGCGCTCCAGGCGAATCCTGTGCAGCCCCCAGCCAAATACGATCAGGAGCAGGACGAACATCGTCAGCACAGGGACGGTCAGCAGGTCTGTCTCAACAAGCTTCTCAAGAGGCTCGGTGGCTGCCATCACACCAGGAGCCCACATGACCGCTACGAGGCAAAACACACGTCGATGCATGCGAATCGCTTCATCCATAAGCGCCTCCAGCTCGGAACGGGCGACTTGCCGCTGCTCAGGCGGGCCGCAAGACTGCGCTCCTCATGAACAGAGAATAATGGATGAGCGCAGCCGAACACCAGCGATAAACGCCATGGAATGCCTAACACGCCACGTTCGCTGCAAGAGACTGCAAACAGCGACCTGGCGGCAGGGAAGCCCGCTACCAGACGATCGGATTGCCGCGATAGTCCATGAAACCACCGGAGTCGGCTGGCACCAGCCCATCGATCACCTTCAGCAGGCGGCCCGCGGCCACCGCAGGGGACTGAACATCGAGCCCGCTGCGCGCGAAAGGTGCTGACAGTGCCGACTCCACTGTACCCGGATGAAGTGCGATGCAGATCGACTGCGGATGGCTGCGGGCCAGCTCGATCGCTGCGGTATGAAGGATCTGGTTCAGTGCAGCCTTGGACGCCCGATACCCGTACCAGCCACCGAGCCGGTTGTCTCCGATACTGCCAACGCGTGCGGAAAGCGCAGCAAATACCGACTTGCCTTCGCGAGCAAGCAGGGGCATGAAGTGTTTGACCAGCAGGGCCGGACCGATGGCATTGATGGCGAAATTGTGGGCCAGGCTGAAGGGGTCGAGATGCCGCCAGCTGCGCTCCGGCCCGCGTCCGCTGTCGTGAAGAAATCCGCTTGCATTGATCAGCAGCCTGAAGGGGGCGGAATGATCCCGCACCTGCTGAGCGGCACTCGCGATGGATGCCTCGTCGAGCAGATCGAGCGCCAAGGGAGTCCGACGCCCCAGGCGAAGCACGTCGGTAAAACGCCCGCTGCTTTCGATAGCGTCTGCCAGCGCACCGCCGATCGCGCCGCTGGCGCCGACGACCACAGCCAACCCACCCGGAGGAAAGGACTCCATCGTCATTCGCTTGTCGGGCCACACCGGGCCGGTCGCGAAAACCCGACCGGCCCGGTGTGCCCGCCCCGCATCAGCGTATTCCGGCGCGCTGGATCAGAGCCTGGATCTCGCCAACGATGCCGCGACGGAACAGCATCACACAGATCACGAAGATCCCGCCCATGATCACCGTCACCCAGGAACCCACGGTGTCGGCAAGTTCGGTTTGCAGCGAGACAACGGTCGCAGCTCCAACCAGCGGTCCGAGAATGGTGCCAAGACCGCCGAGCAGTGTCATCAACACCACTTCACCCGATGTGTGCCAATGCACGTCGGTCAGCGACGCAAGCTGGAACACCAGGGTCTTGGTTGCGCCTGCGAGGCCTGCGAGCGAAGCCGAGATGATGAACGCCATCAGCTTGAACTTGTTGACGTCATAGCCGAGGGAGATCGCGCGCGGTTCGTTCTCACGAATGGCTTTCAGGATCTGGCCGAAGGGCGAATGCACCGTGCGGTAGATGATGAAGAAGCCGATGCAGAACACTGCAAACACGAGGTAATACATCGAAATGTTGTTGGACAGGTCGATGAGGCCGAACAGGTTGCCACGCGGGACCCCCTGGAAGCCGTCTTCACCGCCCGTCGCGCGCACCTGCAACACGACGAAATACACCATCTGCGCCAGCGCCAGCGTAATCATCGCGAAGTAGATGCCGGTGCGCCGGATGGCCAGCACACCGAACAACCAGCCCAGCAGGCCGGCGGCAACCGTGCCGCCGATCAGGCCGATCTCGGGGGTGACACCAACATCGCGTACAAGCATGCCGCAGACGTAACCCGCCGTTCCCAGAAAGGCCGCGTGACCGAAGGACAGCAGACCGGCAAATCCCAGCAGCAGATTGAATGCGCAGGCGAACAGGCCAAAACACAGGATCTTCATCAGAAAGGTTGGATACACCGCAAACGGTGCCACCAGACCGATGAGAAAGAGCAGCCCGAACAGAAAGGGCATGATGCGGGTAAATACGGAATCGTTATTCTTCATGTGCCTATTCCTTGGAACCGCGTCAGGCCTTGCCGAACAGGCCGGCAGGTCGAACCAGCAGGACAATCACCATGATGATGAAGACCACCACCGCAGAGCCTTCGGGATAGAAGACGCGTGTGAGTCCCTCGATCAGTCCAAGGCCGAGTCCGGTGAGGATTGCCCCCATGATCGAACCCATGCCGCCGATCACGACGACCGCAAAAACGACGATGATCAGGTTCGACCCCATCAGCGGATTGACCTGATAGACCGGCGCAGCGAGCACGCCTGCAAAGGCAGCGAGGGCAACGCCGTAACCGTAGGTGAAGGTAATCAGCAGCGGGACATTGATCCCGAGCGCCTGCACCATCTGCGGATTTTCCGTACCGGCCCGCAGGTAGGCGCCGAGCTTGGTCTTCTCGATCATGAACCAGGTGCCGAAACACACGGCGAGCGCAGCGATGACGATCCAGCCGCGGTAGATGGGCAGATACATGAACCCCAGATTGACGCCCCCCTCCAGCAGTTCCGGCACCGGATAGGACTGACCGGAGATACCGTACTGATCACGGAACACGCCTTCGAAGATCAGCGCCAGGCCGAAGGTGAGCAGCAGGCCGTAGAGGTGGTCGAGCTTGTACAGTTTGCGCAGCATCGTGCGCTCAAGGAGTACCCCCAGCGCACCGACCGTGATCGGCGCCAACAGCAGGGCAACCCAGTAATTGACACCGAACTTCGTCAGCGCAATCCAGGCCACGAAGGCCCCCATCATGTATTGCGCACCGTGGGCGAAATTGATGATGTTGAGCAGACCGAAGATGATCGCCAGACCAAGACTGAGAATGGCGTAGAACGAGCCATTGATCAGGCCGACCAGCAACTGGCTGCCGAGCAGCGCGCTCGGAACACCGAAAATTTCCATTTGCGACTCCCGTACCGGGACGCGCTGGGCGCCCCGGGTACGATGTGATTAACGAATCAGCGCGAACCGATCACTTCTTGACCAGCGGGCAGCGCGACTCAGACAGCGGCTGGAAAGCCTCCGCTGCCGGAATCGTCTGGCGGACATGGTAGTAATCCCACGGGTACTTGGACTCTTCAGGCTTCTTCACCTGCACCAGGTACATGTCGTGGATCATCCGGCCGTCATCGCGGATCTGACCATTCTTGGCAAAGAAGTCGTTGATCGGCGTCTTCTTCATCTGCGCCATGACCTTGCCGGCCTCATCCGTACCGGCCGCCTTGACCGCGCGCAGGTAGTGCAGCACGGACGAGTACTGACCGGCCTGCACCATCGACGGCATACGCTTCTGCTTGTCGAAATAGCGCTTCGACCAGGCGCGGGTGGCGTCGTTGAGGTCCCAGTAGAAACCGGTCGTCAGGTACATGGTCTGCGTGCTTCTCAGGCCGAGCGAATGCACGTCGGTGATGAACATCAGCAGACCTGCGAGCGATTGCTTCGGCGTGATGCCGAACTCGGCCGCCTGCTTGATCGCGTTGGTCGTGTCGGCACCGGCGTTGGCCAGACCGATGATCTGCGCCCCGGAGGCCTGAGCCTGCAGCAGGAAGGAGGAGAAGTCGGACGCCGGGAAGGGGTGGCGTACCGAGCCAAGCACCTTGCCGCCATTGGCGGTGACCACTGCCGAGGAGTCCTTTTCGAGCGACTGGCCGAATGCATAGTCTGCGGTCAGGAAGTACCAGGTCTTGCCACCCTGCTTCGTCACCGCCTTCGCCGTACCATTGGCCAGCGAGTAGGTGTCATACGTGTAATGCACGCTGACGTCGTTGCACTGCTCATTGGTGATCGGGGTCGAGGCCGGTCCGCTCATCAGCGCGATACGGTTCTTTTCCTTGGCCACCTTCATCACCGCCAGCGCCACCGAGGTGGTCACGAGCTCGGTGGCGGTATCGACGCCTTCGCGCTCGAACCACTCACGCGCCTTGGTCGACGCGATGTCGGCCTTGTTCTGGTGGTCGGCGGAAACCATCTCGATCTTGAAATCGGGCTTTGCTTCGGCGATGAAGTCGTCGATTGCCATCTGGGTGGCAAGCACCGCACCGGAGCCTGCGAGGTCGGAATAGGTACCCGACAGGTCGGTCAGCACACCGATCTTGACCATGCCATCCGAGATCTGTGCATTTGCAACACCCGACAGGCCTGCAATTGCGGCGGCGCAGGCTAGCGTCGTCAGTTTCTTCATGTGCATTGTTTTGTCTCCGTCCTGATTGTTGTTCGCGCGAGTCAAACCCCGAGCGTCTGGTGCAGCCAGTCCATCTTCTGCGGCAACTCGGCCGCAGGGATGGTGGCGATGATTTCGCCGTGTTCGAGCACGTAGTGCCGATCGGCGAGCGGTGCAGCAAAGCGGAAATTCTGCTCCACCATGACGATGGTGAAATCACGTTTCTTGAGTTCGGTGATCACCTCGCCAAGCTTCTTGACGATGACCGGAGCGAGGCCTTCGGTGATCTCGTCGAGCAGCAGCAGCTTGGCGCCGGTGCGCAGCACCCGTGCCATCGCCAGCATCTGCTGTTCGCCACCGGAGAGCTTGGTGCCGGGGCTGTTGCGGCGCTCAAGCAGGTTAGGAAACATGCCGTAGATCTCGTCGAGCGACATGCCACCCGTTGCCACCTGAGGCGGCAGCATCAGGTTCTCTTCGGCGCTGAGCGAGGCAAAAATGGCACGCTCTTCGGGCACGTAACCGATGCCGTAGCGCGCCATGCGGTGAGTCGGCTCGTCAATGACCTCCTTGCCATTGACCATGATCGACCCGCTGCGGCGACCGACGAGACCGAGAATGGACTTCAGCGTGGTCGAGCGTCCCGAGCCATTGCGCCCGAGCAGCGTGACGCACTCGCCACGCGCCACCTTCAGATCGATGCCATGCAGGATGTGTGATTCACCATAGAACGAATGCAGATCCTGGATCCGCAGCATTTCGGGATGGGGCTTGAAGGCGCTGGTCATAGATTGATGGGCCGGGATCAGTGATGGGCGTCGTTCATGTCGTCGGAACCCACATAGGCTTCGAGCACGCTCGGATTCTTGGACACTTCGTCATACGTGCCTTCGGCAAGCACGCTGCCACGAGTGAGTACGGTGATGCGGTCACACAGGTTTGCGACCACCGACAGGTTGTGCTCGACCATGAGGATGCTGCGATTGGCCGACACCTTGCGGATCAGCTCCACCACCCTGCTGATGTCTTCGTTGCCCATGCCCTGTGTCGGCTCGTCGAGCAGCATCATCTTGGGGTCGAGCGCCAGCGTGGTGGCGATTTCGAGCGCGCGCTTGCGGCCGTAGGGCATCTCCGCCGTCACGGTATCTGCAAACTGCGTCAGATCCACCGACTCAAGCAGGGCCATCGCCTGGTCATTGAGCACATTGAGCGATTTCTCCGAGCGCCAGAAGTGAAACTCGGTGCCGAGCTTGCGCTGCAGGCCGATGCGCACGTTTTCCATCACCGTGAGATGGGGAAAGGTGGCCGAGATCTGGAAGGAGCGCACCATTCCCCGCCGCGCCGTCACCGCAGGCGCTTCGTGGGTAATATCCTTGCCATCGAAACGGATCTTGCCCGCGGTCGGCGGAAGAAACTTGGTGAGCAGATTGAAGACAGTCGTTTTGCCGGCGCCGTTGGGACCGATCAATGCATGGATGTGACCACGCTTGACCTTGAGGTCGACATCGGACACCGCGGCAAACCCTTTGAACTCCTTGGTCAGGCCGTTTGTTTCGAGTATGAACTCGCTCATGCTCCATCCCGGCGTTGATGCAGGTACTGCGGCGGACTTCGCGCAGTTCCTGCGTTTGATTGTTTGTTCTTGTGGCCCTAGTCTTGCGTCATCTCCCACCTGCATCAAGTATCGTAAACCCGCATTCCCGCGTCGTCCCAGACCTGTCGGGTGTGCTCTCCGGAGACAAAAAAAGAGGGCCGCCGCGGTATCGCGGACAGCCCTCTTCCAAATGATCTGCTGCACACCCGTTCTCACGGGCGGCAGCCGCGTTCTCAGTGAGCGCTCATCGCCATCATCAGCTGGTTGATACGCTTGACGAAGGTCGCCGGATCATCAAGCGCGCCGCCTTCGGCCAGCAAGGCCTGATCGAACAGCACGGCAGCCCAGTCATCGAAGCTCTTGTCTTCGTATTTCAGGCGCAGCACGGCCGGGTGCTTCGGGTTGATCTCAAGGATCGGCTTCGACATCGGCGCGCTCTGACCTGCGGCCTTCAGGATGCGGGTCAGGTTCATGCCGAGATCGTGCTCGTCGGCCACCAGGCAGGCGGGCGAATCGGTCAGACGCAGGGTGACCTTGACGTCCTTCACGCGATCGCCAAGGCTGGTCTTCATCTTCTCGATCAGCTCCTTGTACTCGTCGGCCGCCTGCTCGGCTTCCTTCTTCTCCGCTTCGTCTTCCAGCGAGCCGAGATCGAGGCCACCCTTGGCCACCGACTGCAGCTGCTTGCCGTCGAACTCGGTCAGGTTGCCCAGCGCCCATTCGTCGACACGGTCGGACAGCAGCAGCACTTCGATGCCCTTCTTGCGGAACACCTCGAGGTGCGGGCTGTTCTTCGCCGCATTGAAGGTCTCGGCTGTCACGTAGTAGATCTTGTCCTGACCTTCCTTCATGCGCCCGATGTAGTCCCTGAACGAGACCACTTCTTCCGGCGTATCCGCATGGGTCGAAGCAAAACGCAGCAGGCCGGCGATCTTGTCCTTGTTGGCAAAGTCTTCGCCAACGCCTTCCTTGAGCACCTTGCCGAACTCTTTCCAGAACGTGGCGTACTTCTCCTGATCGCCCGCCTCGTCGCTGGTGGCGAGGTCTTCGAGCAGGCCCAGCACCTTCTTCGTGCAACCTGCACGGATGGTGTCGATGTCCTTGGATTCCTGCAGGATCTCACGCGACACGTTCAGCGGCAGATCGGCCGAATCGACCACACCGCGCACGAAGCGCAGGTAGGTCGGCATCAGCTTCTCGGCGTCGTCCATGATGAACACGCGCTTCACGTACAGCTTGACGCCATGACGCGCATTGCGATCCCACATGTCGAAGGGCGCGTGCGAGGGGATATACAGCAGCTGGGTGTATTCCTGGCGACCTTCGACGCGCGCATGGGTCCATGCCAGCGGCTCGTCGAAGTCGTGGCCGACGTGCTTGTAGAAGCCCTTGTACTCTTCTTCGGTGATCTCGTTGCGCGGACGGGCCCACAGCGCATTGGCCTGGTTGACGGTTTCGTCTTCGTCGGTGAGGACCTGAGCCTTCTTTTCCTCGTCCCACTCTTCCTTCTTCATCACGATCGGCTGCACGATGTGATCGGAGTACTTGCGGATCAGGCTCTTCAGCTTCCAGGCCGAAAGCAAATCGTCCTGGTCTTCGCGCAGGTGCAGGGTGATCTCGGTACCACGACCGGCCTTCTCGACGGCCGCCACGGTATACGCACCGGCGGTCTCGCCGCTCATGCTGCATTCCCACTGCACGCCTTCGCTCGCCGGCAGGCCGGCACGGCGGGTCACCACGGTAACCTTGTCGGCCACGATGAATGCGGAGTAGAAGCCGACACCGAACTGACCAATCAGGTGGGCGTCCTTCTTCTGGTCGCCGGTCAGCTTGCCAAAGAATTCCTTGGTGCCGGACTTGGCGATGGTACCGAGGTGAGCAACGACTTCTTCACGGCTCATGCCGATGCCATTGTCGCTGATGGTGATGGTGCGCGCTTCGGTGTCGAAGGACACGCGGATCTTGAGATCGCTGTCACCCTCGAACAGGGCCGGCTGGTCGATGGCCTCGAAACGCAGTTTGTCGGAAGCGTCGGAAGCGTTCGAGATCAACTCGCGCAGGAAGATCTCGCGGTTCGAATAGAGCGAGTGGATCATGAGGTGAAGCAACTGCTTCACTTCGGCCTGGAAATTCAGGGTTTCGGCGGCGGTCTGGGCGCTGGACATCTTGATGCGTCTCCGATGATGAAAAGTCGTGGCCGAGAGATTGGGACAGCCCCGCCGATTTTCAAGCCCCTGAGACGAGATTGCTGCGCTGGCCGGCACCAGGCTGTGTCGCGCGGCGGTGCGTCGCTTGGTCGTTCTGGCTCACGCGGAGACGCGGAGAGCGCAGAGAAAACCTTCGCCCGTGCTTTTCTCCGTGCTCTCCGCGTCTCCGCGTCTCCGCGTGAAACCTTCCGCCCGGACGACACCCACCCGAGCGAACACAAGGCAACTGCTACACGTACTGAACCTGGAGGATTTCGATCTCGCGCACGCCGGCGGGGCTCATGAAGCGCACCACGTCGCCCTCGCGCGCCTTGATCAGGGCACGCGCAAGCGGGGAGATCCAGCTGATCATGCCTGCGGAGGCGTTGGCCTCGTCGACGCCGACGATCTGCCAGGTCTGCTCCGTCGCATCGGGATCTTCTGCGTCGCAGATGGTGACGGTTGCGCCGAAGAAGACCTGGTCGATGTTCTGCTGCGCGGCCGGATCGACCACCTCGGCGTTCTCGATGCGCTTGATCAGGAAACGGATACGCCGATCGATCTCGCGCAGGCGCTTCTTGCCGTAGATGTAGTCGCCGTTTTCGGAACGGTCGCCGTTACCCGCCGCCCACGACACGGTCTCAACCATCTTGGGCCGCTCGACGCGCAGCAGCTGGTCCAGCTCCTCGCGCAGCACCAGATTGCCGCGCCGGGTCATGTAATTCTTGCTGCCGGGCGGCAAGCGCAACGAGGGGGACAGCGCGTCCTCATCTTCATCGCTATCGGCTTCCCTGACGAACGCCTTGTTCATGGCACTACTCCTGAAGGCTGGCGAAACGCCCGATCTTAATGGATCCCGGGCAGGCCCGCAGCTGCGCCTTGCGCGACTGCGCTGGGGGCAGATCGGGCCGCGCACGACGTCGGCTTCATGCAGGCGTGAGAAGTCGCTCCCGTCCATGCTCCGGCACCGTCCCCCGAGCCCTCGCTGGCGGACAGTCTTCCCGACACCTTCCCGCTTCCACTTGCCGCATTTTAAGCCGACGTCGAACGACGAACCGCCATCCTGGTTCCTGCGCCCCAACCGGGTATCGACATTGCCAGCCTTGCGATCGTCGGCGGCGCAATGGGTGTGGGCATCGGCTTCGGCCTGCAGAACATCTTCAGCAACCTGGTGTCGGGCATCATCATCCTGCTCGAGAAGACACTCAAACTCGGCGACTTCGTCGATCTGCAGTCGGGTGCCGTCGGCAAGGTTACCGAGATCGGGCTGCGCTACACGCGGGTCACCACCAACGACAATGTCGACGTGATCGTCCCCAACTCCGAGTTCATCAATGGCCGGGTCACGAACTGGACCTTCGACGACGATCTGCGCCGCATCCACATCCCCTTTGGCGTGGCCTACGGCACCGACAAGGACAAGGTGCGCGACGCAGTCGCAGCAGCGGCCCGCAAGGTCGCCGGCACCATCCTGCTGCCGGGACGCGAACCCGAGGCATGGCTGGTCGGGTTCGGCGACAGCAGCCTCGACTTCGAGCTCGTGGTGTGGGTGAATCACGATCTCGCGATGTCCCCCGCCCGGACCCAGGCCCGCTATCTGTGGGAGATCGATAGCGCGCTTCGTGCCGCCGGCATCGAGATCCCCTTCCCGCAACGCGATCTTCATGTGCGCTCGGGGACGCTGAGCGTCGATCTGAAGGGCGGGCCAGCGCAATCCTGAGCCGTCGCCCCCCGACAGACCATGCCAGCACGCCGACATTGTAATCGGCGCTGCTGCCGCATACCATTGGCACGATGGACTGCCCGACCAACGGCGCCTCGCGCCAGCCCACCCAGACGGGTTCGCAATGAATGACGACTCCTTCGACGACGTAACCAGCCTGCAGTTTCGCCTGCGGGAGCTGCGTGACGAGCATCGCGACCTCGACGCTGCCATCGCCAGGCTGATCGCAGCGCCCACCGACGACCAGCTCCTGATCCGGCGCATGAAGAAGCGCAAGCTCGCCCTCAAGGACCGCATCTCCGTCATCGAACGCCTGATCGAACCCGACGACCTCGCCTGAGCCTCGCGCTCGACCACTGCATACAAGGTTCCCATGACCCAGACCGGACTCTTCGGGGCGGAGACGCTCGCACTCCACGCGGGCCAGTCTCCCGACGCCACACACGGCTCGCGCGCAACACCGATCCACTTCACCACCAGTTACGTGTTTCCGGATGCGGACCAAGCCGCGGCCCTGTTCAATCTGGAGCGCCCGGGCCACGTCTACTCGCGCATTTCCAATCCGACCAATGCGGTGCTCGAAGAGCGTATCGCTGCCCTCGAAGGCGGTGTGGGCGCGATCGCGGTCGCCAGTGGTCAGGCGGCGCTGCACCTCGCGGTGACCACGCTGATGGGCTGCGGTGGTCACATCGTTGCCTCGCGCTCGCTCTACGGCGGATCGCACAATCTGTTCGCCTACACCCTGCCCCGTTTCGGCATCCAGACCACTTTTGTCGATCCGCGTGACGCCGACGCCTGGCGCGCCGCCATCCGCCCCGAGACCCGCCTGCTGTTCGGCGAGTCGATCGGCAACCCCGGGCTCGACGTGCTCGACATTCCCACCGTGGCCGGAATCGCCCATGCGGCCGGCCTGCCGCTGCTGGTGGACGCCACCCTCGTGAGTCCGGCCCTGCAGCGCCCCTTCGAGCTCGGCGCGGATCTGGTCATGCACTCGGCCACCAAGTTCATCGGTGGCCACGGTGTCGCCGTTGGCGGCCTGCTGGTCGACAGCGGTCGGTTCGACTGGGAAGCCTCCGGCCTGTTTCCGACCCTGACCGAGCCCTACGACGGCTTCCACGGCATGGACTTCGCCGAAGAGTCCCCGGTCGCAGCCTTCCTGCTGCGTGCCAGACGCGAAGGCCTGCGCGATTTCGGCGCCTGCATGTCGCCAATGAACGCTTTCCAGATCCTGCAGGGGCTGGAAACCCTGCCGCTGCGCATGCGCGCCCACGTCGACAACACGAACCGGATTGCAGCCCATCTGGCCGCGCATCCGATGGTGGAAAAGGTCGCCTACCCCGGCCTCGACACCCACCCCGACCACGAACTCGCAGCCCGTCTGCTCCCCGACGGCTGTGGTGCCGTGCTGTCCTTCGACCTCAAGGGCGGACGGGAGGCCGGGCGCGCCTTCATCGGCGCGCTGCGCCTGTTCTCGCACCTGGCCAATGTTGGCGACGCCAAGTCGCTGGTCATCCATCCCGCCAGCACCACCCATTTCCGCATGTCTGCTGAAGATCTCGCGGCCGGGGGCATCGGCGAAGGCACGGTCCGGCTGTCCGTGGGTCTGGAGAGCTGCGCCGACCTGCTGGCCGATCTCGATCGCGGCCTCTACGCCGTGGGCAAGCTCAACAAGGCATAAGCGACATGGACATCCTGATCAGGCAACAGACTTGCCGCATCTACACAGGCGGACGCGATTTCGACCGCGAGCGCCCCACCGTCGTCCTGATTCACGGCGCCGGACACGACCACAGCGTATGGAACAACCAGGCCCGGCATCTCGCGCATCAGGGCTTCGGCGTGCTCGCACCCGACCTGCCGGGACACGGCGCATCGCAGGGCGTACCGCTGCAGTCGATCGACGCGATGGCCGACTGGCTGCTGGAAATGCTTGATACGGCCGGCGTTGCCCAGGCCAGCCTCGTCGGCCACAGCATGGGCTCGCTGATCGCGCTTGCCGCGACCGCACGCGCCGGCGAACGGGTGAGCGCCCTGGTTCTGGTGGGCAGCGTGGCGCCGATGCCGGTCGCGCCCGCGCTGATCGAGGCAGCATCCAGCAAGCCTGTGCGCGCCCACGCCATGATCAATCAGTGGTCATACAGCCCGGCAGCCCAGCTTGGCGCAAGCGCGACGCCCGGCACCTCGCTGCTCGGCATCAACCAGCGACTGATGGAACGCCAGGCCGCCGGTGTGCTGGCGACCGATCTCAGTGCCTGCAACGCGTGGACCGATGGCCTCGCGCGCGCGGCGGACATCCGCTGCCCGACCCTTCTGATCAGCGGCGAACGCGACCAGATGACGCCTCCACGTGCGGTAAAACCCTTATACGAAGCACTGGTCAACGCAGCGGGCGGTGCGCGTATGATTACCGTGGCTGGCGCCGGCCACGCAATGATGGCGGAATCACCGGACGCCGTCACAAATGCAATTCGGGGGTTTCTCAGGACATAACAACACGTATTCGAACAGGCGGTACGGAGCGGCAGCGCGATTTGCGCGCTGCGGTCAGCTTGCCGCCGGTTCACCCCGTTTTGCTGCAGCGAACATCCAGAATAATGACAGGAGAGAGACATGTCGCAGCCAAACGATGCCGAGCTGGAAGCGGCCGCAGCACTGCCCTTCCCCACCGTGAGGGACGTACCGTTCACTGCACCCATCAGCTGGGTCGCACGCGCATTCGGTGACCTCAGGGCCTGCCCGGTACCAAGTCTGTTCTACGGTTTCTGTTTCGCCGCGATGGGCCTGCTCATCACGTTCGTGTTCGAGCACGCCTACGAATACACCTCTGCGCTGACCTCGGGCTTCCTGCTGCTCGGTCCGTTCTTCGCCATGGGCCTGTACGAGATCAGTCGCCGCCACGAGCGCGGCGAAAACTGCGCGCTCGTCCCGACGCTGACCGTGTGGAAGCGCAACGCGGGCAACATCGGCATCTTCGCCGTCGTGCTGGGCGTGGTGTTCCTGATCTGGGCACGCGCCTCACTGGTCGTGTTCGCGCTCTTCTACTCCAACGAAATGCCCAATCTGTCCGGCTTTCTCGGACAGCTGATGGCGTTCGAGAACATCGAGTTCCTGCTGGTCTACTTTGGCGTCGGCATGGTCTTCGCCATCATCGCGTTCGCGGTGAGCGTGGTCTCGATTCCGCTGATGCTGGACCGCAACCAGGACGCCATCAGCTCGATGCTGGCCAGCATCGCCGCGCTCACACGCAACCCCGCGGCGATGATCGTATGGGCCCTCCTGATCGCCACGCTGACGATCGTCGGATTTCTCAGCTTCCATCTGGGACTGGTCGTTCTGATGCCCGTCATCGGCCATGCAACCTGGTACGCCTACCGCGACCTCATCGAACCGCTGCCGGCAAAGCCGGCCAAAACGGCGGCCTAGGCTCAGTCCATCAGATCGAGGACCACCGGCTGGTGGTCCGACGCGGCCGTCTCCGCCGCCACCCTGAAGCCGGCCACGGCCGGCGCCAGATCCTCGGTCACGCAGACGAAGTCGCAGCAGAAGCTCTCGTCGGGCCAGTCGGCCCCATGCAGACCCACGGTTGGCGCGTGGGGCCGACCAGGATTCATGATTTGCCAGGCATCGCACCACTGAGGCACGTCGGGCGCAATCGGCGCCAGCAGCGCGGTGTGATCGGGTGACCCCGGCAAACAGTTGAGATCCCCGCACAATACCGCCGCAGCGGGTCGTGGCCAGGGCCGGAAGCCCGGATTGGAATCCTTTGACAGACCCGGCGCACGGGCGTGGGAGACCGCTTCACGATGCAGTTCGCGCAAGCGCGTAATCTGCGCGCCACGCTGCAATGACGAGTAGTACTCGAGATGCGTGGTCAACACCCTCAGCGGCCCGCGAGGTGCCTCGATCACCGCTTCGATGCACAGACGCTGCATCGCAGGCACGCTGGGATCGGCGGGATACGGCAGGACATGCCGGAAGACCTGGCCGAGCGGGCGTCGCGACAGGAGCAGGTTGCCGAAACGGGCGCGTCCGCCCTTGCCATCGGGCACATCCAGCGCAGCCCCGAACACCGCTTCGTAGCCGGGAAATGCCGCACTCAGAATCGCAACGCCGTCTTCCGCAGTCGCGCCCTTCAAGCCCGGAAAACACTGCCCCACTTCCTGCAGGCAAATGACATCGATATCGCCGATTTCACGCAGTGCAGCGATGGTCCGGTTCAGATCGACCCGCCCGTCAGCCCCACGTCCCCATTGGATATTCCAGCTCACGATACGCATTCAGGTTTCCGCTCACGCTTTCACAATGGCATGATCCTAGCCTGTACCCACCCGCAGCGTCATCTCAACATCCATGCAAGATCACGCGCACCACGATCACGAACACGAGGGCGCCCGCCCGCACATCAGCCATGGCCATGACCACCATGACCACAGCCACGCCTCAAGCCGCTGGTTGCCGCTCGCGCTCCTCCTGACCCTCGGATTTGCTGCGGTTGAAGCGATTGCCGGGTGGTGGTCGGGCTCGCTGGCCCTGCTCGGCGATGCCGGACACATGGTTACCGATGCGCTGGCGCTCGGGATTGCGGCACTCGCCGCGCGCCTCGCGCTGCACCCGGCCAGCATTCGGCACTCATTCGGGCTGCCCCGGGTCGAGTCGCTCGCTGCGCTCGCCAACAGCGTGTTCATGCTCGGGCTGGTGGCCGCGCTGTTGTGGCAGGCGGTGCTGCGTCTCGGCGACCCGCGCGCGATTGCGGGCGAGACGGTGACCGTCGTGGCGCTGATCGGCCTGGGGGTCAATCTGCTCGTCGCCTGGCTGCTGACGCGGGGCGAAGCGGACCTCAACACCCGCGCCGCCCTGCTGCATGTGCTGGGTGACATCCTCGGCTCGATCGCTGCGCTGGCCTCCGGTCTGGTCATTCAGTACACCGGCTGGCTCGCAATCGACCCCTTGCTCACCATGCTGATCTGCGGGCTGATTCTTGCCTCGACGCTGAATCTGCTGCGGCGCGTGGTGCATACCCTGCTTGAGGGCGTTCCCGAGAACCTTTCGCTGCCCGAGGTCGGCCACGCAATGGCTGCCGTCCCGGACGTACGCTCGGTGCACGATCTCCACATCTGGAGCCTCGACTCACATCACCCGGCTCTGTCTGCCCATCTCGTCATCTCCGATGCGGGACGCTGGCCACGGATCCTGGCCGACCAGCGCGCGCTGCTTGCAAGCCGCTTTGGCATCGACCACGTGACCCTTCAACCTGAGCTGCCACCCGACCAGCCACTGGTGTTCTACCCCAGCCGCAGCACGAACCATTCACGTATCGCCGCCGATAGTCGATAATCGGCCTGTTCACAACGGGAATTCACAATGCATTCCGCACAGGAAATCGTCTGTCAGGTCGACGCGCTCGCCACGCTACCCACGGTTTATCACCGCATTCGGGAGCAGCTTGAGTCGGCCAACGGATCGCTGCTTGAGGTGTCGCGACTGATCTCAGCGGACCCGGCACTGACCGCCGGCGTGCTGCGACTGGTCAATAGCGCCTATTACGGTTTCGGCGGCAAGATCGATACGATCGAGCGCGCAGTGCCGATTCTTGGCCTGCAGCAGGTGCACGATGTGGTGCTCGCGATGACGGTCAGCGCGATATTCAAGGGCATTCAGCCCGAGCACATGGACGTCGATCGCTTCTGGCACGGCAGCATGATGTGTGCACTTGCAGCCCGCAGCCTTGCCCGCACCGCGAAACACCCCGGCGCCGAGCGCATGTTCGTGATCGGACTGCTCGCCGATATCGGCCACCTGGTGATGTACGAAACCGTGCCACAACTTGCAGATGAGGCGCAGTCGGTCTCAGACGAAAGTGGAGAGCCGCTCCACCTCGCCGAGCGCCGCGTTGTCGGTTGCGATTACGCCGAAGTCGGTGCCGCGCTGATGGATGGCTGGAAACTGCCGGCCTGTTTTGCCGAAGTGATTGGTGCGCAGATCCTGCCCCGCCTGGCCGGAAAATTCACCAGCGATGCCAGCGTACTGCATATTGCGCGCATGATTTCTCATGCCGACCGCTATGGCGAGTCCAGCGACGAGGCTGCTTCGCGACTCGATCCCGTGGTGTGGCTTGACGCCGACCTCGACCCGGCGAGCTTCACTTCCTCCAGGGAAGAGGCCGAGCTCAGCCTCGCGGCCTGCATCTCGGTCTTCCTGCCCCATCGGCATAGCAACTGACGCGCCTCCCTTCTTTAAGACTTCACTCAATGATCCGTGATGTATCCCTGTCGGCGATTGTCGCCGGCTTCGTCGCGGTGCTGGTCGGCTATACCAGTTCCGCAGTGCTGATTTTCCAGGCCGCTGAGGCGCTCGGTGCGAGTCAGGCCGAAATCGGGTCCTGGATGGGCGCGCTGGGCATCGGCATGGGCTTGAGCTCAATCGCGCTGACCCTGCGCTATCGCGTCCCGGTACTGACGGCGTGGAGTACGCCGGGCGCCGCAATGCTGATCACGGCCGCAGCCGGCGTGCCGATGAACGAAGCGATCGGCGCCTTCCTGGTCTGTGCCGTGCTCATCACGGTGGCGGGTTTCAGCGGCCTGTTCGAGCGCCTGATGGGCCGCATCCCGATCTCGCTGGCGGCAGGCATGCTCGCCGGGGTGTTGCTGCGCTTCGGGCTGGATGTGTTCGTGGCGATGAAGACGGAGTTCATGCTGGTGTTTCCGATGTTCTGCGTCTATCTCGCCGGACGCCGCTTTGCCGCGCGCTACGCAGTCCCCCTCGCGCTGCTGGTGGGCATCGGTATTGCGTCCACCCAGGGCTTGCTGCATGTCGAAGCGCTCGAGCTTGCGCTGGCGCGCCCGGTATTCACCATGCCGGCCTTCTCTTTCAGCGCCCTGATCGGCATCGCACTGCCCCTGTTCGTGGTCACCATGGCCTCGCAGAACGTGCCGGGCGTTACCGTCATCAAGGCCTCGGGTTACACCGTGCCGGTGTCGCCGGTGATCGGGTGGACCGGGGTAAGCACGCTGCTGCTTGCCCCCTTCGGTGCCTTCGCGCTCAACCTTGCAGCGATCACCGCAGCCATCTGCATGGGTCGGGAAGCTCACCCCGACCCGGACCGGCGCTATGTCGCCGCACTGTCGGCGGGCGTTGTCTATGTGATCCTCGGTATTTTTGGCGCAACCGTGGGCGCGCTGTTTACCGCCTTTCCTAAAGAACTGGTGCTCGGCATTGCCGGCCTCGCCCTGCTTGGCACCATCGGTAACGGCATGGCGATGGCACTGCGCGACGAACACGAGCGCGAACCGGCTCTGGTCACCTTTCTGGTCACTGCCTCGGGCGTATCACTGCTCGGCGTGGGGTCGGCCTTCTGGGGCATCGTGGCCGGTACGATTGCACTGCTGGTGCTGAAGGGCGGCGCCACTCGCGGCAGCAAGCAGGCCTGACACCGACAGCCGCGCAGACAACCAGGCCCAGCCCGCCTCCAGCGCACCGGCTGCTGGCGCCGACAGGGGCTCGCCCAGTTCGAAGGACTCGCCCCTCAGCGCAAAAACAAAGGCGGGCGGCGGCGCCCTGCCCTCGATACGCTCGAACACCGCAAGCAGGGCCGCCGGTGACAGGGAATGGCTCAGCAGCTGCGCGGCCGGATCAAGCTCGATCCGGCGCAGCTCGAATGCGTGCTCGAGGCCAACGGCTGCATCGATGAAGAGCACCGCCGCTGCATCGTGCAGATCCAGCGCGTGCTCGATCTGCAGCTGATACTCGGCCAGCAGTTTCACCCCGGGCGGCGACACTTTTTCGATGCGCGCCCCCAGTTGCGGGCCAAGTGCATCATCGCCACGGGCATCGTTGCCGATCGCGAACACCACCAGCCCGGGGACGGCGCTCAATCGCGCACCACGCGGTCGAACACCTCACCGTCTGCGCCCGCCAGTTCGACCACCAGCGGCATCTGGCCCAGCGCATGGGTGGCACACGACAGACAGGGGTCGAAGGCGCGGATGGCCACCTCGATATGGTTGAGCAGGCCTTCGGTCAGCTTGCGCCCGGACAGGTAACGCTTGGCCACTTCGCGCACCGCGGTGTTCATGGCCTGGTTGTTGTGGGTGGTGGACACGATGAGGTTGCACATCGTCACCAGGTCGTCGTCGCCCACCTGGTAATGGTGGATGAGCGTTCCGCGCGGTGCTTCGATGATGCCCACGCCCTCGTGGCCGCGCGTGCCCTTTGTCATCAGCTCGCCCGCAGTGCAGTCCGGGTCGTCGAGCAGGTTTCGGATGACTTCTGCCGCATGCAGCATCTCGATCATCCGCGCCCAGTGGTAGGCCAGCGGCGCATGGATGACGTCACCCTTGCCATGGTCAATGAACTCCCGCCGCTCGGTCTCTGCCAGTGGCGAGGGGATGAAATCGCAGTTCTGCACCCGCGCCAGCGGCCCCACCTTGTACCAGCCCAGGTCGGGGCCACGCTCGATGAGATAGGGAAACTTCATGTAGCTCCAGGACTTCACATCTTCCTGCAGCACCTGGTGATAGTCCTGATCCGGCACCTGATCACGGATGATCCTGCCGTCGCCATCGCGGAAACGCAGCACCCCGTCGTAGAGGTCCATCGCGCCATCGCTGCGAACCAGGCTGGCCAGCCCGGAGCGGAAGGTACCAAATACGTCGTACAGACCGGGGTCGGCACGGTGCAGGCGCTTGACCAACTCGACCGCAGCCTGGCTCCACGCCACCATCTGGTCGGCGTCGGCGCGCAGCATATCGCGGTCGGCCAGCGACAGATGCCGGTTCATGCCACCCGGTACGGCGCCGGTGCCATGAATGCGCTTCCCGGCCGTGGCGCGAATGACCTCCTGTCCGAACTTGCGCAGCAGCACGCCCTGGCGTGCAACGTCAGGATAGGCGCCTGCCACACCGACGATGTTGCGTTTTCCGACCTCGGCATCAAAACCGAACAACATGTCCGGCGACGACAGGTGAAAGAAGTGCAGTGCATGCGATTGCAGAATCTGGCCATAGTGCATCAGCCGTCTGAGCTGCACGGCCGTCTGCGTCGGCGGCACCGCGCCCACCACATGATCGAGCGCCTTCGACGCCGCCAGGTGGTGACTGACCGGGCAGATACCGCACAGACGCTGCACCATGACCGGCACTTCCCAATACGGGCGGCCCTGAATGAAGACCTCGAAGCCACGAAATTCGACGATGTGCAGCCTTGCCTCGCAGATCTGATCATCGTCGTCGATCAGGAGCGTCACGCGACCATGGCCCTCGACCCGGGACACCGGATCGATCGCAACCTTGCGCAGCTTCTCGCGTCCCTCGGCAGTTTCCAGTTCGGCAGTCATTGGCGCCTCAGTCGAAATGCATCATCGGATACGACAGCCGTGGCGTGCGCCCGGCAATCAGATCCGTCAGGAACTTCCAGATCGCCTCGCCCGAAGGCGGGCAACCGGGGATGAAATAGTCAATCCGCACCAACTCGTGAATCGGCCTCACCTTGTCGAGCAGCAAGGGCAGTTCGGGATCGTTCGGCACCCCGCCTTCGCCCAGACCCTCGCGCGACATGTAGACCTCGCGCAGGCAGGCTTCGAGATCGAGGTGATTGCGCTGTGCAGGCAGGCCGCCGTTGATCGCGCACGCGCCAACGGCAATCAGCGTCTTGCAGTTGCGCCGGAACTCGCGCAGCACGTGCACGTTTTCGGCATTGCACACACCGCCCTCGATGAGGCCGATATCGCACGGACCGCAGTGCTTGATGTCGGTCAGCGGCGAGCGGTCGAATTCGGCCAGCTCGACCAGCTCGAACAGGTGTTCGTCGATGTCGAGAAAGGACATGTGGCAGCCAAAACAGCCGGCAAGCGAGGTGGTCGCAATGCGAACCTTGGGGCGCGGCGCATTCATTTTCCGTCCTCCATGGCCACGATGTGGATGGGCTTCTCGTCGTAAGTGCGGTCACCGATCGCCCTGGCGAAACCGACACGCTTCTTCAGGATCACGCCAACCGGACAGATGTTGGCCGCCAGGTCATCAGCTGCAAGGTCGGTGTCGCCCAGTCGGCCCGACTCGGCATTGACCACCAGATGCTTGTTGATGCCGCGGTTGGTCAGCGCGAAGACGTTCTTGCCATCGACATCGCGACTGGCCCGCACACACAGCTCACAGAAAATGCAGCGGTTGAAGTCGAGCAGCACGTCGGGGTGCGAGGCATCGACCGGTCGCTCGGGAAAGAAATGCGCGAAGCGCTCGCCGGTCATCTCCAGATCGTAGGCCAGCGCCTGCAACTGGCAGTTGCCGCTCTTCTCGCACGAGGGACAGAAGTGGTTGCCCTCGACGAAGAGCATCTGCAGCAGCGCACGCCGCTCGCCGTTGATCTCCGGCGTGTTGCTCTCAACCTCCATCCCTTCCTTGGCCGGCATCGCACAGGACGAGACATGGCGCCCGGCCACCTTGACGATGCACAGCTTGCACGAACCATGCGGCGGGAAGTCAGGGTGCCAGCACAGATGCGGAATGTAGTGCCCCGCAGTCCGGGCCGCCTGCAAAATGGTCTGTCCATCCTCGAACATGACCGGACGACCGTCAAACAGAAACTGCTTGCTCATCGCGCTGTCCTCAATGTCAGGCTTTCTGATCCGATCCCTCGGAACTGATGTGTGCTGCAGCGTCATCGCGGCCGCTGGCACGCCGGGCCGCAGCCAGTGCGGCATCGAGATCGAAGGCAGGCTCGAAATCCAGAGACTGCAATCGGCGTTCATAGGCGGGGCGGAACTTGAGCAGGGTGTCGACCACCGGATTGGGCGCGGCCGAGCCGAGCCCGCAATGACTCGCGTTCTTCAGCAGGCGGTCGATCCACTCGATATCGGCGAGGTCGGTCTTTGCGCCCCGCCCGTCCGCGAGCTTCTTCATCGCCTTTTTCAGCAGCGCCGTACCCACCCGGCACGGGGTACAGAATCCGCAACTCTCGTGGGCGAAGAAGTCGACGAAATTGCGCGCCACCTCGAACAGGTCGCGACTCGAATCGAACACCATGAAGGCACCGGCAGTGGGCACGTCCTCGAATGCGATGCGGCGGTGAAACTCGTAGCTTGCGAGCGTGATCCCTGCAGCGCCGCCCACCTGCACGGCCTGGATGTCGGACGCACCGCAATCCTCCAGCACGCGCTCGATCGGCACGCCGAAGGGGTACTCGTAGATGCCGGGATGCGCGCAGTCGCCGGAGATCGACAGGAGTTTGGTACCGGTGGATTGTGCGGTGCCGGTCGCTGCAAACGCCTCACCGCCGGCGAGCGCGATCAGGCAGGTCTTGGCAAGCGTCTCGACGTTGTTCACCACCGTCGGTCGTCCAAGGTATCCGTGCGTCACCGGAAACGGTGGCCGGATACGCGGCGTGCCACGCTTGCCCTCCAGCGACTCGAGCAAGGCGGTTTCCTCGCCACAGACATAGGCGCCGGCACCGAGATGGATCTCGATATCGAAATCGAAACCGGCAACGCCCTGTATGCCGCGTCCGAGAAGATTCTCTGCTCGGCGCAGATCGAGCGCCTCGCGCAGCGGTTCAAGCAGATAGCGGTACTCGCCGCGCAGATAGATGAAGCCCTGCCGCGCGCCCACCGCCCACGCCGCGAGTGTCATGCCCTCGAACACGACATCGGCCATGCGGGTCAGCAGCACCCGGTCCTTGAAGGTACCGGGTTCGCCCTCGTCGGCATTGCAGACCACCACCTTCTCTGGCGCGGCTGCATCGCGGCACGCCATCCATTTCACCGCAGTGGTAAAGCCCGCCCCACCCCGACCGCGCAGATTGGAAAGCTGCATCTGCTCCATCCAGCCATCGCGCCCGAGAGCGACCGCCGCGCGCAGTGCCGCGCCGGGCGCCATTTCCAGTTTGAGCAAGGCATCGGTGCGATGGATGTTGTCGTCGACACGGAAAAACTCGGGCGACCATGACGACAGGGGCGCCTCACGCCGGATGAGCTCCGCAATCTGGTTGACGCGCTGATGCGACAGACGGGTCAGCGGCACGCCATTGACCAGCAGTGCCGGGCCCTGGTCGCCCATGCCGATGCAGGAGGTGGTCTCCACACTGACGAGGCCATCTTCCGACACCCGCCCGGGCTCAACCCACAACTTGCTGCACAGCGAGGCCATGAGCTCTGCCGAGCCCTGCATGCGTTCGGTGATGTTGTCGGCAAACAGCAGATGAAAGCGTCCGACCGGGCGCTTGTGCAGGAAGTGATAGAAACCGGCAACGCCCTCGACTCTGGACCGCGGGATGGAGAGTTCAGCCGCGATCAGCGTAAGCACCGCGGGAGACAGCCAGCGTGTTTCGTCCTGCACATCGATCAGGATCTGCAGCAGACGCGTGGCGTCGCCACCATGCTTGCTGACGATGCGTGGAACGAGAACTGCGGGAACTTCGTGGGAGGTCATGTTTGCCAGGCTCCACTGCAAGTGCACGGCCCATTATAGTCCCGCGGCGTTCGCGAAAAAAAATCAAAACGGCATGTAATGCCGACCAGGGCACGACCGCAGCCATGTTCTCATGGTGCACGACGCGGGCGGTTCCCACCCCCTGACGGAATGGAGCGCCCTTCGGCCTTCGACCCCGCCCGAATTCCGGCAAGACACACGGCCAGCGCTCACACACTCGAGTTTGCGCGCCCCGGTCGGGCGCAATGCAGACCACCAGTAAGCCACCGCCTCGGCACACTATGGGGAGAACCCGCCTCCACTTGCCGGTTCGCACGAGGGCGCCATGAAATTTCTTGATCGACCTGCCACGACAGGGGCATTCCATCGTCGGACAGCGCCCCGACAATGGCGTAAACCCCGCTAGAACACTGGCTTTTCGGCTCAAAACCCGACAAATAACACCACTACATGTAGTGTAAATTTAGCACTTGACGCACAAGACAAAATCTTAAACTACTGTTTTTATTCGTTTTTATTTTTTTGCGAAATCAACATTTAGGCGCTATGCTTCGGCTTGTTCGAAACCACACCGAGGCGGATCAAGAAGATCATGAGCGCGACCACTCAGAACGCTGTCAAAACCGATGCCAGCACCCTGCAGATGCAGGAAATTTCCGGCGAAGTCCTGATCGAAAAATATGCCAAGGGCGATGAGCAGACCGTCCACGCGGTCCGTCAACGCGTTGCCCGTGCACTTGCCGCGATCGAGGCTGAAGACAAGCGCGCTCACTGGGAAGCAAAATTCCTCGAGGCTCAGGAAAAAGGCTTCGTGCCCGCAGGCCGCATCAACAGCGCCGCCGGCACCACCCTCGCCGCCACCCTGATCAACTGTTTCGTTCAGCCGGTGGGCGACTCCGTCACCGAATCGGTAGACGGCCGCCCCGGCATCTACACCGCCCTCGCCCAGGCCGCAGAGACCATGCGCCGCGGTGGCGGTGTTGGCTACGATTTCTCGTCCATCCGCCCCAAGGGTGCGCTGGTCAAGGGCACGGCCTCGAACGCCTCGGGCCCGGTGTCCTACATGCGTGTGTTCGACCGCTCGTGCGAAACCGTCGAGTCAGCCGGTGCGCGTCGCGGCGCCCAGATGGGCGTGCTGCGCTGCGACCATCCGGACATCGAGGAATTCATTCACGCCAAGGACAAGGGCGACCTCACCAATTTCAACATCTCGGTCGGCGTGACCGACGCCTTCATGAAGGCGGTTGAAAGCGACGGCGACATCGAGCTGGTACACAAAGCAGAGCCGACGCAGGAACTCAAGGACGCGGGCGCCTATCAGCTCGACGACGGCAACTGGGTCTACCGCAAGGTGCGTGCACGCAGCCTGTGGGATCAGGTCATGCGCTCGACCTACGATCACGCCGAGCCGGGCATCCTCTTCCTCGACCGCATGAACCAGGACAACAACCTGTACTACTGCGAGACCATCGAGGCGACCAACCCCTGCGCCGAACAGCCGCTTCCGCCGTATGGCTGCTGCTGCCTGGGTTCGATCAACCTCACCCCCTTCGTCAAGCACCCGTTTACCGACAAGGCCGAGTTCGACTACGCCGGTTTCGGCAAGGTGGTGGACGTGTCCATCCGCATGCTCGACAACGTGCTCGAAGCCACGCACTGGCCGCTCGAGCAGCAGCGCGCAGAAGCCGACTCCAAGCGTCGCGTCGGTCTGGGCTTCACCGGTCTGGGCGACGCCCTGATCATGCTGCAGAAGCGTTACGACAGCCCTGAAGCGCGCGAGGAAGGCCGCAAGATTTCCGAATACATGCGTAACCGTGCCTATCTCGCCTCGGCCGAACTGGCCCGCGAGCGTGGCGCCTTCCCGCTGTTCAACGCCGACATGTACCTGTCCGGCGGCAACTTCGCCTCGCGCCTGCCGACCGAGGTCAAGGACAAGATCCGCAAGCACGGCATTCGCAACTCCCACCTGCTTTCGATCGCGCCCACCGGCACCATTTCGCTGGCCTTCGCAGACAACGCCTCAAACGGCATCGAGCCGCCGTTCTCCTACACCTACACCCGGCGCAAGCGCATGGCCGACGGCACCTTCAAGGAATACGCCGTCGAAGACTACGCATGGCGCCTGTACAAGCACATGGGTGGCAACGTCGACAAGCTGCCGCCCTACTTCGTCACCGCGCTCGAGATCTCGGCCCAGGCCCACAAGGACATGGTCGCCGTCGTCGCCCCCTACGTCGACACCTCGATCTCGAAGACGGTGAACGTGCCGGCCGACTACCCCTACACCGAGTTCGAGGATCTCTACCTCACCGCGTGGAAAGCCGGCCTCAAGGGCCTGGCGACCTACCGCCCGAACAACGTGCTCGGTTCGGTGCTGTCCGTCACGCCGAGCAGCGAGCAGAAGCAGCCGCACGACGTCGAGATCTCGGACGCCAACAAGCGCCTGTCGATCAAGTCGCTGCCGGCACCGGTGCTGACCAGCCTGCGCTGGCCGGGTCGTCCGGACATGCCGGATGGCAACCTGGCCTGGACCTACATGCTCAACACGCCGCAGGGCGGCTTTGCGCTCTTCGTCGGCCAGTTCGGCACCAACGGCGGCACCTTCCCCTTCGAAGTCTGGGTCAACGGTGCCGACCAGCCCCGCGGCCTTGGCGCCGTCGCCAAGACGCTGTCGATGGACATGCGCGCCAACGACCGTGGCTGGCTCAAGCTCAAGCTCGAGACCCTGTCGCGCACCGTGGGCGAAAAGTCCTTCGAGATGCCGATGCCTCCGCATGGCGAGCGCAAGCTGGTGCCGGGTGTCGTCGCTGCCTTCTCGCAGATGGTGAACTACCGCTGCGAACAGCTCGGCGCGTTTGAAACCGAGGGTCCGACGCCCGTGCTCGACACCCTGTTCAGTCTGGAAGAGCCCAAGACCGGCACGGACGGCACCCTGTCCTGGACGGTCGACATCTACAACCCGGCGACCAGCGAAGACTTCGTACTCGGCCTCAAGGAAATCACCCTGCCGGACGGCGTCACCCGCCCCTACTCGGTGTGGCTGTCGGGCAACTACCCGCGCGCACTCGACGGCCTCACGCGCATCCTGTCGCTCGACATGCGCGTCATGGATCCGGCCTGGATCGGCATGAAGCTGCGCAAGCTGCTCGACTACCCCGAGCCGCTGGGCGACTTCATGGCCTTCGTCCCCGGCACCAAGCGTCAGCAGAACTACCCGAGCACCGTAGCCTACATCGCCCAGCTGATGATTCACCGCTACGCCATGCTCGGCGTGCTCGACGAGAAGGGCTTCCCGACCCGCGAGATGGGCATTCTCGAGACGCCGCGTGACGATAACGAGCCCAAGCTGATGCAGGGCGCACTGTGCAAGGAATGCGGCAACCACACCGTGATCCGCAAGGACGGCTGCGACTTCTGCACCGCCTGCGGCGCAGTCGGCACCTGCGGCTGATATCGCAGCCCCGCCCTCCAGTTCGTTCCGGATGCCCACTCCCGCAAGGGGGTGGGCATTTTTTCTGGGCAGGCCAGCGGGCAGCGCGAGGGATCTCAGTAAGGGCTGTCAGCCAGGAAAAGCCCCTCGCAGCGCCCCGTGCCTGCCGGAGCCGAGGAGCGCACAGGGGAAGGTCCGGAGACCTTCAGTCGGACAATCGCAGCGGTCTCGCTCACACACTTCGCGGGATATGCGCATGTGCGGGCGAACAGGCGGATCAGCCAATCACCGTCGAGCTGGCACAGGCACGACCTGCGTGCTTGGATTTGTAGAGCTGCTTGTCCGCAGCCTCGATCAGTGCCTTCGAATCGAGCCCCTCGACCGGCACGACCGTCGCGACACCGAGACTGACACTCACCATCGGTGACGCTCCCGAGTCAGCGTGAGCGATGGCCAGTTCACGCACCAGTTCGAGCAGCTTCTCGGCAACCCGTGCAGCGCCTTCGGCTCCGGTATCCGGCAACAGGCACGCGAACTCCTCGCCGCCATAGCGGGCAACGCTGTCGTAAGGTCGTGAGAGGCCGAACTTGATCTTCTGGGCGATTGAGATCAGGCACTCGTCACCGGCATGGTGGCCATAGCGATCGTTATAGTGCTTGAAGAAATCGACATCGAGCATGATCAGCGACAAGGGCGCCCCTTCGCGCTTGCAGTGCCACCACGCCGCGCGCATGTCCTCATCAAACTTGCGCCGGTTACCGACACCGGTCAGACCGTCGCGCAAGGCGATCGAGCGCAGAATGTCGCTTTGCAGCTTCAGGGCCAGGTGGGTGCGCACCCGTGCGTTCACGATGACCGGATTGATCGGCTTGCTGATGAAATCCACGGCGCCGATCTCGAAGCCGTAGGCTTCGTCGCTCTCCTTGGTCAGGCCGGTGACGAAGATGACCGGCACCTCACTGGTACGCGAATCGGCCTTCAGACGACGGCACACCTCGTGTCCGCTCACTCCGTCCATGACGATGTCCAGAATGACGAGATCGGGGGACTGCTTCAGACAGAGTTCGATCCCCTGCTCGCCGGAAGTCGCCATGAAGACATCGCAATCGAGACGAAACAGCTCATGCAGTATGCGGATATTCGACGGCTGATCATCGACGATGAGAAGGCGGGGGCGCCGGCCCAGTCCGGACAGGCATGCATCAAGAGCAGTAGACGGATTCAAAGGTCCTCCAGCAACGAACGCAGACTCACGATCGCAGCAGCAAAATCCAGGCCCTGTACCTGGTCAACGAACACGTCGTAACGACGCCGCTGAAGCTCGGGAGAAGGGGCGGGCAAGGCTTCCACCAGATCGATTGCCGACAGATTGCCAGATTCGAGCGCACGAAGGATAGCCTTGAGCTTCTCACGCCACATCTCCGGGCTCAGGTCGGCTCCGGTTTCGGGGGTCGTACACTCAGCGCGCTCGGGCTCGGGCGGGGCGGCATCCGACAGCAGCGCCGCCAGCTGTTGCCCACACTGCTGCATCAGCCGCGTCAGTTCCTTCACAGCCCGAGCGTTGAGCACTCGATCGATCGGCTCCGGGTCCGCACACCGAAGTCTTGCCTCCAGCGCCGAGGCGCGCTCGGCGAGCGCGCTTGCGCCGATCGTGCCGGCGTTCCCCTTCATCGTGTGAAGCACATCGGCCGCGCGCACGGCATCCCGCTGCCCAATGCGCTCCGACAGATCGGACAGCATCCTGTGCTGCTCCGGCGCAAAGGCCCGCGCCAGCCTCCGCACCAGTTCCAGATTCCCGCCAAAGCGGAGCAGGATCGAAGCCAGCGGCTCGATGACACGACCCTCCTTGTGTACAGCGGACGCGTCGTCACCCGATCCGGACGCCGGGGGCGCCTTGCCGCCGACAAGGCTGCACAGCGCCGCGACCAGTTGCTCGAGATCGATGGGCTTGCCGACATGATCGTTCATACCTGCGGCAAGGCAGGCTTCGCGGTCGGCCGGCGAAACGTTTGCCGTCATCGCGAGTATGGGCAGATCGGGGTAACGCCCGTCGGCCCGGATGCGACGGGTTGCCTCCAGTCCGTCGATATCGGGCATCTGCACATCCATGATCACGACGTCGAACGGCGGCACCTCCTCCAGCGCCTTTCTGACCCCATCCAGCCCGCACGCTGCGAGGCTGACAACCGCGCCTTCGCTGCAGAGCAAGGCCTCTGCAACCTCGCGATTCAGCTCGTTGTCCTCGACGATCAGGATGCGCAACCCGGCAAGGCGCTCGAACTCCCCGCCCAGGCTGCCCTCATGTGCAGTCGCCGGTGCTGCGCCCGCGACCGCCCCGCGCACGGCGCTGACCAGTTGCTTAGGCGTCACCGGCTTGACCAGAAGGTCTGCAAACGGCGGCAGGGAGGCCTTGCCCGCCCCCTCCAGCACCTCGCGCTCATAACCGGTAATCATGATGACCACCGGCGGTCGTTCCGCCCCCTGTTCATCGCGGATCAACTGCGCCGCACTCAGGCCATCGAGCTCAGGCATGCGCCAGTCCATCAGCACGGCATCGTAGGGCTCGCCCCGAAGGCGTGCCTCGCGCACACGATCGACGGCCTGCCTTCCGCTGCTGGCGCCCTGTGCGAGCCACCCCTGCGCACTCGCGGTACGCATCAACACGTCGACCAGCGCCGGGTTGTCATCCACCACGAGTACCCGCAGCGGCGCACCCGCACGCCCCTCTCCCAGGCTCGTCGGAATGTCCGCAGCGACGCCGAGCGTGATGTCGAACCAGAAGCTGCTCCCCTTCCCGAGTTCGCTCCTCACCTTGAGCTCGCCGCCCATCAGGCTCACCAGACGCCTGCATATTCCGAGTCCGAGACCGGTTCCGCCAAAGCGCCGGGTCGTTGAAGCCTCGGCCTGATTGAAGGCCTCGAAGATGGTCTCGAGCTGGCCGGCGCTGATCCCGATCCCGGTATCGGTGACGGAAATCCGCAGGCGAATCTCGTCGCCGCTGCGCCCGAGCTCGCTCACACTGACGACGATCTGGCCATGCTCGGTGAACTTCAACGCGTTGCCAGCGAGATTGATGAGCACCTGCTGCAGGCGCATGTTATCGCCGACGAGCACTGCGGGCAGATGCGGATCGACGTCGAACATGAGCTCGACATCCTTCTGCCCCCGGTTGCCCGAGAGCACCACGCCCAGGCCGTTCATCAACTCGTCGAGCTCGAACGGATGCAGGTCGAGCTGGAGCTTGCCGGCCTCGATCTTGGAGTAGTCGAGCGCATCGTTCAGCAAGCCGAGCAGCGACGTGGCCGCAGAATGCGCTTTCTTCAGGTATTCGTGCTGACGTGGAGACAGCTCGGTCTGACGTACGAGCTGGAGCATGCCGAGCACGGCATTCATCGGCGTCCGGATCTCGTGGCTCATGTTGGCCAGGAAGGACGACTTGGCCGCGCTGGCAGCGTCCGCCTCCTCCTTGGCACGCAGCAGGCCGCGTTCGAGCGCGAGCTGGGCAGTGATGTCGCGGTTGATGCCGGTTACCCGCACGGCCCCCCCGGCGGCGTCACGCTCGACCTGGGCCCCCGCATGCAGGTAGCGGATCTGCTCGTCACCGTCGAATACGCGGAAGGTCTCGTCATACACGCCACGACCTTCGATCGCAGCGAAAAGGCTGGCTGCAACCGCATCGATATCGTCCGGGTGGACGCGAGTGCGCCAGTGTTCGTAGTTGAGGCCCGTTTCCCGCAGCGACAGCGGAAGGCCATAGAACTCGAACATGCGATCGTTCCACTGCAGCTCGTTGGTCGCAACATTCCACGACCAGATACCGAGCTCCGCGACTTCGGCCGCCATCAGCAGCTGGTCCCGCGCCGCCAGCAATTCGCTGCGCTGCCTCTTCTGCAGTGAAATATCGGTGATGATGGCAACGAACATGCGCTCACCGCCGCGATCCATGGCGCCGATCGAGATCTGGACCGGAAACACAGAACCGTCCTTGCACTGCGCCGTCGCCTCGCGGCCGCCCCGCCCCGCACGCTGGTCCTCATCGAACCACGAACCTGCGACATGACGTCCATCCTCGGCCTTGTCATAGTCGGGGATCAGCTGACGGACGTGCTGCCCGATGGCGGCCTGCGCCGAATACCCGAACACCCGCTCCCCCGCCGGATTGACCGACTGGACAATGCCGCTGGCGTCGATGGTGACAACCGGATTGACCACGGTCGCCAGAATCGCACGCGTGGTTTCGAGACTGGCTGCGAGCTTCTGCAAGACAGCCTTGCGCTCGGTGATATCGATGGCAATGCCCAGATACCCGCTCAGCTGCCCGTCCTCGTCACGCATCGCGGTCACGACAAGCGTCACCGAAACCTGCGAGCCGTCCTTGCGGACATAGGTCCATTCGCGTGTTTCGGCGCCCTCGCTCTCGGAGTTGTGCACCAGCGCACGAAAACCCTCGACCGGGCTGCCCAGCGCGGCACTCAGCTCGGCACTCCAGGCCGCCACTTCTTCCTTGAGATGGATCACCTCGGGCGTACACCTGCCCACCATTTCGTCAGCTGTGTAGCCCAGCAGACGCTCCGCACCGCGGTTGAAGACGCGGATGACACCGTCCAGATCGGTTGCAATGATCGACACCTCGGACGCCGATCGCAGCACCGTTCCCAGCAACAGGTTGAGCCTGCTCAACTCCGCGGTACGCTCGGCCACCTGGCGCTCGAGGCCGGCGTTGAGTTCGAGAATGCGTGCCTCAGCGGCCTTCTGGTCTGAAATGTCACGTACCGTCTTGGACGCCCCCACGACCTGGCCATCGGCACCGAATATGGGCGAAACCGTCACCGAGACATCAAGCATCCGGCCATCGCGACTGCGGCGACGGGTCTCGAAGTGGGGAATCCAGTCACCGTTGCGCACGCGCTTGAGGATCGCAGCCTCCTCGGCCAACAGATCGTCGGGCACGACGAGATCCTTCAGATTCCGCCCCAGCGCTTCCTCGGCGCTGTAACCGAACAGATGTTCCGCGCCACGATTCCAGCTTGTTACAACGCCATCGACAGACTTTCCGATGATGCCGTCGGCCGAACTGTCGACGATGGAGGCGCGCAGGGCCTGTTCGGCGGCGATCTGGCTCCGCCGCTGGCGGTTGATGCTCAACACCCCGACCAGCGCCCCCAGCAGGACGCTGCCAATCGCGCCAAAGAGCATGACCAGCGCGGGCGAGGCCTGGTGCAGACCACGAATGAACAAGGGCGTCGCACTGTATTCGATCTGCCATGAACGACCATAGACCTCGCGTTCCAGGATCTGGGGAAACAACTCCCCCTCGCTCCCGGACGCCATCTGGCCGCTTTCGAAGAACTGTACCGAACGTCCGTCAGTCACGTCACGCAACACCAGATGCGCTTTGCTGCCATCCAGATTCAGGCCGGCCAGCACCTCTTCCATCAGCAAGGGCGCGTAACTCCAGCCGAACGCCTCCTCTTCGCGGGCCTCGACGGTATCAGGTGCGGCGCCACCCCGGTAGACCGGCAACAGGATCAGGAAGGACTGCTGCGGCTGGCCCGTGGCCTGTACCAGCGTGATCGGGCCCGTCAGCCTTGTCTGGCCCGAACGGATCGCCGCAATGGCCGCCTCGCGCCGGTTGGTTTCCGATGCGATGTCCAGCCCCAGCGCAGGACGGTTGTGCTCCAGCGGTTCGATGTACTGGATCAGGAAGCGCTCGCCGGCATGAGGGTTGAGTTGCCGTACCGCGAAGCCCGGCATGTCGTCGGCACGCGCCTGTTCCACAAAACGGACTTCGTCGCCCACCGGGACGCGGCGGATGAAACCGAAGCCGCGGGCGCCGGGAAACTCCCGATCCACATCGCGCGTCGTGCTGTACAGACGAAACTGCCTGCGGCTGATGCCGTGCTCGCCGGCGGTGACGATTGCCCCCCGCGCCCCGTGCAGGCCGTATTCGTACAGCCTGATACGCTCCACGACCGCATCGGCAGTATCGCGCGCCTCGGTCGCAACCGCGGTCGCGGCAAGGTCAGTGTTCCAGCGCTTGAGTTGCCATGCGCCGAGAAGCGTCACCACCAGCCCGGCCACCAGCGCCGCTCCGGCCCATTTGTTCACCTTTGCCAAACCGGAATCACCCTTCATGCATGACATCCTTCGAACAAATCCCGAGCCCATGAAGAGGCGCCCATTCAATCCGCAAGCATCGCCTGCCCTCTCCGCGCTTCATCCGACCCGGCAGCCGTCATGACCTTCATGTGGCACGGGTGCACCCAGGCACATGATCACATGTCATGCCGCAAGGATACGCGACTGCATTATCCGTAAAGTTTGCACTGTGCAAAATGGGCAGTTTCCCGCACCCGCATGAGCCATCGGCACCTACAGAGATTTTCCCGTCTCCCGCGGACAGACTAGAATGACGGTAACAGCCGATTCACGCCGACCCACCGGCCAGGCCACAAATACAAGCAGTCCGCGCGCCGGAAGCATGCGCTTCCGGTCTGCCCTTATCCGGAGATTACATGGCCTCACCCACTGAAACTGTCAGCATGGCGCTGTTCTGTGACTTCGAGAACGTCGCCCTCGGCGTGCGTGATGCGAACTACGATAAGTTCGACATCAAGCGAGTTCTCGAACGACTGCTGCTCAAGGGCAACATCGTTGTCAAGAAGGCCTACTGCGACTGGGATCGCTACAAAGGTTTCAAGGCCGCGATGCACGAAGCCAACTTCGAGCTCATCGAGATCCCGCATGTGCGGCAGTCCGGCAAGAACTCCGCCGACATCCGGCTTGTCGTCGACGCGCTCGACCTTTGCTACACCAAGGCGCACGTCAACACCTTCGTCATCATCAGCGGCGACTCCGACTTCTCGCCGCTCGTCTCCAAGCTGCGCGAAAACGCCAAGCAGGTGATCGGCGTCGGCGTAAAGCAATCGACCTCCGACCTGCTGATCGCCAACTGCGACGAGTTCATCTTCTACGACGATCTCGTGCGTGAAAGCGAGCGCGCAGCGCGCAAGCGCGAGGCCAGCCAGGCCCAGTCCGGCAACCGTCGCCCGCAGAACGAGGACAAGGGACGCAAGGACGACATCGAGACCCGCCGGACGCAGGCGATCGAGATCGCAGTGGAAACCTTCGAGGCCCTGCTTGCCGAGCGCGGCGACAGCGGAAAGATCTGGGCATCCATGCTCAAGGAAGCCATCAAGCGCCGCAAACCCGACTTCAGCGAGTCCTATTACGGTTTCCGTGCCTTTGGAAACCTGCTCGAAGAAGCACAGGCACGCGGCCTGCTCGAGTTCGGGCGCGACGAGAAGTCTGGCGCCTACGTCTATCGGAGCAGCACCGCGGCCGAGACCGATGTGCATGCGGAGCGTCCCGCGCGTGAGGCCGAATCCTCGCGCCGCGACCGCTCGCGACGCGGCGGACGCCGTGACGGCAGCGCACCCGCATCGGCCAGCAATGCGCCGGTCGACGAGGCGGCTGAACCCGTGGCAGAGTCGGCCCCCGAAACCGCTGCTGACAACCAGGCGGAGCAGCACGCAAACGAAGCAGCACCCCCGCGCCGGGAAAGACCGTCGCGAAGAGGCTCGCGTCGGACCAACACCACCGGCAGCGGCGCAGCCCCCTCAGCCGAAACACCGGCAAACGCGCCCGCCCCCGCACCTGCTTCTGCACCTGCGTCTGCGCCGGCCGCCCAAGCCACCGTCGTCGAAGCCCCCACCGCAAAACCGCCTGCAGCAGTGGCCAGCGCTGTCGCAGCAGCGCCTTCACGCGCGCCCGATGCAGTGAGCAGCGCAGTGGCCGAGGTGCCGCGCGCACCGAGCAATGCTAGCCCTGCCGCGCTGCGCACCAGTGAAAAGATGAAGGCAGCAGACGCCGCAATCGCCGCAGCGGCCGCCGCAAGAGCGGCACAGTCGGGCGCTCCCATGCGTGCAGTGGAACCCGCTGCACCTGTACGCGCTGTCGAGCCTGCGGCACCCGTCAAAATGGCGGAACCCGCTGCGCCAGCGAAAGCAGCCGAAACCGTCGCACCGGAGAAGGCGGCAGACGCGGCAGCACCTGCACCGGAAGCCAAGCCAGCCAGGACGCGCAAGCCCGCAAAAGCCCGCGCCAAGCCTGCGGAAGACGAGGCCGAAAAGCCGGCCAAGCCCGCACGCAAACCGGCGGCACGCAAGAAGAGTGCGCCCAAGAAGGATGACGCGACCGACGATACCTCGGTCTGAGCACAGCCTGTCGGGCGCAACACGCCCGGACCCGGAACAGCCTCCCTGCACTCACGTGCAGCGAGGCTGTTTTTTCGTCAGCGCAGTTCGCCAGGCGGCTCCTGCTTGTGAGTGCGCGGCCGGTAGCCGTAGCGCAGGGCAAGCGCGTCAGGGTCTTCGCCCATCCAGTAGGCCAGGCGCAAACGCCACATGAGCACGATGGTGCGCATCACGCCGTGCTTCTCCCAGCGTCGCCCGGAGGTCACCACACGCTGGCGAATGCAGGCGGGACGCGAGGCCTTGCGCAATGCCCCGGTCAGCGCGACATCCTCCATCAGGGCGATATCGGGATAGCCCTTCACAGCAAGGAACGCAGACCGGCAGACAAAAATCGCCTGATCGCCAGTGGCAATGCCAGTCAATCGCGAGCGCAGATTCATCAAGGCCGCGACAACGCGCAGCATGAACGGCCTGCCTTCGATGCGAACATCGAACCGACCCCATTGCGCACCCGTCGCGACGGCACGCCGAATACAGTCGATCGCATTGGCGGGAAGACGGGTATCTGCATGAAGAAAAAGCAGCACGTCGCCACTGGCGCTGCGCGCCCCGGCGTTCATCTGACTGGCACGCCCGCGTGGCGCGGTCACGAAGCAATCTGCCACGCCTTGTGCGATCGTCGCGGTGTCATCCGTGCTGCCACCATCGGCGACAATCAGCTCGACCCCGGCCGTGCGCAATGGCTCGATACGCGACAGGCAGGCGGCCAGCCCCTCCGCCTCGTCAAGCACCGGCACGATGATGGAAATGCTGGTCTCCTTCATCGACCCGTCACGGTCAGGCTTTCATCAAAACAGGCGCCCAGCGCGAACTGCTCATCCAGAGTTCGAGATCCGACGCCGACACCGGCTTGCTTATCAGATAGCCTTGCGCGAAGTCGCAACCGAGCTGCCCCAGCCGCTGCAGCACATCCTCGGTTTCGACGCCCTCGGCGGTGACCATCAACCCCATGTCATGCGCAAGCTCTATGGTGGACCGCACAATGATCTCGTCGCCCGGACGCGAGCACAGATTCATGACGAAGCTGCGATCGATTTTCATCTCCTGCACCGGCATCTGCCTTACATAGGACAGGGACGAATATCCCGTGCCGTAGTCGTCTATCGAGAGCATGCAGCCGGTGGCGCGAAGGCGCTCAAGATTGCTCAGGGCATGCCGTGGATCGTCGAGCACGGCGCTTTCGGTGATCTCCAGTGTAATCAACCGGGCTGCACATCCGTGTTCATCCAGCATTCTGCGGAAGATCACCGGCAGCTCGGGTTGCAGCAGATCACGCGCCGAGATGTTCAGCGCCACATGGATATCGAGCCCCGCACGCTGCCACAGGGCACACTGCCGGATGGCACTGTTCATCACCCACAGCGTGATCGTCTTGATGTAACCGGTCTGCTCGGCAAACGGGATGAAGTCCATTGGCGGGATGAAACCGCGCAGGGGATGCACCCAGCGCACCAGGGCTTCGACATGCAGTCCCAAGCCATCGCGCAATGCAAACTTGGGCTGGTAGTAGAGCACCAGCTCATCGCGCTCAACCGCCGCACGCAGTTCGGTCAGCAGCGATAGCCGGGCCGCGTTGCGCGAATGGTGCGCAGGGTCGTACACCTCCACCCCGCTGTTGTTGCGTTTGGCGTGATACATGGCCACATCCGCACAGCGCATCAGGTCTTCGGCGGTGGTGCAATGATCGGGAAAGATCGCAATGCCGATGCTGGCCCGAACATCGACCAGTTGCTCCTGCAGGTTCATCGGCTGCTCAAGAGCAAGCGCAATGCGGGTGGCAACGATTTTTGCCTTGTCAGCGTCCGCCCCCGGCACCAGCAGCGCAAACTCATCACCGCCAAGACGTGCAGCAGCATTGTCCACCGCACGCAGACCGCCCGCCACATCACGCTGCCTGACCCCGGCTTCACGCAGGCGCACACCAACCTCCTGCAGCAGCAGATCACCAAATCCGTGGCCAAGCGCGTCATTGACCAATCTGAAGCGATCAATATCCAGTGTCAGTACCGCAAGTCCCTTCTGCTGCTCGGCTGCGGCCTCCATGGCTGCCCTGATTTGCTCGTTGAACTGCACCCGGTTGGGCAGTCCGGTCAGGGTGTCGCGATAGGCCAGTTCGGTGATTCTGGATTCACGCTGAGCAATCGCATTGGTCATGTGGTCGAAAGCATCGGCCAACTGCCCGATCTCGTCACCGCTGGCAAGCTTTGGCGGATGCATGTAGTCGCCGGCTTCGACGCGGCGGGCAAACTGCGCAAGGCGGGTGACAGGCGAGGCAATCGTGCGCCCCATCAGCACACTTGCGAGCAGCATCAATCCCATTGCCACAATGGACAGCCCCAGCCACTCGCGATACAACCGCGTCCAGGGCGCCAACGCCCGTTGCAGCGACAGCTGCAGCACGGCGGCAACACGATCACCTTCGCCCGAATTGATCTCGTGCACCCGACCGACATACTCGACGTCGTCGATCTGCATCGAGCCGGTTTCGAGTATCGAAGGTGTCGCCGGGCCGATCAGGCCGTTTTGCAACGACGAGTCGAGCGTGCTCGCCAGCAGCGATCTCGGGTATGACGCGCTCTCGCGTACAAAGCTGACCTCCATCCCCGTGAGCCGCTTCAGATCCTCGGCAAACGGCGTGTCAATCTCGAAGCCGATCACGACCCATGCCACCGGTACCGGCGCCAGCACCGGCACGAGCACGAGCTGATACAGCTTGCCCTGGACGACGCTGAACCCGGTGGCCGCACCCTTGCCACGCGCAGTCTCGATCAGTTGAGGCAGGCGCGTGATTGCGATCACGTCTTCATCGGGATAGCGTGCAATGACCTGCTCATCCATTCCATACAACTGCATCAGGCTCGCATCGATGCGGGAGCCGTGATTCTCCAGTGCAGACAGGATCGTGTCGCCGTCCCTGCTGAGCAAGGCTTCGCGAAACCCGTAATCGGCCGCGAGCACGCGCGCAGCCTGAGTGAGCTGCTCGCTGCGCTGATCAAGCAGGCGTGAAAACACCCGGTCACCGGTGATGAGGCGCGCCTGCACATCATCCAGCGCACTGCTGCGGCCGATCTGCGCAAACAACACCAAACCACCAATCTGTACGGTGAGCAGGATGAGTGCGAACCAGGCGGCAATGCGCCACTGCAATCGGCTGAATCGAATACGCATCAGATCAGGGTTTGTCCGTGATTACGAGCCGCATCTTTCCGTCTCGCTCCAAGTTCACCCGCACTCGCGGCAGTTCCGCGCGACCCGCCCAGCGCGGATGCCAGTATTGAAGATCGTATTCGCCAGCCGGGACATCCTTGAACTCGGCGCGCCCTTGCGCATCGGTCACGGCCTGCCACGGCGTATTCGCCACCATCACGTAGGCCACCATGTGATCATGAATGTTGCATCCCAGCACAACGAGTCCGGGCTCATTGAATGTGACGGGTTTCGCAGGTGTGCCTGCATACAGTTTGAGTTCGAACGTCTTGGCCGGGGAAAACGAGTACACATGATGGCGTACCGTGTCGCGATTGGGAAAGCTGATCGCGGTTCCGGTCTGCACAACGCTCACCAGCGGAATGAAGGTCTTGTTCTCCTGACCGATCTCAGCCGCCTTCGGGCCGGCGGGAACCGGCCCGTTCAAGGGCAGCAAGGCCAGAGCAAGGTTCTCGACGACCGCAGCACGCTCATCAACGGCGCTCACGGCCAGATTTGCTGCCATAACCGACCCATTGAGAAGAGAGAAGCCCCCGAGCAGCAAGACTTTCCTGAATGTTGCAGAACAATTCATCGACTTCGTCCGAAAAGCACCCACAGCCGCCGCTGCCTGCCAAGTTTGCTGGAAACACTCGTGCTTGCGTAATCCTAGCCGAAAAGGCCAAACTCCCGCGCAAACACGGTACGAACGTCACGACATTCCTTCGAGGGCTTCCATGCAAATCATCCGTTCAAGCGCGATCGCGTTCGCTTTCGCATCCGGATTCAGTCTTTCCCAGGCCGCACCGCTCTCCCCGGACGGTCCCTTGAGCACGATGACCTTGCATGCGGTGACGGCATCACACGATCTGATCAGCTTCAAGGCCAAGACCCCGTCGACGGTGACGACCCGCGTCAAGCTCACCGGACTGGCCAAGGATGAGCGTTTGCTCGGCATCGATTACCGGGTTGCCCGAGGCGTTCTGTTTGCGCTCGGCAGCAGTGGCCGGATCTTCACTGTCGACATCGGCAACGGCGCACTCACGCCAGTTGGGGAAACGCCTTTTGCCATCGCGCTCGACGGCCATCGTTTCGGCTTCGACTTCAACCCCGCTGCAGACCGCATCCGCATCGTTTCGGACACCGGGCAGAATCTGCGCGCGCATCCCGATACCGGTGCAATCGTTGATTACAAGGCCGATGAGCCTGGCGTGCAGGCAGACGGCCGCCTCACTTACGACGAAGGCGACCCCAATGCAGGCAAGGCACCACGTATTGTCGCCGCCGCTTATACCTACAATACGAAAAACGAGAAGCTGACCACAAACTACGCCATCGACATGGCGACTGCGACACTCGCGCGCCAGGGCTCGATCGAGGCGGAAGAGCCGATGGTTTCGCCCAATACCGGACGTCTGAAAACAGTGGGCAAACTGGGCGTCGATGGCATCACCGACGCCCATTTCGACATTTCGGACATCTCGAACACGGCCGTCGCCGCGCTCAGCACGGTCGCTGCGCCGGGCTACCGGCTGTACTCGGTCGATCTCGCCACGGGCACGACACACCTGCTGGGCGACATCGGCGCGGGCGAACCCTTGCTCGGACTCGCAATCGAGCCCTGAGCCCGCTGCGGAATCTAGCGGATGAAGTCGCGGTTGATTTCTCGAAACTGGGCAGTGCCGCCGCGCCTCAGCCACTCGAAGGCAACCATTTCGCGGCTGACAATCTCGATGCCGTGACTGCGCATGCGAGCGTAGGCAAGATCGCGGTTCGCCGGGTCGCGGGATCCGGCGGCCTCGGCAACCACGAAGACCTCCTTGCCCGCCCAGCGCAGTTCGAGCGCGGTCTGCTGCACGCAGACATGCGCCTCGGTGCCGCACATGATCACCTGTCGCCGGTCCTCAACCGCCGAACCCTTGAAGCAGCCGTCGGCCTGTGCGGAGAAACACTGCTTGCCGAGGAACAGCGCCGAGGTCGTCACTTCCTTGAGCCGGGGAACGGTATAACCGATCTTCTCCGGAAAATGCTCGGTGACAACGGTCGGCACGCCCAGCCGACTGGCGACGCCTGCGAGCCAGATGCAGTTGTCGACGACCTGCTCGCCATCGTGAATCGCAGGCGCAAGGCCGGTCTGTACGTCGATGATCAGCAGCACCGACTTTTCCGGATTCATCAGCATGGCAGTCTCCCTCAGCTCATCAGTTCGGGACGATCCCGGAACAGGGCGAGCGCTTCCGGATTGGCCAGCGCCTCCTGATTCTTGACCGCGCGTCCGTGCACCACATGACGCACCGCGAGTTCCACGATCTTGCCGCTCTTGGTACGCGGGATGTCGGTCACCTGCAGCACCTTGGCCGGCACATGGCGCGGCGTGGTGTTGTCACGAATGGTCTGCTTGATGCGCTTGATCAGCGCGTCGTCCAGGGCCATCCCCTCGCGCAGCTTGACGAAGAGCACCACGCGCACGTCGCTCGGGTTCTGCGGTGGCCAGTCCTGCCCGATCACCAGCGACTCGACGACTTCGTGCAGCTTCTCGACCTGACGATAGATCTCCGCCGTGCCGATGCGCACCCCGCCCGGGTTGAGCGTGGCGTCGGAACGGCCGTAGATCACCAGTCCGCCGTGCGCGGTGATCTCGCAGAAGTCGCCATGACACCAGACATTGGGGAAACGGTCGAAATAGGCTGCGTGGTACTTGCTGCCATCATCGTCACCCCAGAAGCCGAGCGGCATCACCGGGAAGGGTTTGGCGCACACAAGCTCGCCCTTCTCGCCGCGTACCGGATTGCCGTCGTCGTCCCACACATCCACCGCCATGCCCAGACCACGACACTGGATCTCGCCGCGCCACACCGGCAGCACCGGCGAACCGAGCACGAAGCAGGAAATGATGTCGGTGCCGCCCGAAATCGAGGACAGCTGCAGGTCGGCCTTGATCTCGCGATAGACGTATTCGAAGCCCTCGGCCACCAGCGGGCTGCCGGTGCTCATCAATGCCCTTACGCTGGCGAGGCTGTGCGTTTCACGCGGCTTGAGGCCGAACTTGGCCGCGGCATCGATAAACTTGGCCGAGGTGCCGAAGTGGGTCATGCCCTCGGCGTCGGCGTAGTCGAACAGAATGGTGTTGTCGCTGGCGAAGGGCGAGCCGTCGTACAGCAGCAAGGTCGCCTCGGCGGCGAGGCCGGACACCAGCCAGTTCCACATCATCCAGCCGCAGGTGGTGAAGTAGAACACCCTGTCCTTCGGCTTGACGTCGCTGTGCAGACGGTGTTCCTTCAGGTGCTGCAGCAGCGCGCCGCCGGCGCAATGCACGATGCACTTGGGCACGCCGGTCGTACCCGACGAATACATGATGTAGAGCGGATGGTCGAAGGGCAGCAGTTCGAAGTCGATATCGGTGACATGGTGGTGTGGCTTGACGAAGTCTGCATACATGCGCGCATGCGGCACCTTGCCCAGATCGTGCGCCATGTGCACATAGGGAACGACCACCACGCGATGTACCGAAGGCAGCTGGCGCGCAATGTCGCCCAGCTTGTCGAGGCAATCGATGGTCTTGCCACCGTAGAAATAGCCGTCGCAGGCAATCAGCACCTTGGGCTCGCTCTGGCCGAAGCGGTCGAGCACGCCCTGCACGCCGAAATCGGGCGAGGCCGAGGTAAAGATCGCGCCGATGCTGGCCGCGGCGAGCATGGCCACGATGGTTTCCGGCATGTTGGGCATGAAGGCCGCGACGCGGTCGCCCCTCGTCACCCCCTGCTCGCGCAGTGCCGCGGCAAACTGGGCCACGGCACGGTACAGTTCGCCATGCGACATGCGGTTCTTGACCTGATCCTCACCCCAGAACACCAGCGCGTCGTGACTGTCACGGCTGCGCAGCAGATTCTGTGCAAAGTTGAGCCGCGCCTGCGGAAACCACTTCGCGCCCGGCATGCGATCGCCGTCAACAAGCACCGTATCGCCGCGCTCACCGACCACGCCGCCGTCTTCCCATACGCTCACCCAGAACTGCTCGGGATGCGCGACGGACCAGTCGTACAAGGCGTCGTAATCGGGCAGCGTCACACCCCAGCGTGTTTCCGCCGTACGACGGAAAGCGGTGACGTTTGCGGTTTCAATCCGCTCTGCCGACGGGGTCCACAATGCCTGGTCCAATGCACCACTCATGCCTGTCTCCTCAACTTCAATCTAATTTATTTGTTATTGATTAATCGAACATGCTGCGGATTGTATCCGGCAAGGGCGAAGACTTGCCAGTGCGCGTATCCATCCACACCGTCTTGGCCGCACCGTCGGCATACAGGCGTTCGTCACCATCGACGAAGAGCTCGTACCAGGTCATGACGCTTGTCCGCCCCGGCTCGCCGCCATACATCTTCACCACCACAGTCGCAGGATAGTTGACCGGCATGTAGAAGGTGCAACTGGCATTGATGATCACCGCGCCCACGGGCTCTTCCGGGCTCACGCGAGAGCCCTGCTGCTCGATCCACTCAACGCGCGCCTGCTCGAAATACCTGAAGTAGACGGTGTTGTTTACATGTCCATACGCATCCATGTCACCCCAGCGCACGGGGATGCGGGTAGTCAGCAGCAGTTTTCGTTCAGTCGTCATTCGATCTTCCCTTGATTTGCGTATATCTGCAGCGACAATTTACCATACGCAACCGTACGTCCGACAAGCACACGGCTTGATCGCTCTCTGCAGGCAACTGCAGCGCGCTGCCTCGTATTACACTGCGGCGTGCATGAAATACATACAAATAAAGCTTAAGACAAAAGGAGAACGGGATGGAACGCGAATCCATGGAATTTGATGTCCTGATCGTCGGTGGCGGCCCCGCGGGCCTGGCTGCGGCGATCCGGCTCAAGCAGCAGGCCGAAGCCAAGGGTCAGGACATCTCGGTGTGTCTCATCGAAAAAGGTGCCGAGATCGGTGCCCACATTCTGTCCGGCGCGGTCATGGACCCACGCGCCATCACCGAGCTCTTCCCCGACTGGAAGGAACGCGGCGCACCGCTAAACACTGCAGTCACCGAGGACCGCGTGATCTTCCTCAACGAAACCGGCGGCCGCACGATTCCCAACGGCTTGCTGCCCGGCTGCTTCGTAAACCACGGCAACTACATCGTGCGCCTGGGCAATGTCGCCAAGTGGATGGGCGAGCAGGCCGAAGCGCTGGGCGTGGAGGTCTATCCGGGATTCGCTGCAGCAGAAATCCTGTACGACGAAAACGGTGCGGTGAAAGGCGTGGCCACCGGCGACATGGGCCTCACCCGCGAGGGCGAGCCCGGCCCCAACCATCAGCTGGGCATGGAACTGCATGCCAAGTACACCCTGTTCGCCGAAGGCTGTCGCGGCCACCTGGGCAAGCAGCTTGAAGCCAAGTACTCGCTGCGCGATGGTGTCGATCCGCAAACCTACGGCATCGGCATCAAGGAGCTGTGGGAGGTCCCGGTCGAGAATCACCGCCCCGGCCTGGTGGTACACACCGCCGGCTGGCCGCTGCCGTCCGACACCTACGGCGGTGGCTTCGTCTATCACCTCGAAGACAACCTGGTGGCCGTCGGCTATGTGGTCGGTCTCAACTACAGCAATCCCCACCTGTCGCCGTTCGAAGAGTTCCAGCGCTACAAGACCCACCCCGAGATTCGCAAGTACCTCGACGGCGGCAAGCGCCTGGCCTATGGTGCGCGCGCCATCGCCGCCGGTGGCCTGCAAAGCCAGCCGCGACTGATCTTCCCCGGTGGCGGTCTGATCGGCGACGACGCCGGCTTCCTCAACGCTGCGCGCATCAAGGGCAGCCATGCCGCGATCAAGTCCGGCATGCTCGCAGCTGACGCTGCGCTCGACGCCCTGGCCGGCAACCGCCAGCGCGATACGCTTACCGCCTACCCGTCGGCATTCCAGGACTCCTGGCTGCACGAAGAACTGCACAAGACGCGCAACTTCAAGCCCTACATGAAGAAGGGCCTGTGGATGGGTTCGCTGCTGTTCGGCATCGACCAGAAGCTGTTCGGCGGCAAGGTGCCGTGGACGCTGCACAACAGCGCCGACCACGTCACCCTCAAGCCGGCAGCGGAGTGCCCGAAGATCGACTACCCGAAGCCGGATGGCAAGCTCACCTTCGACCGTCTGTCGTCAGTGTTCCTGTCGAACACCAACCACGAGGAAGAGCAGCCCTGTCACCTGCGTCTGAAGGATGCCTCGGTGCCGATCTCGGTGAACCTCGCGCTCTACGATGCCCCCGAGCAGCGCTACTGCCCGGCCGGTGTGTACGAAATCGTGCGCGACGGCGATGGCAATGCGCCGCGTCTGCAGATCAACGCGCAGAACTGCGTGCATTGCAAGACCTGCGACATCAAGGACCCGACCCAGAACATCAACTGGGTAGTGCCACAGGGTGGTGAAGGCCCGATTTACCAGGGCATGTAAGCACACACGAAAACGGAGCGCTCAGGCGCCCCGTTTTTTCAGCGGCGACCCCGGCCGCAATTCATGCCGCAATGGCGCCTCACCACTCGTAGCCGACACCGAATTGCAGGCTCAGGTCAGCCGACTTGCGCCCCTCGGCGGGCTGCCCCTCCCAGTCGACCACGCCCTGCACCTGAGCGCTCAGGCGCTCGATGATCGGCAGCCGGAAGCCGGTGCGCATGCGCAGGGTCACGTCGCTCGCGTCACGGATGTTCATGTAGCCATCCTGCTGATGAAAGAACTCCGCAGAGCGTCCGATCAGCCAGTGACGGTAGCGCACGCCCCAACCGACGGCTGGATAACTCTGATCATCGGTGTCGACGCGATTTTCTCTGACGAGATCGAGACCGCCCTGAACCGAGAGCCCGGTCTGATCATTGTCGATCACCTGCAAACCCAGGCCGGAACCGGTGGAGAAGCGCAGATCAAGATCCCGGAAGCGATCGCGCTCAACCGTGGTCCGGCCATATATGAAGCGCTTCTTGCTGACGAACCAGTCACGGTCTGCGCTGACGAGCAGATTGGAGGCACTCACGTCGTCACCTTCCGTGCGCTCCTCGCCCTTTGCGCGCAGGGTGAAGCGGGTCTTCTTCGCCACCCCGGTCAACTCACCCTCGGCAACCAGATGGGTGGTTTCGCTGTTTCCGCTGACCGAGTTACCCGCCAGATTCACCCGTCCGCTGTACTCGAATCCCTCGCCGGACTGGCTTGGCGTCGGGTTCAGGTAGGTAATGCGATCGAGCTTGAGGGGCGGCACCTCGGGCACTTCGGCCAGGCGCACCGCGCGTTCCTCATCCGAGCGCTCAAGCCGGGTGTCGAGCCGGCCTTCGTTGCTGCGCATCATCACATTCACCGGCTGGTCGGTGCTGAGGGTTTCGACCATGCGCCAGTCGATGCGCAACACGCCTGCATACTGGGTCTTGAACTTCAGCCCCTCGGGTGTCTTGCTGATTACGGTGCCGGAAAGGCGATCACCATTGGTGAGCAGGACCTCGTCAGCGCGGCCCGAAGCCGCCACTGACGCGAGAAGGGTAAACAGCAGAACACGACTCAGCGGTCGAATTGCGGGCACGGAAATCATGGGGCGAAGTGGCGTCGGGGGATGTCGCGGTGTCGAAATGCACTGCGTACGCAAGCCTAGGTGGAAATCGCCCATCTTGCAATGCAGCAAAACACCTGCTTACCACTTGCTCCGCGAGATTTACCCGCGCGTGCCGAGCACCGAATCGGCAGTAACGTGACGCGAGCGATAGCGCCCGGATACCTCAAGCGTGCCATCGGCCCCGAGGTGGCTGATCGTCCTGGAAACGGTCTCGACCGACAGGTCGGTGATCTCGGCAATATCCTTGAGTCTGGGCAAGGCCAGACGCGCTGCTTTCCGGCTTCGGGTCAGACCGGCGGTCATGAATTCGAACAGTCGCCGCACGCGGTCGCCCGCCTTGCCGCTGCGTAATGCAAGCACCTCAGCCATGCGGCGCTCGGTTGCCGCCAGCATGCCGAGCAGCAACTGACCGCTCGGCTCGGCCTGATCGGCACACCAGGGTTCGAGCACACAGGCCGACAGCGCGCGAGCGGTAAACGTGTAACGGCCAAACAACAGCGTCTCGGCACCGATCACATCACCGGTGACAGCCATGCCGGCGAACTGCAGGCCATCCGGTCCGGGCTGATCCAGCCGCACCGTCCCCGACACCACCCGCCACGACGTGCCCTCGGCACCCCCCTTGTAGATCGTTTGCCCGCGGGGGATGGGGCCGGACTTCACGCCTGCCTGCACTGCCTCGGCCAAATCATCGCTCTCTTCGTTCATCTTCAGACTCCCTGCCACCTGCCGACTTCAATCATATGCCATTCGTACGCGTCCTCTGTGCTTTCATTCAGCGCTGGCGCACACACCGGGCCTGCAGAACAGGCGCTCGATGTGTGCGTCCGGGCACAACCTGATGCCCGGGTGTGCTGCATCAGAACGTCACGGTCACGCCCGCATAGATCGAACGCCCCACCCCTGGCACCAGGGTTCCCCACGCCACATCGGTGCCAGACATGGTCTTGCCCTGCCCGAGGTAAGCGCCGCCGAGCGGGTGATTGTAGAAGCGATCGAAGACGTTCTCGACCCCGACATCGAACCTGAGCTGCTTCCACTCGTAGCTGCTGCGCAGGTGCAGCAGACCGTAGCCTGCCGTTTCGACCTCGTTGCGTGTTGCCGAGACCTTGTCCTTGTCGGCGACCAGTTCGAGTTCGACGGTATTGGTCCAGTTGCCCAGCTTCTGTTCAAGCGCCAGCCGCGCATTGAGCGGCATCATGTTGTACAGATTGTCGCCCGTTGTCGGGTTCTTGCCTCTGACATAGCTCAAGCTGCCTTTACCGGCAAACACGCCCATCGCCTGCGTCGTACCCAGAAGCATGTGTCCCGCGACGTCCACCCCGTACAGGCGCGCAGATTCATTGACGAAGCGCAGATAGACGAAGCCATCCGTCCGGGTCAGGTTCGCGGCGGTACATGACGCACCGCCACTGCTGCAGCGCTCGGCATCGATATAGTTGTCGACGTAGGTAAAGTACGGGGTGACCTTGAGCCCCCACGTTGCGCGATTGGCATCGTGCCAATCGGCAGTGGCACTCACCGTATGTGCGACTTCGGGCTTCAGGTCGAGGTTGCCCACATAGCCGTTGCCGTCACCCGCCATGTTGATCATGCGCATCGCCATGCCATTGGTGGACCAGGCATAGCGCTCGTAAAGGTTGGGCGAGCGCGTCTTCTGCGCATAGCCGAACTCGTAGGATTGCGTCGAGGACGGCGCATATCGGGCCAGTGCCGCGACATCCAGGTTCTGGTCGGTCTTGCTGCGATCGGCGGCGTTGAAGGCAGCCTCGTCCGTTGCGCTGAAGGTCGGGCTGTAGCCCTGAACCGTGTCCGCATCCATGCTCACGGTTTCGTGACGCAGGCCGAACTGTGTCAGCCATTGCGGCGTCCATGCGGCCTCCCACTCGGCAAACACCGCAAAGCGGTCACGCTCGCCATTGCGGATATTCCAGAACGTGTTGGGCGACATGCCCTTGCCGGACGCCTCCCACCAGTCATCCAGCCGATACTGCTGAACGTCGCCCCCCACTCGCAGAATGTCGCGTTCGGACAGGACGAGATCGCCCTTCAGCGACACCCCGGTGTTGTTTCCCTTCGTGTCCATCGGCATGCCCGCCGCCCTGCCGTTCATGCCCGGCAGAATCGGACCCGCAATACCATCCGAATTAGGCACGTTATTGGGACCATACCAGTACAGCTTGTCGTCACCGAACTGCATCTCGTGACGCGTGGTCTCGTTGTAGGCCCGCGCCTCAAGCGCGCCCCAGTCGAACGTCCCCTTGTAGCTCAGATTGACCTGCTCGCTATGGTTGCCCGTCATGTCCATGCGCTGATTTGGCCAGCCCTGCTCCGGGATGTCCTGAACGCCCAGCTTGAGTTCCACCAGGTGGTTCTCATGGCGGTAGCCCATTGCAAGCGACTGGTTGGATGTCTCGTACGCAGAAGAGCCGACCTCGTCACCGTCCAGCCAGCCGCGACCGGCGGCAGCAAGGCCTGCAGCCTTGAAGTCGCCGCCGGCCTCGTAGTTGTCTGCCTTCGCGGTTGATCCGCGATAGCTCACGCTCAGCGACTCATTGGCAAAGCTGGCCGACAGGTTCGCGCCAGTCGCATCGCCGTTGCTGCGGTAGAACGCACCGATCTCACCCTTGAGCAAGTTGCCCTCGCCCGGGCGGGCAAACTCCGGATCGGGAGAGTCGACGAGAATGGTGCCACCGATGCTGTCACCGCCGAGACTCACCGGCGTGATCCCTGCGAACACCTGAACGCTCGATACGTTCGACGGATCGATATACGACAGCGGCGGGTTCATGTGATTGCCGCAGGCCGAGATCAGATCCATGCCATCGACCTTGATCCGCAAGCGGTCATCGGCAAGACCGCGAATCGCGGGCAGGCTCGATACGCCGCCAGCGCCGTAGAGCGAGACCCCCTCCACATCCTTCAGCAGGCTGGCGGTATCGCTTGTGCCTGTGCGCTTGCCTGCGACATCGGTCTGGTTCATTTGTCCGCGCGTCTGCGGCAAAGGCGCAAACCCGGGGGCGGACACGACAATCTCGTCAAGCTTCGATGCTGTTTCGCTGCCCGCAACCACCTGTGCAAGCGCTGCGGGAGCGCAAAAGGCCATGGCAAGCGCCAGCGTCAGGCGAGTGGGTTTCACGTCAATCACATTCATCTATATCACTCCGGAGGGAAAATCAAAACAACAACAAACGTTTAAGGCCGAGGACGATCAGCACGGCGCCCGCGCCACCGCCCATCCAGCCCGCCAGCCAGCTGCGGCCATCGAGCAGACGGCTGCCAAGCACGCCGAACAGGGGCACGAGCAGCAGCAGGGGCGTCACCGCTGCCCCCATGCCGAACGCAAGACCGTGACCGAAGCCGGCACCGGCACTGCCCGACAGCGCACACACCGTTAGCAGCCAGCCCAGCGGTGCACACGGGGTGAGGCTCAGCGATGCACCAAGCAGGAATGGCGGCAAGGACGCCCCGCGGCGCAAGGCACTGCAGCCGGAGGCGTCTCCGGCGGGAATCCGCAACGCCGCGGAAAACGCCCGCCTGCTGACGAAATGCATGGGCTGCGCGGCGGCAGGGACGGACGATGGGGCAGTTCGACCCGGAAGGCGGCGGGCCAGATTGCGCAGGATGGGGAGCAGCAGCCATGCTCCCGCAAAGCAACTGGCCAGCCCGATCGACAGGTTGCCCACGCCGCTGGCCAGCCAGCGCGACAGGACCTCTCCCAGAGAGCCCGCCAGCAACCCAAGCAGACCGTAGGCGAACACCCGGCCACCAATGAAATGCCACGTGTCCGCCATTGCGCTGTCGTGCCCTCTGCCACGTCCGAGCACCCAGGTTCCCATGAAGGGCAGGCACGTTACGGTGCAGGCCGTGAGGCCCATCGACACGCCGAGCATCATCGAGCCGAGCAGGCCGAGTTCGCCTTGCGGCCCGCCAAGCAAGGTCAGCGGATAGTCCGTCAGCGCGGCATTCATGATTGGGCCCCGGTCGTCGGCTTGCGCACGATGCGAATCGGCTTGACCGTGCCATCGGGCATCTCCGCGGCCATCCGCTTCCTGTAGTAGTCACGTGACGAGCGGAAGAGCGTGAAGGGCCCGAGCTTGACCTGAATCACGTCGTCATCGGGACAGAACTCCGCACACCGCCCGCACAGCGTGCAGTCATCGTGGTAAGCCTTGCGTCCGTGCTCGGTGTGAATCTCGGTAATGTCCATCGGACAGGCCTTGGCGCAGATTCCGCACTTCTCGCACTTGTCATGCGGCTTCTTGACCAGTCGTGCGAGCGAGAGATGGCGGAAGGCGGCATTGAGCGCCAGCATCGGACAGATGCGACAGAAGGGCTGGCGGATGGCAAGCGCGCCAACCGCAACGAAGCCGAACAGGGTGTTGCCGAGTGCGCCGATGGCGAACCCCCATGCGCTTTCCATGGTGAGTGCGAACTCGTTCGTATTGCCGCTGAGCAAGGTGGTGGCAATGCGCGAGGGGCAGACATCGCAGTACGGATTGCCGAACTCGTGCGGAGTGACTCCGAGCCCCGTGAGCAGGGGAAACACCAGCACCAGCGCCAGCACCACCAGCCATTTCACCGGCCGCACCCTCCCCAGCCTGTCGCCGGAGAGGCGGTGAAGGGGCAGCGCAAAACGGCGTCCGATACGCTGGATGATCTCCTGCAGGGTGCCGAGCGGACACACCCAACCGCAGAACGCCTTGCCCAGCACGAAGAAGAAGGTCAGGAAGGTGAGCATGGTCATCGCCAGCGGCAGCAGGATCTTCAGCGTCACGTCCTGCGCCTTCACCAGCGCTTCACCCACACGGTGGTGCATCTGATGCTGAAGGGGGATCAGCACACAGTAGCTGCCGTTCTGCATGTCATAGGCGCAGGACAGTGCGGGCAAGGCATTCGATATTTTCTCTGCCGAGTAATGCCCCACCACGCTGGCGCCCCAGACGGTTACGAACAGCATCACGATCTGTACCCACAGCCGTAAGCGCGACAGGCTCGGAAACACGGACTTGAGTGCCTCAGGCATGGTCGCTCTCCTTGCGCCGTAACAGCGGGGTCGCAATCATCATGCCGACGAACCCGAATGCTGCACCCCAGGCAAGGCTTCGACTGCGCTCGGCCTCTGGCACATAGACATGATTGAAAGCGGTCAGGTAGGTCTGATCGCCTGTGCTGTAGGCCGTCGACAGGACGAAGCCCGCGCGCTCGCGTCTGCCATGGGCGCCGGCCTCGACCTTTTGTGCGCCGAAATCGCGCGGAAAGACGAGGGTCGCGACACCTTCGTCGTCAGTAAAGGCCATCGAGCGGCTACCGTGCTCGGTCTCGAGCGTCAGCGCCTGCCCCGGCAAGGGCTGTCCCTGCCAGCGCACGAGAAAGCGCCATTTCTCGCTTTCCCGATAGTGCGCATGCTCGCGCGGCAGGGGCTGCGGCACGATCTCGAGTTCGCTCTTCCGCCTCTCCAGCAAGGACGTGGGCGCGTCTCCCGGATTGCTGAAGTACCACACGGTCGACGCGACGCGAGTCACACCGTTGCGCACTTCGCGCGCCTGGGCCCAGTGGTAGTTGCCCATCATGGGCGCGGACGCCTGGATGCTTGCCCGCCCGTCCGCCACCGGGTAATCGACCACACGCCTTTCGGAAGCGCCACCCGGCGCGAAAACCGTGACCTTGTCCGCGTCAATGCCGGACAGACGCAGCGCGGCAGCACCGCGCCCACCACCAAAGGAGGCAGACAGCGTCGGCAGACTGCTCCACGGAGCACCCGTCGCACGCGCCACCGCTTTGGGGCTTACCGCGGTCGATGCGCCTTGTCCGACGACCGGCGAATGATCCTGGTGCTGCGCCTGTGCGCCGCCAACAATGAGCAGTCCCGCCAGCAGAACATGAACCTTGAGTATCATCGTCTGCACCTCAGCGGAAAGCGTAGCGATACGTCAGCATCACCTGACGCGGGGAAGCTGCGGTGTAGGTGACCTTTCCGCTGGCGTCCTTCTTGACCTCGAAGGCGTAGCGTTTGTCGAACAGGTTGTCGACGTTCAGGGTCAGCGAGTGCTGATCGCGCTCGTAGCCCACCGACAGATTCGTCACCCAGTCCCAGCCGTCGTACTTCTCGGTGTTCGCGTTATCCAGCCAGTACTCACCCCAGTTCAGCCCGGCCAGTCGGGCATGCCAGCCGCTGGCCGACTTCCAGCCGATGAAGACACCGTACTGGTGGCGCGGCACGAAGGGCAGCGTATTGCCCGAGCGATCCTGGTTGACCACGGAGCCCCCCACCCGGACCGGTTCGCTGAAGCTGTCGTAGGTGTAGTCCGACCACGCGTAGTGACCGCCGACGTCGAAGCCGCCACCCAGGTTGAAGCTGCCGGACAGCTCAACCCCCTTCTTGTCCGTCTTGCCCGCGTTGGCATACTCGGTCACCCCGCCGGTATTGACCTGGACGATCTCGTCCTCGACAGTGGTCGAGTACGCGCTGGCATCGAACTGCCAGTCACGACTGCGACCCTTGATACCGAACTCCACATTGCGCGACACCGGCGCGTCGAGATCGGGGTTGCTGGAGATCTCGCCCGACGAGGGCACCTGCCCCGCCTGCGCAACCATGGCAAACAGGTTGATCGCATCGTTCAGCCTGTAGCTGACCGCAAGCTTGGGTGCAGGCAGGCGAAAGGTCTTCTCGGTTTTGGCAAAGCCGTCACCGGCAACGTACTTTCCGGACGCGTAGTCGTAGCGCTTGATCTCGTTGGTCTCGTCTTCCATCCGGATGACGTCGTAGCGAAAACCCGCATCCACGATCCAGCGCGGTCCCGGGCGCCAGGATTCCTGCAGGTACACGGCGCTGAGCACGCTTGAACTCGTGCTGGTCGACGCCAGTTCGCCCTTGGCGTCGGACAGCGTGGACCGAATGCGTCCGCCAGGCGTGGTGAGCACGTCGCGATACTGGTACTTGACCGAATCTGGCACCTCTTCCTTGCGCGCGGTGACGCCGCCTACCAGGGTGCCGTTACCATGGTTCCAGCTGGCCTCGAGATCGGTACCAAGATTCACGACCCAGTCGCGGGTCTCGTTGATCAGGCCGGTGACCGGGTGATAGTGGTACCAGGTGTTGTAATAGAAACGCGGCTTGAAGGTGAAGTCTCCGCGCTCCATCTCGAGCCGCGAATTGAAGAACCACACCTTCGAGTAACGACCGGAGTTCTTCCACGCCTCCGATGTATCTTCCTGCTCTCCGGTGCGCTTGAAGCTCTCGAACAGGGTCTGATCCATCGCGCCGGGCAACTGCATGTTGGCCTCGGCGTAGGACAGTTCGCTCTCGAGCACGTCCTGCTCGGTCAGAATCCAGCCGTGCTTGAGCGAGGTCTGCGTGGTGTCGAAAGCGTTCCAGCTGCGCCAGTCGTTATCCATCTTGCGATGCGTCGCCGTCACCGCGAGTGCATGGCGCTCGCCGACGATGCCATGGCGGAGGTGGTAGTTCTCTGTTCCGTCGGTGCCGAAGCCGACTTTGGCGTTGTTGGCCGTGGTGTCGAAGACCGACTTGGAAAACACCTGGATCGCACCACCGGCACTGCCGGAGGCGAACAGGTTGCCCGGGCCCTTGGCCACTTCGATGCGCTCGATGTCCTGCGTGTCGACGAAGTCGAGCCGGGTGAAACTGTCGGGATCAGACAGCGGCACGCCATCACGCAGCACCATGATCTCGCGTATGCCATAGGCGGCCTTGAGGCCCGCACCGCGGATGATCAGCCGGGCGTCGAAACCGCCGTTCTTGCTGTCGATGAGGACGCCGGGAATCTCCTGCAGCGCCTCCTTCATGTTGAACATCTTCTTCTCTGCCAGCGCCTCCTTGCCGACGACCGCGATCGCCTGCGGAACGTCTGCTGTCTTGCGTTCCTCACGGGTCGCGGTCACGCTGATCTCGTCGAGGATCGGGGCTTCTCCGCCGGCCGCATCCGAGGCAGCGGCAGGAAAGGCCGCGGCAATTGCCAGGCAGACGAGGCTGATTTTCGGGCTGCAATACATTTCCGGTACCTGTTCTCAAAGTGCTTTGAAGACTCGTCGATTCATGCGGAACGCGGCCAGATCGCGAACGAACACGCGCGGGCAACCGACACCTGGAGCGTTTCCGGGTGCATTCAGGCGCAAGACGCATCAGATCGTGCGGCTGGGGCGGGCCAGCGTCATGCGCATGGCGTACGACGAGAAATAATCAGGAGAGAGCAGGTGAAACGGGAGGGCCGCGCGAGAACGCTGCGAGCCAGACGGTGCGCAGGCGCGGGGGTTCGGAAGGCTGAACAAAGCGGGCGCTGCCATCGAAAACCGCCTCAAGAACGAGGGGCGACAAGCCTGGCAGCAAGGCTGCGTGCCCGGCGTGCGGCAGGCAGAACGGACAGGCATTGCGCTCGCTGCCGGTTTCGAGCGGGGTGTCACGCTCCTCCTCCGCCGACAGATCGACCAGGATCATGCCGCCGGTGGTGCAGATCTCCGTCCACCGTCCAGGATCGCTCGCGCGCAGCAGCGCCTGCCCTAGTACGGGCATGAGCGCGCTCAGCAGGATCACGAATATCGCGACCCGCGCAGCAAGCACCTGGTGATGGAAACGTCTGATCATGAACAGAACGGGACTGAATCGGAACGGTGGAAACGCGCCGGCCGAGCTGACACCGCACCCAGTGCGGATGTCCGGCTGACCGGCCCGGGTGATCAGTGCATCTTGTTCATCTGCATGCCGCCGGCCGCGCTGTTGAGCGGACGCACCGGCGCATTGATCTCAACGCTTTCACGCTTGCCGTCCTTGCCTTCGACGACAACGGTCAGCGGCACCATGTCACCCTCTTTCACCTGTGCATTGAGGTTGATGAGCATGACGTGATAGCCGCCGGGCTTGAGCTCGACCGCCTTGCCGGCCGGCAGATCCAGACCGGGAATGGCGCGCATCTTCATCACATCCTTCTCCATGACCATCTCGTGCACTTCAACCACTTTGGCTGCGGGCGAACGAACCTCCACAAGCTTGGCATCCACCGGCGACGTGATCTGCATGAATGCACCGGTCGCTTTCTGTTGCGGAACGGTAGCGCGTACCCAGGGCTCAGTGACGGAAACCTGCGCAAAGACGGCAGACGAAATCAGTGCAGCACACAGCGAGGCGACGATCTTCACTTTCATGGTGTTCTCCTTAGGGGCGGGATGAAGCTGTTTGAATCAGGGTCTGCACATCGGCCGCAACGGATTCGGCCGTACTCTGGTAGGACACGGCGAGGCGCAGGCGCCCTGCCGGATCAAAAACGTAGCTCGTTGCGGTGTGATCCATCGAGTACGAGCCGCCAGTCGGCACCTTGCGATAGAAAACACGGAATTCGTCGGCAACCTTGCGGGTTTCCTCGAGACTGGTATAGAGCCCGAGGAAGTCGGGGTCGAACGCAGCGGTATAGGCCTTGAGTACACCGGGCAGGTCGCGCTCGGGGTCGACACTGACAAAGATCACCTGCAGCCTGTCGGCATCGTCGCCGAGCAGTTGCCGCACCTGCGCGGCGCGCGACAGTGCAGTCGGGCAGATGTCCGGGCATTGGGTGAAGCCGAAGAACATCATCACGACCTTGCCGCGAAAGTCAGCGAGACTGCGGGTCGCGCCGTCGGGGTCGAGCAGGCTGAAGTCGTGGCCGAAGTTGGCGCCGGTGATGTCGGTATTTCTGAAGCTGACCGTCTCCCTGTTGCAGGCGCTCAGCGCCATTGCAATGAACAGCCCCATCAACAGGACGAGCAGCGTACGCAGCAAGAAGGTCCGCGCCAGTGCGGCGTGGAAGAAATCGTGTAAAGGCATGAATACCTCCGGAATCGGTGATTGCACAGCGCACGCCGCGCACAGGGTGCGGGCAGCACGCGTTCAGCGACGATCAGGAGGCAGCGGGTGGCGCGCGCGGACTCGAAGCCGTCCACGCAAACAGTGGCCGGGGAGCGGAGAAGAAAAGCGGGGGTTCAAGCGCGGCCATGCCGATGACGGCAAATCCGGCGGACAGCTCAGGTGGCAGACCGAACGAGCCTGCGTGCGGACAGCAATAAGGGCAGGATGCAGTGGACGCGCCGGGCGCGTCGTCGCCTTGTTGCCCGCTGTCCGCATCGACCGCAATCCATTGCATGCCGGACGCCGAGCACACCTCAATCCAGCGCTGATGGCCATCCCCGAGCACCGTCATTGCCTGGCTCACCGCAGGCGCAAGCGCACCGAGCAGGATCGCAAGCGTTGCGAACCAGGCAGCAAGGCGGAACTGGCGTCTTCGGATGAACATCAATCAGGGTCGGGGCAAAGGGGCTGGCGTGCAGACTGGCAGGGTGTCCGGTAATGTCGGCCGATTATAGACGTTTCGACACAATGAAACTTGACCCAGATCATTTAATGCTGTGCGACGCGCGCCTGCAGCACTGCGCACAGACAGTCCTGAATGGCACAACGAGGTGCCGGTTCCCCGGTCACCCCGTTGTCACACCCGAACCGGGTCGGGCGCAGAATCAGCGAACAGGCGCCGAGCCGATCAGCCCAGCCACTTGCGCGCGTTGCGGAACATGCGCAGCCACGGCGAAGCGTCCGGGCTCTCGTCGATCATCCACTGCGGTGCCCACGACATCTGCAGCGTGCGAGCGGTGCGCTCGGGGTGCGGCATCATGATGGTGAAGCGGCCATCTGCCGTGGTGAAGCCGGTTGCACCCAGCGCCGAACCGTTGGGGTTCTGCGGATAGGTTTCGGTCGGCTGACCATGGTTGTCGACATAGCGCAGCGCCAGCAGCGCCTTCTCGCGGTCGGCTTCAGCCGCGAACACCGCCCTGCCCTCGCCGTGGCTGACGACGATCGGCATGCGGCTGCCGGCCATGCCGGCGAGCAGGATGGACGGGCTGTCGACCACCTCGGTCATCACGAAGCGGGCCTCGAACTGCTCGCTGCGGTTGCGATGGAAGGTTGGCCAGGCGTCTGCACCCGGAATGATCGGTGCGAGGTGAGCCATCATCTGGCAGCCGTTGCACACGCCCAGCGCAAAGCTGTCAGTGCGCCCGAAGAAGGCTTCGAACTCTGCACGCAGCCTGGGGTTGAACAGGATGGACTTGGCCCAGCCCTGCCCGGCACCGAGCACGTCGCCATACGAGAAGCCACCGCAGGCAGCCAGGCCGTGGAAGTCGAGCAGTTGCTTGCGGCCGGACTGCAGATCCGACATGTGGACATCGACCGGCTCGAAGCCGGCACGCTCGAAGGCCGCTGCCATCTCGAACTGCGAGTTCACGCCCTGTTCGCGCAGCACCGCGACCTTGGGTCGGGCGCCGGTGGCGATGAAGGGCGCTGCGACGTCGTCCTTGACGTCGAAGGACAGCGCGACCGACAGACCGGGGTCGGTCGCATCCGCGAGACCATCGAACTCCTGCTGCACGCACTCGGCGTCGTCGCGCAGACGGGCGATCTGGTAGCTGGTCTCGGACCAGGCCTGCATCAGCTCGCTGCGGCTGGCGGCAAGGATACGCTTGGCACTGCGCCAGAAGCGGATTTCGTCCTTGTCGTTGGGCTCGCCGATGAAGTGATAGGTCAGGCGGGCTTCACGCAGAATCTCGGTGATCTTCGAACGCTCGTCACGACGGATCTGGATGACCGCACCGAGTTCTTCGGCAAACAGGCCGGAGATCAGCTTGTCATCGAAGCGGCCCTTGAGCATGTCGGGCTTCTTCTCGAGGCCATCGACATCGTTCATGTAGGGGTCGTAGCAGACGGTGTCGAGCACCAGCGACAGGCCGCACTTGCTGGCGAACGCCATCTCGCACACGGCTGCGAACAGGCCGCCGTCAGAACGGTCGTGATAGGCCAGGATCAGGTCTTCGCGACGCAGACGCTGGATCGTGGCAAAGAAGGCCGCGAGCTGCTCGGGGTCGACATCGGGTGCATGCTCACCCACCGAGTTGAAGACCTGTGCCAGCACCGAACCGCCGAGGCGGTTCTTGCCATTGCCAAGGTCGATCAGCATCAGCTCGGTTTCAACACCTTCGGGCAACTGCAGTTGCGGCGTCAGCGTGCGACGGATGTCGGTCACCGGCGCAAACGCGGTGGCGATCAGCGACAGCGGCGACACCACCTGCTTGTCCTCGCCATTGTCGGCCCATGCGGTGCGCATCGACAGCGAGTCCTTGCCCACCGGGATCGACACACCGGCCTTGATACAGAAATCCGACACCGCCTTCACCGTGTCGAAGAGCTTGGCGTCCTCGCCGCGATGGCCGGCAGCTGCCATCCAGTTGGCCGACAGTTTGACGTCGCCCAGGTCGGCAATATCGGCCGCGGCGATGTTGGTAATCGCCTCGGCCACAGCCATGCGTCCCGAAGCCGGCGCGTCGACGCAGGCCAGCGTAGTGCGCTCGCCCATGGCGAAGGCTTCGCCGCGATAGCCCTGGAAACTCATCGCGGTAACCGCGACGTCGGCCACCGGCACCTGCCACGGTCCGACCATCTGGTCGCGCGCGGTCAGGCCGCCCACCGAGCGGTCGCCGATGGTGATCAGGAAACGCTTGCTTGCCACGGTCGGGTTACGCAGCACACGCAGGCCGGCGTCCATCAGATCCATGCCGGTCACGTCGAACGGCGGCAGATGGACGGCGCGGCGCGAGACGTTACGGGTCATCTTCGGCGGCTTGCCGAGCAGGACCTGCATCTCCATGTCGACCGGCTTGTTGTCGAAATGACGGTCGCTCACGGTGAGGTGACCGTCAGCGGTCGCGGTACCAAGCACCGCGAAGGGGCAGCGCTCCCGCTCGCAGAAGGCGCGGAACTGGTCGAGGCTTTCCGGTGCGATCGCGAGCACGTAGCGCTCCTGCGATTCGTTCGACCAGATCTCGCGCGGGCTCATGCCCGGCTCTTCGATGTGCACTTCGCGCAGTTCGAAATGCGCGCCCAGGCTGGCGTGGTCGGCCAGTTCCGGCATCGCGTTCGACAGACCACCCGCGCCGACGTCATGGATAGCGATGATGGGGTTGGCCTCGCCCTGCTGCCAGCAGGCGTCGATCACTTCCTGGCAGCGGCGCTGGATTTCGGGGTTGCCGCGCTGCACCGATGCAAAGTCGAGATCGGCAGCGTTGGTGCCGGTCGCCATCGACGAGGCGGCACCGCCGCCCAGGCCGATGAGCATGCCCGGACCGCCAAGCTGAATCAGCAGCGTGCCCGGCGGGAAGGTCGGCTTGTGCGATTGCTGTGCCTGGATGCTGCCCAGACCGCCGGCAATCATGATCGGCTTGTGGAAACCGCGCACCTCGCCCTGCACTTCCTGCTCGAAAGCGCGGAAGTAGCCGGTCAGGTTGGGACGGCCGAATTCGTTGTTGAAGGCTGCGGCGCCGATCGGCCCTTCGATCATGATGTCGAGGGCGGAGGCGATGCGCTCGGGCTTGCCGTAAGGCTTTTCCCACGGCTGCTGATAGCCCGGGATGTTCAGGTTGGAGACCGAAAAACCGGCCAGGCCCGCTTTCGGGCGCGAACCGCGACCGGTCGCACCTTCATCGCGGATCTCGCCACCGGCGCCGGTGGCTGCGCCCGGGAAGGGCGAAATGGCGGTCGGATGGTTGTGGGTCTCGACCTTGGCGAGGATATGGGTTTCCTCGCTGTGGTAAGCGAAACGACCTGCTGCGTCCGGATACAGGCGCTCGATGGTGGCGCCCTCGATGACCGAGGCGTTGTCCGAGTAGGCCACGACCGTACCTTGCGGATGGGCCTTGTGGGTGTCCTTGATCATGCCGAACAGGGTCTTCTCCATCGGACGGGCATCGATCACCCAGTCGGCGTTGAAGATCTTGTGGCGACAGTGCTCGGAGTTCGCCTGGGCGAACATCATCAGTTCGACATCGGTCGGATTGCGTGCGATTCGGGTGAAGTTCTCGACCAGGTAATCGACTTCGTCGTCCGACAGCGCGAGCCCCAGCGTACCGTTTGCCTCTTCCAGCGCAGCGCGGCCGCCACCGAGAATATCCACCGAGGTCAGCGGCTGCGGTTCGTAGTGATGGAACAGGGCGTCGGCCTCGTCCATCTTCGCCAGCACCGACTCGGTCATGCGGTCGTGCAGCCTCGCCAGCAACTCGGACCGGGCATCAACGCCCTTGCCCGCCAGCGTGAAGGCCGTACCGCGCTCGATGCGCACGACCTTGTCGAAACCGCACTGATGCGCGATATCGGTCGCCTTGGAAGACCACGGCGAGATCGTGCCCAGACGGGGAACGACCAGCATCATGGTGCCGGCCGGCGCCGTCGGCGTCTCCGGCGTGGCACCGAGCAGATCGACCAGACGGGCGGTCTCTTCGGCGTCCAGCGCGGCATTCAGTTCAACGAAATACCAGTGCTCGGCGGCCAGCCCCTGCAGTTTGGGCAGCACTTCGGCCACACTGCGGGAGAGACGATCCAGGCGGGACCGGGAGAGCGCGGCAGCGCCACGGAGCTTGAGGATTTGGGTCATGTCTGTCGAAACGCGAAAAAAGAGGTACCGAACAACGGCAATCGGAAGCGCGGAATTATACCCGAGGCGCTCCCTCCCCCGACGCGGATGAAGCGTCTGTGACAAAGCTGCGCGGCTAGAAGTACGGGGGATCAGCTAAAATGCGCCTTTGTCTGCCCGCCCCACGCCCGATGAGCGCCTCCGTTTCACGTTTCGCGAGCGATGATTCACCCTCGATCGGGTGGTTCGTCTTCCCTGCCGCAGTGTGCGCACTGTGTGCAGCAGTGCTGGCTGCGCTCGGCCTGAACGAGACCTGGTTCATCGCCTGGAACACCGCTGCAAGCGGCATCGCACCGGGATTCGTGTGGGCCGGCATCACCAACCTGGCCTCGACGCTGGGCGCCTTCGCGTTGATCACGCCTGCACTTGCGTGGCGCCCGCGCTGGCTCGCAGCCACCCTGCTCGCGGCCCCCGTCGCCACCCTGTATACCCACGGCCTGAAACAGCTTTTTGCCGAACCACGCCCTGCCGCCGTTCTCGCGCAGGATCAGTTCAACGTTGTCGGCCTGCCGCTGCGCACCGACTCCTTTCCCTCCGGACACTCGCTTACCGCCTTCGTCATAGCGGGCGTGATCGTGCTCTGTGCCAGCCCTGCGGTGCGCCGCCAGTGGGCGTGGGTCGTCCTCGCGGCTGCGGTTCTGATGTGCTTTTCCCGCGTCGCCGTCGGTGCGCACTGGCCGCTCGACCTGTTTGCCGGGGCGGCGGGTGGATGGCTGAGTGCGGTCATCGGCGTGCGCTGGTCCGCTCACTGGCGCTTCTGGGAACGCCGACGCGGCGTGCAGACCATGGGGGCGCTGATGATCCTGGTCGCCGTGCTGCTTGCGTTCGAGGACCTCGGCTACCCGGAAGGGCTGTGGATGCAGTACCTGCTGGTGGTGTGGGGCATGGCCGGCGCCGTTTTCGCACTGGTGCGCCCGATGACCTGCAAGGTGCCCACATGAAGCGCGCCATTGCAATCCTGCTCAGCCTCGGTCTGCTGGGCTGGTTTCTCGCCGACGCCCGCTGGCAGACCCTGGGCGCGGCGCTGGGCCGCCTGACGCCTGCCATCGTGGCCGTGGCCGTGGCCGGCTTTGCCGCCAGCTACCTGCTGCGCGCACTGCGCGTGTACGACGAATTCCGTCGCGATGCCGCGGGCCGCTTCGGCGCCTGCGTGCGTATCGTGCTGATGCACAATGCGATGGTCAATATCGTGCCCTTCCGGGGTGGCGAGGCCGCATTCCCGCTGCTGCTGCAGCGTACCTTCGGCACGCCGCTGCCGCGGGCGATTGCCTCGCTGTTCTGGTTCCGCCTGCAGGATGCGCTCGTGGTCGGCATGGTCGCCGTCGCGGTATGGCCCGAACTGCCTCTGGCATTGCGCATTGCGGGCCTGGTCGCGCTCGCCGTGTTTGCCTGGGGGCTGCCGCGCTGGGCACGCAAGCCACATGACTGGGCAGAGCGCGGTGCGTTCGCGGGCAAACTGGCGAAGCTGCGCAACGCCTTTGGCGAATCCACCCGTCACGCCCGCTTCGGCTGGCTATGGACGGTTTCCAACTGGTCGGTGAAGCTCGCCGCGCAGGCGTGGTTGCTCGCAGCCCTGCTCTCCACCGGCATGCCCGAGGGCGCAGCCGGTGCGCTCGGCGCAGAACTCGCCGCCATTCTTCCGATTCAGGGCGTGGCCGGTTTCGGCACCTACGAAGCCGGCGCCGCCGCCGCCCTGCTGCCCGCCGGCATCGCCTTCGGCGACGGCCTGCAGGCGGCACTCGCCCTCCATCTTTTTGTCATTGCCTGTGCGCTGAGCGCAGGTGCGCTGGCCTGGCTGTTCCCGAACGCCGGCCCGGCATCTGCCGCAACGACGGCACAAGCCCATTCATCTTCCGAGAGTGCATCCCGTTCATGAACAAGTCGCCCCTGCCCCACGCCGAACCGCAGATCCCCGAGGGCCTGCCCGAGCACACCCTGTCCGTGGTGGTGCCGATGTACAACGAGGCGGAGAACGTCGAGCCGCTGCTCGACCGCATTCATCTCGCCCTCGGCCCCTACCCGTGGCCCTGGGAAGTGGTGCTGGTCGATGATGGCAGCTCGGACGCCACGCCGCTTGAGCTCGCGCGCTGCGCCAAGCAGTTCGGCCCTCACGTCCGTGTTGTCGAGCTGATGCGCAACTTCAAGCAGACCGCCGCGATGCAGGCCGGGCTCGATGCCGCCCGCGGCAGCGTGATCGTGACCATGGACGGCGATCTGCAGAACGACCCCATCGACATCCCGCGCATGGTGTACCGCCTGCTCACGGAAGATCTCGACCTCGTGGCTGGCTGGCGCAAGGATCGCCAGGACGGGCTGCTGCTGCGCAAGATTCCGTCGCGCATCGCCAACCGCCTGATCGCCCGCCTCACCGGCGTGCATCTGCGCGACTACGGCTGCAGCCTCAAGGTGTTCCGCGGTTCCGCCATCAAGAGCGTGCGCCTGTACGGCGAAATGCACCGCTTCATTCCCGCGTGGCTGGCGACCGTCACCACGCCGCGACGCATTGCCCAGGAAGTCGTCACCCACCACGCACGGGTGTTCGGCCAGTCCAAGTACGGCATCTCGCGCACCTTCCGCGTCATTCTCGACCTGGTCTTCGTGTACTTCTTCATGCGCTTTCGCACGCGTCCGGGTCATTTCTTCGGCGGCATCGGTATCGGCCTCGGCGCCCTGGGCAGCCTGATCCTGGCCTACCTCGGTTTCGTGAAGATCTTCCTCGGCGAAGAGATCGGCACCCGGCCCCTGCTCTTCGGCGGCTTCTTCCTGGTGATTGCGGGCGTGCAGATGGTGACGTCCGGGGTACTGGCAGAGCTGCTCACCCGGGTCTATTACGAGTCGGGCACGTCGCGCCCCTACCTTTCCCGCCCGGCCGTCGAACTTGCAGCGGATGAGGGCTGGCGTCAGCCCGTCGAGGCGTGAGCATGCTGTCGCGCAACCCCGTCGTCGCCACCCTGATCCTGCTGCTGCCGCTGGCGAGCTTCTTTCTGCTGCTGGGCGGTGCGCCGCTGTTTGACGTAGACGAAGGTGCCTTCTCCGAGGCAACCCGCGAAATGTTCGCGCGCGGGGACTTCCTGTCGACCTACCTCAACGGCGAGCACCGCTTCGACAAGCCGATTCTGGTGTACTGGTTTCAGGCGCTGGGCTACCTGATCTTCGGTGCCACCGAGTGGGCCTTCCGTCTGCCTTCCGCAGTTGCGGCAGTGATCTGGAGCTACGCCACCTGGTATTTCGCGCGCCAGCGTTTCGGCCCGGACACTGCGCTTGCCGCACTCGCCGTCGCCGCCACCGCCATCGGCCCCTTCGCCATCGGGCGTGCGGCCACCGCCGACGCCCTGCTCAACATGCTGCTGGCGCTGGCACTGTTCGATGCCTGGCGTCATCTGGAGTCGGGCCAGCGCACGCCCTTGCTGCGCAGCTACGTCTGGATTGCGCTGGGCGTGCTCACCAAGGGGCCGATTGCCCTGATCGTGCCAGGCACGGTCACGCTGCTGTACTGCGCCACGCGCGGAGAATGGAAGCGCTGGGCACGCTCCGTGTTCGACCCCACGGGCTGGGCGATTCTCGCCGTCCTGGTTACACCCTGGTACGTCTACGCGCTGTTCACCCACGGGCAGAACTTCATCGACGGCTTTATCCTCAAGCACAACGTCGAACGCTTCACCGGCACCCTTGAGGGGCATACCGGCAGCCTGTTCTATTACATCTTTGCCGTTCCGCTGCTGCTGCTGCCATGGACCTCGCCGCTGATCGCATCGCTGCGCAACATCCGCGCCGACGCGGGCACCGGCGTGCGCCGTTTCCTGTGGATCTGGGCCGGGTTCGTCGTCGTCTTCTTCTCGCTCTCCGGCACCAAGCTGCCGCACTACGTGCTCTATGGCTCGACGCCGCTGTTCCTGCTGATCGCAGCACACCGCGACAGCCTGCGCCGGGGCTGGGTGCACTTCGCACCGCTCACCCTGCTGCTAGCGCTGTTCGTGACCCTGCCGCTGGTGTTCGATCTGCTCTCGGCGAGCTCAGCGGGCAATGCCTATTACCGTGCCCAGCTCGGCGATGCGCTGGCGCGTGCCGATGCGATCTACTACACCGTCACCCTTGCCTGCCTGCTGCTGTGGCTGGCAGTCGCATTTCGCCTGCCGGCGGGCATCTGGTCAAAGATGATGGCGGGTGCGGCGCTGCAGGTACTGGCACTGACCACGGTCGTCGTCCCCTGGGTCGGCAACGTGCTGCAAGGACCCGTGAAGGAAGCCGCAGCCTTCGTACGCGAGCGGCCCGAGCCCGTGGTGGCATGGCGGCTCGACGTGCCCAGCCTCAGCGTCTACCGCGAGGCCGTCACACCCTCGCGCGCGCCGCTTGCCGGTGAGCTTGCCGTCACCCGCATCGATCGCGTACCTGAAACCGGATACGAAACACTGTTCCTCAAGGGCGGTGTTGCAGTTGTCAGGCAGCAAACCGCAGAGGAATGAACATGGACGCAGCACAGACCCCGAGCGGCACTGCTCATGAAGGCGGACCGCGCAGCCGCCTCACCCTGATCATGCTGGTCAGCATGCTGGCCTGTTCCGCACTGTTCCTGCTGTGGCCTGAAATCGACCTCCGTACCAGCGCTGCCTTCTACACCGAGGGCAGCGGCTTCTGGGGCGAGCGCAATGCATTCGTGATGGCGCTGTACCGGGGCATTCCGATGATGTCCAACGCCATCATCATCGGCCTCTTCATCGCACTCTTTGCCTACATGTTTCAGCGCGGCCTTCAGGGTGCCCGCAGGCGCATCCAGGTCGGCTACCTGATCACGGCGCTCATCCTCGGGCCTGGCCTGCTGATCGACGTCGTGCTGAAGGATCACTGGGGACGGGCGCGACCGGCAAAGGTCACCGAGTTTGGCGGCGCCGCGACCTTTTCGCCCGCCATCATTCCGACCGATCAGTGCGGCAAGAACTGTTCGTTCGTCAGCGGCCATGCATCGGCAGGCTTCTATTTCGTCAGTCTCGGCTTTCTCGGCGGGGTTGCAGCCCGCCGGCGGTGGACGCTGATCGGACTCGGACTCGGCGCGGTCTTCGGATTTGGTCGCGTCGCACAGGGCGGACACTTTCTGAGCGACATCGTCTTCAGTTTCTACGCAACCTGGTTCGCCGCGTGGCTGGCATGGGTGATGTTCAGAAAACTCGGCTGGATGAGCGACCCCGACGAAACCGGGGCCACCACGCCCCGCTGATCCGGGGACCAGGTTTCAGGCCGGGCATCGCGCAACCCCGACATCGCGTCTGTCGCCGCAGCGCATGCACTCGGCTAAGGCCGTGATCCGCTCAGCGCGGCTTGGGGCTTGCCGTTCGCGACTTGAGAAAGGCCAGTTCGGCCTGGCGCTTCTTCAGCGCCTCGTTGAGCTCAGCCAGCTGGCGCTCGAGCTCGGCCCGGGTCGCGCGCTCCATCTCAAGCGCAAGACGCCCCACACTGAGCTCCTCGGCAAGGCGCTGATTGTCCTGCTCCAGCGCCTGCACCTTGACCCCATGCGCCAGATCCGTGTCGAGATACCACACCAGGCAGATCAGAAAAGTCAGCAAGGCACCGCCAAGCGCGGCCCCAATCACCAGCTTGCGCTGATGCGCGGCAATACGGTCGCTGACAACGTCCTCTCCCAGGCGACGCGGGCGAAAACCGGCGAATCGGTTCACAGTGGCACTGCGTCAGGAGTTGTCGAGGTAACGCAGGGGATTGACGAAGGCCCCGTTGCGGAGCACTTCGAAGTGCAGGTGCGCGCCGGTCGAGCGGCCGGTCGAACCCACCGCTGCGATCCGCTGCGACGGCGTCACCACGTCGCCCACCTTCACGAACAGACGCGAGCAGTGTGCATAGCGGCTCACGAGCCCGTTACCGTGATCGATCTCGACCAGATAGCCGTACTCGCGGTGATAGCCGGAAAAAACGACCCGACCGCCTGCACTGGCATGAATCGGGGTGCCCGCACGCGCCTGAAAATCGAGACCGGAGTGAAACGCGCTGCGCCCGTTGAACGGATCGACCCGGGTGCCAAATGACGAGTTGCGACGCCCGTTAGGCACCGGATTACGGCTCGGAAAGGCCATCTGCGCAAGGTCGAGCTCGGTGGCTGCACGATCGACCTCGAACAGCACGGCGCCCAGACGCTCGAGTTCGTATTCGAGATCAGTCAGGCCCGCGCCCTGATCGTCGAATGCCGCCAGCGCGGCATCCGCATGACCCGTACTGCCAAGCAGCGAGATCAGCGGTCCACCACTTGCTCCGACCGCTTTCCTGGCCGCTTCGGACTGCGTGGCAGCCGTCTTTCCGGCTTCTGCCGCCGGCGGCACTGCCTGTGTGCCTGCAGCGCTCGCAGCACCGGTGTCCTTGCCCTTCAGGACGCCCACCCGCTTGGCGAGTGTCAGCGCCTCGGATTCGAGCCGTGCAAGTTTTCCGGAGATCTCGCCCAGCCGATCGACCAGAAAACGGCCTTCGGGATGGTCCACACTCAGCGGAGAGGCCGGGGCATCGACCTCGGCGCGCCCCACACCAACGCCAAGCGCGAAAGCACCACCGGCCACTGCAAGCAGGGTTCCTGATGCAATCAGGATCAGGGCGCGCGAACTCAGCGTGCGGACACGCGAGCGGCTGAAGCGTCCCATGGAAAGAATGACCAGTGCCATCCCCTTCCTCCGATAAGTGCCCGCCAGCCTGAACGAATCCCGGCGTGCGGCCTGATAGTGGGGTGTGCCGACCGCAGTAGCGGTTACATCCCCGCACAACTGATTTGGTCAAACACAAAACAGCAGGAGTCTATCACTAAGTTCGGATAAGGAAAGCACTGCAGATTCTGGCAGGCGTAAACGCACAACGGCGGCCTGAGCCGCCGTTGTGCCTTGATGCCGAAGTACGCTTTACTTGGTCGCGTGCGTCGACAGGCTCAGCCAGGTCGAGACCACGGTGTCCGGATTCAGCGAAATGGTCTGAATGCCTTCATCCATGAGCCACTCGGCAAAGTCGGCGTGGTCCGACGGGCCCTGACCGCAGATGCCGACGTACTTGTCGAGACGATTGGCCGACTGGATCGCCATCGACAGCAGCGCCTTCACCGCTTCGTCGCGCTCGTCGAAGGCATGCGCCACCAGACCGGAGTCGCGGTCCAGGCCCAGGGTGAGCTGGGTCAGGTCGTTGGAGCCGATCGAGAAGCCGTCGAAGAACTCAAGGAACTTGTCGGCCAGCAACGCGTTGGACGGGATCTCGCACATCATGATGAGCTTGAGATCGTTCACGCCACGCTTCAGACCATGCTCGGCGAGCAGATCCACCACGCCCGAAGCCTCTTCGAGGTTGCGCACGAACGGAATCATGATCTGGACGTTGGTCAGACCCAGCTCGTTGCGTACCTTGCGCATTGCGGCGCATTCCATCTCGAAGCAGTCACGGAAGGAGTGCGCGATGTAGCGCGACGCGCCGCGGAAGCCCAGCATCGGGTTTTCTTCTTCCGGCTCGTAGATGTCGCCACCCAGCAGCTTGCGGTACTCATTCGACTTGAAGTCGGACATGCGCACGATTACGGGCTTCGGATAGAAAGCCGCAGCAATCGTGGCCACACCTTCGACCAGCTTCTCGATGAAGAACTGCTTGGGCGTGGCGTAGCCGCGTGAACGGCGATTGATCTCGTCGCGCAGACTGGCAGGCACCTGGCCGAGTTCGAGAATGGCCTTCGGGTGAATGCCGATCATGTTGTTGATGACGAACTCGAGACGGGCCAGACCGACACCGCCGTTGGGGATCTGCGCGAACTCGAAGGCGAGCTCGGGGTTGCCCACGTTCATCATGATCTTCACCGGGATCTCGGGCAGATTGCCCATGTCGGTGGTGATGACCTCGAATTCGAGCTTGCCACGGTACACGTAGCCGGTATCGCCTTCGGCGCAGGATACGGTCACCGAGTCGCCTTCGGACAGGATGTCGGTGGCGTTGCCACAACCCACGATGGCCGGAATGCCGAGCTCACGCGCGATGATCGCAGCGTGGCAGGTACGGCCGCCACGGTTGGTGACGATGGCGCTGGCGCGCTTCATCACCGGCTCCCAGTTGGGATCGGTCATGTCCGTCACCAGGATGTCGCCAGCCTGGACGCGGTTCATTTCGGACGCATCCTTGACCACGCGCACGGTGCCGGCGCCGATCTTCTGTCCGATGGCCCGGCCATGGGTCAGTGCCTTGCCGTACTGCTTGAGGCGGTACTTTTCCATAACGTGGCCGGAGGACTGGCTCTTCACCGTCTCGGGGCGTGCCTGGAGGATGTACAGCTTGCCGTCGACGCCGTCCTTGCCCCACTCGATATCCATCGGGCGGCCATAGTGCTTCTCGATGACCACTGCGTAGCGCGCGAGTTCGAGCACGTCTTCGTCGGTCAGCGAGAAGCGGTTGCGATCGGCCTCGGGCACATCGATCGTGCGCACCGACTTGCCGGCTTCCTTCTTGTCCGCGAACACCATCTGGATGAGCTTGGAACCGAGGTTGCGGCGAACCACAGCCGGACGGCCCAGTGCCAGCATGGGCTTGTGCACGTAGAATTCGTCAGGGTTCACCGCACCCTGGACGACAGTCTCGCCCAGGCCGTAGGATGACGTGATGAAAACCACGTCCTTGAAGCCGGATTCGGTATCGATGGTGAACATGACGCCGGAAGCACCGGTATCCGAACGCACCATGCGCTGCACGCCAGCCGACAGCGCAACGTCGGCGTGTGCAAAATCCTTATGAACGCGATAGGCGATCGCGCGGTCGTTGTACAGGGAAGCAAACACTTCCTTCATGGCGTGCAGGATGTTCTCGTAGCCATGAATGTTGAGGAAGGTTTCCTGCTGACCGGCAAAGGATGCGTCGGGCAGGTCTTCCGCGGTCGCCGAAGAGCGAACGGCAAAGCTGCCCTCGCCTTCAGAGGTAATCTTCTCGTACGCCGCCTTGATCTCGGATTCGAGCTGAGCCGGGAACGGGGTATCGACGATCCACTGACGAATCTCGGCACCGACCTTGACCAGCGCATCGACGTCGTCGACGTTGAGGGCATCAAGTGCGGCATTGATCCGGTCAGCCAACCCGTTGTGAGCAAGGAACTCGCGATAGGCGTCGGCGGTGGTGGCAAAACCACCCGGAACGCGAACGCTCGAAGGCAGCTGGCTGATCATCTCGCCGAGCGAGGCGTTCTTTCCGCCGACCTTGTCGACATCGGTCATGCGAAGTTCTACGAAGGGAATGACGTAACGGCTCATGAGTGGCTTCCGGATTCCATGAAGTGACAGCAAAATGCGATTTTACAGAAAAATTGTGCTCTGCCGCACGGCAGGGTATGCCCTAATCACAATTTGACACATCAGAAAGAGCCATCGCACATGAGCAACCTTCCGAACCGGACAGTTTTTTTCATCTCCGACGGCACCGGCATCACCGCGGAAACACTGGGACACAGCCTGCTGGCACAGTTCCCGGAAGCCCGTTTCCGCCAGGTCCGGATCCCATTTGTCGATGATCTCGACAAAGCGATTGAATGTGCAAGCCAAATTCGAGACGCGTTTGTTACCGACGGCACGCGGCCAATCGTGTTCAGCACCCTGGTCAATCCAAAGACGGTCGAAGCCCTGCACAAGGCCGACGCCCTGTTTCTGGAGCTCTTCGACCGCTTCATCGGCCCGCTCGAGTCGGAACTCGGGCAGCGCTCGACCCATGCCGTCGGCCGCTTTCACGGCATTGCCGACAGCAACGACTACAAGAACCGCATCGAGGCGATCAACTTCGCGATGGCCCACGACGACGGCGTCTCGTCCGACGGCGAACTGGCCGAAGCCGATGTCATCCTGGTTGGTGTCTCCCGCTCGGGAAAAACACCCACCAGCCTCTACCTCGCCATGCAGTTCGGCGTGAAGGCCGCCAATTATCCGCTTATTCCGGAAGATTTCGAGCGCAACAAGCTCCCCGGCGAACTCCATCGCTACCGCAGCAAGCTGTTCGGGCTCACCATCGCACCCGAACGCCTGTCGCAGATCCGCCAGGAACGCCGGCCCAACAGTCGCTATGCGTCGCACGACAACTGCACCTACGAAATTGATGCAGCGCAAAAACTGATGCGCCGCGAGAACATCCGCTGGCTCGACTCCACGACCAAGTCCATCGAGGAAATCTCGGCCACCATCCTGCAGACCGTCCGCCTCAACAAACCGGCATACTGAACCGGCTGCGCTAGAATGGCTCAAAGTGTTCAAGAGCTCATCCGAACACATCATTGCCACACAGGACATGAGATGAAAAGACCGCGCATCAAGCGCCGCGGCGGCATTGGCCGCCTTGCTGAACAACTTGTCTGGCTCTCCACAGGCCTTGCCGAATCCGGCTGCCGGGTCGAGGATCACTACTGGGAAGAGCGGCTGACGAGTGCTATCGACACCATCCTGGGCAACGACGACGAAGATACGCTGAACAGCGCCCTCGACCGCCTGTTCGGGAGCGAAAGCCCGGGCTACGACGAACTTGCTGACCACATCGAGTCGCGCTCCGAGTCGGCTGCAGGCGTCGCCCCGGAGCACGACATCCTGCTCATCGCAGCGCCCATCCTGGCATGGTCGCGGTTCAGCATCCCCGCCACGTCACTGTCCGCGTCGACGCTGGCAAACCTGCGGGTGCACCTGCAGGCGCACGTGCTTGCCTCGGATACGCAACTGGCGATTGCCGACTTCCTCTTCAGTCCCGACCAGCTGCCGCAGGGCTATTGCTCAACGGCCGGCTTTGCAGGGCTGGCCGGGCGTGCCGCCATCAGCGGGCAGGACTTTCACATCGACACGGCCGGCATGCCGGAAACATCGCAGTTTCTGTCCGACACACGTTACCTGCTCGCTGCGGTTGCCGTGCGCAAGGGCGAAGCCCTGTTCCGCTGGCAGGAGCAGGATGGCAGTCGCGAACAGGCGCTCACTCAGTGGCGCAGCCAGGGCGGCGCCTGCCTCGCCCCGCTGATGCCGGGCTGCGTCCTAGAACTCGTGCTGCCCGAAGCCTACTTCAGCGCCTGCCGGGCGGCCGACAAGGCCAGTCGGCCCTACTCCATCCGCGCATCGGTCGCCTTCCTCGGTGCCGCACTCGACGCCCCTGCCCCCAAGCTGCTGGCGGTGATCGCGCCGTTCCGTGACGAAGAGATCGAGGAATACCGCATCGGCTTCACCATGCACGGCCGCGAAGACGTGCTGCATGGCGTCGTATGGCCCCTGCTTGGTGCAGAGGATGAAACCATCGATGTGCCCGCGGAAATCGAAGCCGTGCTGCGCGAATGTGGCGTCGGCGAGGTGCGTTATCTCGACCACCGTTTCCCGCTGGAATACTGCGAGGACTGTGGCGCCCCGATGTACCCCTCGCCTGAAGGCGAGATCATGCACGCCGAGATGCCTGAAGAGCAGACCGAACATGTGCCGCGCCACCTGCACTGAGCCGGGCGCGCACAGGAGACAGACATGAGTCGAATAATCGAGAAATCCGACGCCGCCTGGCGCGAACTGCTGACGTCCATCCAGTACCACGTCGCGCGCGAGAAAGGCACGGAACGCGCCTTCACCGGGGAATACTGGAACACCTGGGACAAGGGCGAGTATCACTGCGTGTGCTGCGACGCACCGCTCTTCGCATCCGAGCACAAGTTCGATGCCGGCTGCGGCTGGCCCAGCTTCTGGACCGCAGCCGAAGCGGAAAACGTCGAGTCTGCAGAGGACAACAGCCATTTCATGCGCAGGACCGAGGTCCTGTGCCATCAGTGCGGCGCCCACCTCGGGCATGTCTTCGAGGACGGCCCACAGCCGACCGGCCTGCGCTACTGCATCAATTCGGCATCGATCCGCTTCATCCCCGAGGAAAGATCGGGAGACTGAGCGGCCAGACCCTGCCTCGGACCCTCAGGCCTGAAGCAGGAATTCGCGCACGACCGAAATCTGCGCCGGGTCCATCAGCATCGGCGCATGGCCGATGCCTTCAAATTCAACGATTCTTGCCTTGGGGCCGCGAACTGCCATGGCCTCGAGGGTTTCGTGTTCCAGCAGATCCGACTCGGCCCCGCGCAGGGCCAGCGTCGGGCAGCGGACCCGCTCGTAGGTGTCCCACATGTCGATGTCCATCACGATCGGAATCTGGCGGAAAGCCTCGCCGATGCCCGGGTCATAGACCATCGCAAACCCATCGGCGACCGGTCTCACGGTGTATTGAGTCAGGTGGCGCCACTGCGCATCCGTCAGCGGGCCGAATGGGGCGCTGACCTCACGCACGTAGGCCTCGGCGGCCTCCATCGACGGAAAGACCGGTGCGGTGCCCACATAGGGTCCGATCCGGCGCAGGGACACCGCGGTGATCACCGGGCCCACATCATTGAGCACGAGCCGGCTGATCGGCGAATGCGGCTGAGCGGCGATCAGCATGCCGATGATGCCCCCCATCGAGGTTCCCACCCAATGCACCTTCTCGACATTGAGCCGGGCGATGAGCGTGATCATGTCAGCGACATAGAGCGGAAAGCCGTAGTCCGACTTGACCCCGAGCCAGTCACTGCGACCGCGCCCGACGACATCCGGGCAGATCACCCGGTACTCGTCCGAGAGCGCGATCGCGAGATCATCGAAGTCGCGCCCGTTTCGCGTCAGGCCGTGCGCACAGATCACGACCCGCGGGTTGTCGCGGTCGCCCCACTCGGTGTAAGCCATGCGATGCAGGCCATGCGGACCGATGCATTGAACCGAGCCTTCACGCAGCCCGCGGTAGGGCCGAACCGGCGCGGGAGGCGCCTTGAACAGATTGCGCAGGTTGTCGAGCAGGCTCATTGCGTGGGCACCGGTAATCAGAATGGTTCGAGTCTAGCACCATCCGTGCCAGTCCACGATTCATCCAGCGGGCACCATGAAGCCCTCCGGATTCAAGCCATGGCCGAGCGCGCAGCACGCATCGATCAGCCGGGATCTAGCCTCAGCACCGAGCCCTCGGTTTCCTCCAGCAGCCACAACTTGCCGTCCGGCCCCTGACGAACATCGCGGATACGACGTCCGACGTCCTCCAGCAGCCGTTCGGCCTCGCGCACCTTGCCGCCCTCCTCGCTCAGTCGCGCCAGCAGGCGGAACTTGAGCGCCCCCACGAACAGGCTGCCCTGCCATCCCGGATAGACATTGCCGGTGTAGAAGCTCATGCCCGATGGCGCAATCGAGGGCGTCCACTGGTGGCGGGGCGGCTCGACATCGGCCCGCTCCGTGCCCTCGCCGATGCGCGTGCCGATGACATACTCCCGGCCATAGGTAATCACCGGCCAGCCGTAGTTGCGCCCGGGCAGAATCTCGTTGATCTCGTCGCCCCCCTGCGGTCCGTGCTCGTGCGCCCAGAGCGTGCCGGTCAGCGGATGCAGCGCGGCCCCCTGAACGTTGCGATGGCCATAGGACCAGATCTCCGGCAGCGCCCCCGCCTTGCCGACGAAGGGATTGTCCGGCGGCACCGAACCATCGGGCCGGATGCGCACGATCTTCCCCATGTGACTGTCCAGATCCTGCGCACGGTCACGGAAACTGTAGCGGTCGCCCAGCGTGACGAAGAGATTGCCGTCGCGCCCGAAAACAAGTCGCGAACCCCAGTGGTGACCGCCCGACGGGGACTCGTTCTGCGCAAAGATGATCTTCACTTCGCTCAGCTTCAGCGCATCGCTGTCCAGCACTGCGCGCGCCACGGCGGTGCGTGCCCCGTCCCGCGTGGGCTGCGCAAAGGAGAAGAAGATCGTGCGGTCCGTTGCAAACGCCGGACTGAGCACAACATCAAGCAGGCCGCCCTGTCCGCGCGAGTGCACATCGGGCACGCCCGCGATCGGCGCAGACACCGTGCCTTGTGGCGACACGATGCGCATGCGCCCCGGGCGCTCGGTCACCAGCATGCGGCCATCCGGCAGAAAGGTCAGAGACCAGGGCGTCTCAAGCCCGCTTGCCACTACCGTGACCCGTACCGGGCTCGCTGCCTGAGTCATGCCGACCACCAGCAACAGCACCATCGACAGCAGCCCGCTTCTCAGCCACCCGCCCACGCCGGACACACATCGTTCTCCAGCCATCTTCAACCTCCCGATTCGGGCGTTCGCCCATGGCTTCACCTAGGTCTGAGGCATCAGCCCGCGGAAATCGTTCGCAGCCCGCACACGCCCCCTCACACGTCATGTCAAACCCTACAAACGACGATCAACTGCTTTGAAAATGCTACCATTTGCGCCATGCAGGAGAGCAAATGCTGACAAACGACAAACCCGGCCCGAGCACACAGGAACCTCAACACGGCGGCACCGAAGGCCGGTCGACGGAGCGCGTCGACCGTCGCGGCATCCAGTCGATCGAGGTCGGCGGCACCTTGCTGCAGGCGCTGGTGCGAAACGGCACCCCGATGATGCTCAAGGACCTTGCCCGCGAGGCCGGCATGCCGCCGGCAAAGGCTCACCCCTACCTGGTGAGCTTCGGCAAGCTCGGACTCATCGAGCAGGACCCCGTCACCGGCCGCTACGGCCTGGGGCCGTTCTCCCTGCAGATGGGCCTGACCGCACTGCACGCGCTAGACCCGCTCAAGGCGGCGATGCCCGAGATCGCCAAGCTGGCCGATGACATCCAGCTCAACGTGGCGATCGCGGTATGGGGTAACCGTGGCCCCACCATCATCCGCATCGAAGAGTGCCACCGCCCGATCCATATCAACATGCGTCCGGGCACCGTGATGACGCCGCTGATGCTCACGGCCACCGGCCGCGTCTTTGCCGCCTTTCTGCCCGATCGCATCACCCGCCCGCTGGTGAACGAAGAACTGTCGCAACTTGCTGCGGGCGAACAGCCGGCGCTAAAGATGTCAAAGCGTCATATCGACGAGATCCTGAGCGATGTGCGCAGACATGGCATCGCACGCGCCCTCGGCCACCCGATCCCGGGCATCAACGCCTTCTGCGCCCCGGTGTTCGACAACAGCGGAGCACTTTCGCTGGCCATTACCGCGATGGGTCCCGCAGGCGCCTTCGACACCGACTGGAACGGCACCACCGCCACCAAGGTGCGTGCCTGCGCGCGCGAGATTTCCGGCCGCCTGGGCAATATCTCGGGCGCGGGCTGAACACGACGGGGCAATCACGCCCCCGGGAGCACCTCACTCGGCGTCGGGCTGATTTCCCGGTGCCGCGAGACGGAAGGCTTCGAGGTCTTCGCAGCGCTCGGCAATGCGGCTGATCACCGGCAGCGCGTCCATCCGGCAATTGAAGCGACGCGCATTGAACACCTGCGGCACCAGACAGCAGTCAGCCAGCGTGGGCGTGTCCCCATGACAGAACGCACCGGTACGCTCGTCGACCGCCAGCATTGCTTCGACCGCGGCAAGCCCCAGTTCCACCCAGTGCCGATACCACGCGCTCTTCTGCTCGTCACTCGCGCCCAGGTCGCGCCCAAGGTACTGCAGCACGCGCAGGTTGTTGAGCGGATGAATGTCGCAGGCAATGGTCTGCGCAATCGCGCGGATACGGGCGCGGTCGACCGGCGTCCCGGGCAGCAGCGCCGGCTCGGGGTGGGTTTCATCTAGGTACTCGATGATTGCCATCGACTGGGTCATCACCCGGCCCCCTTCCACGAGCGCGGGCACCAGGGCTGCGGGATTGACCGCCAGATAGTCTTCCTGCCGGTGCTCGCCGCCGGTACGGGTCAGGTGGACGGGTATCGACTCGTAGTCCAGCCCCTTGAGATTGAGGGCAATACGCACGCGATAGGCCGCCGAACTGCGGAAATAGGTATAGAGCTTCATGGTGTCTCCCGTGTTGACCAGGCAACGCGCCACCCCGAGCATACGCAGCAAGACCCGGCCTGTTCAAGACCGGGCCCTGTGCTGCGGGCGGTTACGCCCGCGCAGCACAGGGCGACCGATGCCCGGCCCGGATCAGCGCTTGTGCTTCTCGATCAGCCTCTTCGCGCTGTCGAGCATGGCCTGCCCGGGGTAACCCTTGCCGTTCATCTCCTCGACCCACTCTGCCGCCAGCTTGTCGCCTTCCTTGCGCCACGACGCCAGCTCCGACGCCGGAATGGTATTGAACACGTTACCGTGATCAACCGCCTGTTGACGCGCAGCCGGCGCGGACTCATCCCACACGCGACCGATCTGGGCCGAGAAATCGGCACCGGCGTTATTGTCGATCACCTTCTTCAGGTCCGCCGGCAGGCTGTCGTACTTTGCCTTGTTCATGGCGATGACAAACACCGCCGTGTACAGGGCCGGTTCGGCAGGATCGGTTTCGGTGTGATACTTCGTGAGTTCCTGCAGTTTCATCGTGGGAATCACCTCCCACGGCAGGACGTAGCCGTCGATCACGCCCTTGGACATCGACTCGGTAACCGCGGGCAGCGGCATCGCGACGGGTGCGGCACCGAAAGCGGCCAGCATCTTGTTGGTAAGCCGGGTGGGCGCGCGCATCTTCAGACCGTTGAAGTCGGCCATCGTGCTGATCTGCCTGTTGCCATGCACGTAGCCGTTGTCATGCACGTGAAAGGCCAGCGGCTTGACGCGCGCAAAATCCTTCTTGCCGTAGGTCTCGACGTATTCCCACAGCGCACGGCTGGTCGACTCGGCCGAACGCGACATGAAGGGGAGCTCGAACGCCTCGACCGACGGGAACCGCCCCGCGGTATATCCGGGCAGCGTCCACACGATGTCGGCCACGCCATCGGTCGCCTGCTGGATCAGCTGCGGCGGCGTGCCGCCAAGCTGCATCGAGGGATAGATCTGACATTTGAGCCGGTTCGCAGACTCCTTGGCGATCTTCTCGCACCAGGGCAGCAACACCTTCTGCTGCGACAGGGCCGCCGACGGCCAGAAGTGCGCCACCTTGAGCGTGATCTCCTGCGCACCGGCCAGCGTGGCGCCCAGCGCAAGTGCAGCGCCAAGCGCTGCATTCACGAAATGTCGGGTCTTCATGCGTGTCTCCATCCTGTTTTTATAAGCCTGGGTCGTACGCCGGCCCCGTCGGCGGGCGGATGCTGCTGACGAGCGCTCAACCGGCCGGCGTCGCGACGGTGTTCTCGATGGCACCGAAGATGCTGCGCCCGTCGCCATCGAACATCTCGATGCGAACCCTGTCACCGGCGCGCATGAAGGGCGTCACCGCCTTGCCCTGCTCGATGGTTTCGTAAGTCCGCACCTCTGCCAGGCAGCAATATCCCACGCCGCCATTCTCGACCGACGAGCCCCAGAGGTTGCCCTGCTTGTTGGACACCGTGCCCGAGCCGACGATGGTGCCGGCCTCCAGCTGACGTGTCTTGGCGGCATGCGCCACCAGCTGCGCGAGGCTGAATGTCATGTCGACGCCCGCGTTCGGATGACCGAAGCGTTTCTCGTTGAGGTCGACCACCAGCGGCAGATGCACCTTGGCATCGCGCCACGCCACACCGAGCTCGTCCGGCGTGACCGCCACCGGGCTGAAGGCGCTGGCCGGCTTGCTCTGGAAGAAGCCGAAGCCCTTCGCCAGCTCGTTCGGAATCAGGTTGCGCAACGATACGTCATTGACCAGCATCACCAGCCGGATGGCCTTTTCCGCCACCTCAGGGCTCGCGCCCATCGGCACGTCGCCGGTCACCACGGTCACTTCAGCCTCGAAGTCGATGCCCCAGCTTTCATCTGCCACCACCTTGTCGCGCGGGCCGATGAAACTGTCCGAGCCGCCCTGATACATCAGCGGGTCGGTGTAGAAGGACGCCGGCACCTCGGAGTTGCGCGCCTTGCGCACCAGTTCGACGTGATTGATGTAAGCCGATCCGTCAGCCCACTGATAGGCGCGCGGCAGCGGCGAATGGCAGTGCACCGGGTCGAAGGGGATCGCGTGACGCGCATGGCCGGCGTTGAGCATGTCGTAGACGAGCTCAAGCTCGGCCACCACGTTATCCCAGTCATCGAGCGCCGCCTGCAGGGTTCTGGCGATACCGCCCACGGTCTGGCAGATGCTCAGGTCGCGGCTGACAACGACGAGCGTGCCGTCACGGCCGCCATGCTTGAGGGTAGCGAGTTTCAATTGAACATCTCCTTGTGACGGCCGTCATGCATCCATGCGGCGTGCTTGGGCGCCTTCTTGGTCTTTGCCCATTCTTCGAGCATGTCCCACTTTACCTTGTCGAGCGCTTCGAGCATCTTCGGGCTGCCGGTGTTGCACGCCAGCTCGAGCCGATGACCGTTCGGATCGAAGAAATAGATCGACTGGAACAGGGCATGATCGGTGGGGCCGATGACCTCGATCCCCGCCGCTTCGAGCCGCGCCTTGGCCGCCATCAGCACCTCCATCGACTCGACTTCCATCGCCAGATGCTGGGTCCATGCGGGGGTGTTCTCGTCGCGTCCCATCGGCGCCCGGGTGGGCAGCTCGAAAAAGGCCAGCACGTTGTCCATGCCCGCATCCATGAAGATGTGCATGTAGGGGTCGGCCTCGCCGGTGGAGGGCACGGCGTCCTCAGCAATCGACAGCACCAGCTTCATGTCGAGGTGCTTCTCGTACCAGCGTGCGGTTTCGAGTGCGTCCTTGCAGCGGTAAGCGACGTGGTGAATCTTCTTGATCATGATGAATGTCTCCTGCTTGCGTGTGGCTCAGACGCCTTCGCGGGCGATCTTCATCGCCTCGCGCAGCACCGATATGTCGCCGATGTGATTCGACAGCAACAGGATCAGGCGGGCATTGACTGCGGCGCTCTGTTCGTCGGTGAGGTCGCGGTGGGTTTCGATCAGCGCTTCGTAGAAGTCGTCGCCAGGTGAAAAGGCACGGAAGTAGCGTTTGCCGGGTTCGTGCAGATTGCTTTGTGTATTCAGGGCCATGGTCTGCTCCTTCAGGCGTTGCAGCTTGCTTTGGCGACGGCTGCGCGCACTTTCGCCACATCGAGGGCGCGCCAGCGCGCGGCCACGTGTTGATCGGGACGGGCCAGAATGCTCGCACCGGGGCTGAGGTCGTAACGTTCGCGGATACGCCCCTTGGTGTCGATCAGGGTTTTCAGCCCTGCCGGTGCCGTACCGCGTTCGGCCACCACAAGGGCCTCGACCGCAATCGGCGCATCGGCCAGTGCAGCAAGCGCCTGCGCCGTTGCAGCATCCAGCGCGGACGCATCCGGCACGTAATGCAGCAGCTTGAAGCCGTTACCGAGCACCCCGAGCAACCAGCGCTCGCCGCCTGCGGTCTCGATCGGTGCGTCGTCCATCGGCGCGCCCGGCACCATGTCACCGGCAAACTCGTCACTGTCCGGGGTATTCAGCCGCGATTCCGAATAGAAACTCGGCACCGACAGACGGCCCGAATTGACCAGCGCACGCGCAAACGGATAGTGCTCGGCCAGGCCCAGCACCGCGTTGCGGAAGGTCTTGCTGACGGCGCTCTTGGGGGTGATGAAGTCGGTCGAGCGTGTCGAATTCATCAGGTTCTCGTCGGCGGCAAACACGCGCTCGTCGCTGTAGGTGTCGAGCAGTTCGGGCGGCGCCTTGCCATCCATCACCAGCTTGAGCTTCCACGCCAGGTTGTCCGCATCCTGAATGCCGGAGTTGGCGCCACGCGCGCCGAAGGGCGACACCTGGTGCGCCGCATCGCCGACGAAGAGCACGCGCCCGTGGTTGAAGCTGTTCATGCGCCGGCACTGGAAGGTATACACGCTGACCCATTCCAGTTCGAACTCGCGCTCGTCGCCAAGCATTGCCTTGATGCGCGGGATGACGTTCTCGGGCTTCTTCTCTTCTTCCGGGTCGGCCTGCCAGCCGAGCTGGAAGTCGATGCGCCACACGTTGTCTGCCTGGCGGTGCAGCAGCACCGACTGGTTGGGGTGAAACGGCGGATCGAACCAGAACCAGCGCTCGGCGGGATACTCGGCCTTCATCACCACGTCCGCGATCAGGAAGCGGTCCATGAAGATCTTGCCGTCAATGTCCAGCCCCATCATCGTGCGGATCGGGCTGCGTGCGCCATCAGCCACCACCAGCCAGTCGGTACTCAGGGTGTAGGCGCCATCGGGCGTTTCCACCCGCAGCGAGGCCTTGCCCTCGTCCTGCGTCAGCGCAATCACGGTGTTCTTGAAGCGCATCTCGAGATTGGGCAACTGCTGCGCGCGCTTGACCAGGTAATCCTCGAGGTAATACTGCTGCAGGTTGATCATGCCCGGACGGTGGTGGTCCGGCTGCGGGCAAAGGTTGAAGCTGAACACTTCCTCTTCGCGGAAGAAGGTGCGCCCCACGTTCCACGACACCCCCTTCTGCACCATCTCTTCGCCGCAACCGAGGCGGTCGAGCACTTCGAGCGCGCGCTTGGCGTAGCACACCCCGCGCGAGCCGAAAGACACGGTGTCGTCGTTATCCAGCAACAGCACGTCGCAGCCCTGCTGCGCGAGGTCGATGGCGGTCGTCAGTCCAACCGGACCGGCGCCGACCACAACAACCGGATAGTGCCCGTCGCGCCCCTCGCTGATTTCGGGCGGACGTCGATAGTCGAATTTCGGGTATGAGAACGTGCTTGGCACGGCTGTCTCCTCCAGGTCTGTCAATGAGACGCGGCGCCGCCCATCTGCGGGGCGTGTCGCCGGATGCGGTCAATACTCTGTTGTAGTACGAGCTTGCGGGCGCAGCTCACGCCCGGAAAAAACATCACTCCTGCAGCGCGTGCCACATCTGCTGGTCGCGCTCGGCGGTCCAGATACGTGGATCGCGAATGCCGCTGGCTTCGTCATGCGCGCGGGTCACATCGAAGGGCAGGCAATGTTCGTAGATGAAGACCTGACCGAACTTCGGATCCATGTTGGCCCGTGCGTGCGCCATCGTGCCCTTCAGGTCCAGCCCCTTCGCCACCGCTTCCTGCGCGCTGCGATACAGCGTCGAGACGAAATCGCGGGTGTAGGCCAGGCCTTCCTGCACACGCTGCGGACTGAGCAGCGCGGGGCCACGGCCCGGCACCAGCTTGTCGAAGTTCATCGCAGCGAGGTTGTCCAGCGTCTGCGGCCAGTCAGCCAGGTAGGCGTCGCCGGTGTAACAGGCGGCATCGGCCTCGACCAGGTCACCGGAGAAGCAGATGTTCTGCGACGGCAGATAGACAATGGTGTCGCCCTTGGTGTGACCTCGACCAACCTGCTTGATCTTCACCTCGAGCTTGCCCATCCAAAGCGTCATTTCGCCCTGGAAGGTCATCGTCGGCCAGGTCAGGCCGGGCACGCTCTCGACCGCGTTGAACAGGCGCGGAAAACGCCCGATCTCCGAATCCATGTCCTGCTGGCCACGCTCTACGATCAGGTCGTAGGTGTCCTGGCTGGCAATGATCTGCTCCAGCCCTTCGTTCTTGTAGCCCGAGGCCCCAAGCACACGTACCGCGTGGTAGTGGGTGAGCACCACGTACTTGATCGGCTTGTCGGTGAGTTCGCGCACCTTGGCGATCACCTCCTGAGCCATCACCGGAGTCGCGGTCGCGTCGATGATCATCACCGAATCGTCACCGATGATGATGCCGGTGTTCGGATCACCCTCGGCCGTATAGGCGTAGGCATTCTCGGACAGCTTGTCGAAACTGACCTGCTTCACTTCGAGGTCGGCCTGTGAAGCAAAAACCTTGGTGTTCATTGTTGTCGTCTCCTGATTGGGTGGATGGGTGCATCGTAGTTGATGATTTGTTAATGGTCAATACGTTCGCCAATAGCAAATTTCACGACACACACCCAACAGCGTCCGACGCCCACTGCGCGCACGCGGCCGATCATTCCAAATTGGTAGTGCAACCCATCTTGGTTATGATTCCGTGATCCCATCGAGAGAACCACCGTGAGCCAGACCGACCGTATCGTGAGCATTCGACGCCTGTTCTCGGAACGGCGCCTGGTATCCCGGGCCATGCTGCTCGAAACGCTGGAGGTGTCGCTCGCCACCCTCAAGCGCGACCTCGCCTTCCTGCGCAATAACATGAACACCCCCATCGTGTTCGACCACGAGCACGACGCCTACCGGATCGACCCCACCCAGACCACCGGCGCTCAGTTCGAGCTCCCCGGCATGTGGTTCAGCGACAAGGAGATCCACGCGCTGCTCACCATGCAGCACCTGCTCGCCAACCTCGACCCCGGCGGCCTGCTCGCCCCCCACGTTGCCCCGCTCATCGAACGCCTCAACAAACTGCTCGGCGCCGCAGACAACCCCGCCGACGAAATCCGCCGCCGCGTGCTCATCGTCGGCATCGGCAAGCGCAGCATGAAGCTCGCCCACTTCGAGAACATCGGCGCTGCCCTGCTCCGCCGCAAGCGGTTGCGCATCCGCTACTACGCCCGCGGCAAGGACGAAGAGAACGAACGCGAGATCTCCCCGCAGCGCCTCGTCCATTACCGCGAGAACTGGTACCTCGACGCCTGGTGTCACCTGCGCGGCGCCCTGCGCAATTTCGCTGTGGACAGCATTCGCAGCGTCATCCTGCTCGACCGTGCGGCAGACGACATCCCCAGCAAGACCCTCGACACCGTGCTCGGCCCCGGCTACGGCATCTTCGCCGGCGACCAGCTGCAATGGGCGCGACTGCGCTTCAGCGCGGAACGCTCAAGGTGGGTCGCGAGCGAACACTGGCACCCAGACCAGCGCGGCACATTTGAAGCGGACGGACGCTACGTACTGGAAGTGCCGTACGCCGATCACCGGGAGCTGATGATGGATGTGCTCAAGCACGGGCGGCACTGCGAGGTGCTGGGGCCGGAGGGGCTGCGTCGTGCGATCACCGATGAGGTAATGAAAATGACCGAGAATTTTTCACCAACTCTGTCAGACAAGCTCATTCAATGAGCCTTTCGCCACGAATAATCAACTTCAATTCGACACTACTTCGATCTACAAGCAGACCTCCCGCACCCGTCCTTTGACCCCAGGAATGAGTCACTAACTCGGACATGAAAAAAATACCTTTGGCATTCGGAAAGCTCGAGCGGGACGAGGACGGTGAAATTGCCAGCATTCACCCCTTACTCGACCACATGATCGACGTGGCCGCGTGCTTCACCGCGCTATGCCGTTGCCGCGGCATAGCGCGTGCCATGAAAGCCGCCGCTGGCCGCGAGTTAACAAGCCAGGACATTAGCCGTCTGGCTGCACTTGTCTTTCTTCACGACATCGGCAAGGCAAACAGTGGATTCCAGGCCAAGCGCTGGCGGAACAAAAATGACATCCCGGCGGAATGGCCTGTCCACATCCATGCTGGTCATGGGAGTGAGGTTTTCGCTCTGTTTGACGAACCATCAGCGAAGGAAGCAATCGCGCCGCTACTTGAACAGATCTGCACTTGGGGTGATGCCTCGGATTCACTGCTGATCGCAAGCATCAGCCACCATGGACGCCCAATCCAGGAGTCGCCCACCCGTGGAACTGCCATATGGCGATCAGTTCCAGGCAAGTACTCTCCTGCAACAGTTCTCACTGAGATTGCGACAAGTGCCCCACAACTGTTCCCCGACGCATTTGTGCCGGGCGGACAGGCTCTACCGGACATTCCCTGCTTCGGCCATTTCTTTGCGGGCCTCGTGCAGTTGGCTGACTGGCTTGGATCGGACAAACGGTTCTTCCCATTCAGTCAGACAGGCGAGGTGCGGGCACGTACAGCATTCGACAGAGCCGCAGGAGCAATTACCACGGTGGGGCTCGATACCGAAAACTGGCGCAACACGCTGACATCGAATCCAATCAGTTTCACCGACATCTTTCATGTGCCAAGCCCCCGTCCCATTCAGGCGGCAATGAGCGATCCAGCGCTCGGCTCGCTCGTCATACTCGAATCCGAAACCGGAAGCGGCAAGACCGAAGCAGCCCTTTGGCGCTACATCCATCTGTTTCGCACTGGATTAGTCGACGGCCTCTACTTCGCCCTCCCCACACGTGTCGCAGCCAGCCAAATCTACAAACGCGTCACCGACACGCTCCAGAACGTATGGCCGGAGGACACCCCCTTGGCCGTTCGAGCCCTGCCCGGCTACATCGCCGCCGACGGCCAGACTGCAATACCGCTGCCAGACTTCAAAGTTCAATGGGCCGACGATCCCGACGATCAGAAGGCCCCCAGTCGCTGGGCAGCCGAATCCGCCAAGCGATTTCTTTCGGCTCCCGTAGCAGTCGGCACCATCGATCAGGCGCTTATGGGCGCTTTACAGGTACGCCACGCCCATCTGCGCTACGCCACTCTCGCGCGCAGCCTGCTCGTCGTAGACGAAGTCCACGCTTCGGATGCGTATATGACCGTTTTACTGGAGCGCCTTCTCAAGACACACTTGGGCAATGGCGGTCACGCGTTGCTTCTGTCCGCCACACTGGGCTCGAGTGCCCGCAATCGCTATCTGGGCTTGACGCGCAAAGCCGGTCAGAAACCGTCTGGCGAAGAATCCTTTGAAGCAGCATGTGCGGCGCCCTATCCTGCCATTTCCGATCACCGGGCAATTGGCAAAACAACACAGACCGGTCATTCAAAAGCTGTCGCTTGGACACTTCATGACATCATCGACTCGCCTGAGCTAATTGCACAAGCTGCGATCAGTGCGGCCAGCCAAGGCGCAAAGGTGTTGATCATCCGCAACACAGTCCCTGCGGCGGTCGCCACTTTAGCGGCACTGGAGCGCGGCGTTCCCGATCGAGGCTGGATCTTCAGTCTCAACGGCATACCGACTCTCCATCACAGCCGGTTCAGCCGCCAGGACCGCCCCGCGCTCGATGCCGCCATCGAAGCTCAGTTAGGCAAGACTCGACCTGCCGGTCCCCTCATCGTTGTCGGCACGCAAACGCTGGAACAGAGTCTCGACATCGACGCCGACTTGTTGATCACCGATCTTTGTCCGATGGATGTGCTTCTCCAGCGCACCGGGCGCCTGCATCGCCACACACGCCCATCCGATGAGCGCCCCGAACCTTACCGCGCAGCCCAAGCCTGCGTCCTGACCCCGGCGGCACACGACCTCACGCCCATGCTGACCCGCTCTCAGCATGGATTGGGCCGCTTTCACAACGGAGGCGGCATCTATGACGACCTGCGCATTCTTGAAGCAACCCGCGCCCTGATCTCCGATCGCCCCCAAGTATCCATCCCCGATGACAATCGTTACCTTGTCGAAGCGGCAATGCACCCCGATCGTCTGCGTGCAATTGAGGCACAGCACGGCGGGTCATGGCAGAAAGTCGGCCAGCAGATCGAGGGTGACACCAGCGCCGAGCGAGCAGTCGGACATCTGCATGCATTGAATGTCGATCAGACCTTTGGCGAAACGGCCTTTCCTACCGATGTGCGACTCGCCACGCGACTCGGCGCTCAAGACCGCGTTGTTCGCTTCAATCTCGACCAAAGTCCCTTCGGGTTGCCCTTCGGCGAACTACCGATACGCCACCACCTGCTTCCCAAGGACCTTTCACCCGATGCCGAACCGACGGACATCAACATTGCTGAAAACTGCATCACCTTTCGACTGGGTTTGACCCAGTTCTGCTACAGCCGCCTGGGGCTTGAACGCCTCAGCGCGGACTGAATATCTTCTGCAGGAGATCGACCGTGACACTGCTGTTCAATCTGCTTGATGAGCCACTGATACGCACCCGACTGGTCGCTGGAGGCCAGTGTCGTGCATTCAGCCTGCCCGGCCTATTCGCAGCGCTGGTTCGCGACGAGGTGAGGGACTTTCCCGCCCTGCGACCACATCAACGTCATCCATGGCATGCGTTTCTGGTTCAACTTGCGGCCATTGCGCTGCATCACGCCAGAACGGAAGAGCCACTCGAGACCGATGAGGGCTGGAGGACGGCGTTGCTTTCGCTCACGCCAGAACACCCGGACGGTGCAGCGTGGTACATGGTCGCGCCGCATGATCGGCCGGCATTTATGCAGGCACCGGTTCCAGGTGGACGCCTTGACGGGTGGTCAGATGACCGACCGACACCCGACAGTCTTGACGTTCTTGTGACATCCAAGAATCACGACCTCAAGCAAGCGCGTATTCACAAGGCTCACACGGATGACTGGATCTATGCGCTAGTAAGCCTTCAAACCCAAGCGCCCTACCCCGGCGCCGGCAACTCCGGTGTAGTAAGAATGAATGGAGGATCATCGAGTCGCCCAGGACTTGGGATGGAAGCAACTTCCGGAAATTGGGGCTCTCGTTGGAGGCGGGATGTTCAGATCGCGCTTGCCGAGCGCCAGAAGATCGTAAGCCTTGGTTATAGAGACACTGACGGCCTTGCTCTCATCTGGGTTCATCCGTGGGACGGAAAAGTCAGCTTGGCCTTTTCCAGTCTTGATCCGCTGTTTATAGAGATCTGCCGTCGGGTACGTTTGATCTTTAGAGATGATCAACTCTGTGCTATGCGAACCACATCTAAGGGGCCACGAATTTCAAAGGATGAATCCAAGGCTCGCAAAGGCATTACTGGTGACCTGTGGACTCCGATACACATCGCGGAAGCAAAATCAGTAGGAATAACAGGTAGCGGGTTCAACTATCGACGCATGGTCGATCTGGCCTTCGGTACTGAGTACCAGAAACCACCGGCGCAGCAAGTCCAAAGCGCTGATCGAGGGGAATATCAACTTATCGCCCGCGCAATCGCGGGCGGGCAAAGCACGACAGATGGCTACCACGAACGGCGTATTCCCATTTCGAACACAACCCGAAGATTGCTACTCCAGATGCAGGCATCCGGGCGACCGAATCGTTTGGCCGACGTAGCAAAAGACCGGGTCAGCGGTATTTCGGCGGTTCGCAATGCTCTTAAGGACGCACTGGTAGTTTTGTTCAGTGGTGGAAAGGGGCTGGGAAAACCCGGATCAACACCTGAAGGTACAAACAACAAAGCTCTCGCCTTTACACAAGCTTTCGAACAAGCAGAGGATGCTCGCTTTTTTGACGATCTAAACGAAGAGATCGAGTCAGACCAACCCAATGAAGTGCATCTTCATTGGCTTCTATCCACGGCAGAGCGCGCTGAAGCCGTCCTAACGGGCGCTTTTTCCGCCGGCCCGCAAAACTGTGAGCAGCGCTACCGCGCCAGATCCGCAGCTCTGTCCCGCTTTCACGGCGGTCTGAGAAACAGCAAGACACTTCCGGTGCTCGCCGAGCATTTCCGCCAACAAGCCCTCAACAAGGAACTGAGTCATGACCTTGGATAAAGTGGATTCACGAGAAAAGCCTCCATCCGATCGCCCACCACGACAGGAAAGCCCCATCTCCCGGCTGGCAAGGCTCATTGGCCGATCGGCTCGGTTCGAGAATGACACCCACGGATTGGACAACGGGGAACGCGCCGCCTTGGCAAGACTGGACCCCGACAGCGAACTGCGCCCCCATCAGATCGCAGCCTTGTCACGCGCGCTCGTTTATGCGGAGCTAGCCCCGGAAAATTGGCACCCGGACACCTGGCGACGTTGGGCTCTGATCGCGCACGGGATGGCACTTGCCGGGCATGACGGCAACCGAAGTCTGGGTCTGCAACTCAGCGAATCCGACGTATCGGAATCCCGTTTCACGAAATTGCTGACCGCGCGTGACGACGCCTTCAGGCAACTCCTTCCACGCCTCCTGCGACTGCTCGCCAACAAGGAGAAATCGCCCAATTGGCATGAACTGGGCGGTTTGATTCTCACCGAAGGCCGCAACGAGGAAGAGGCCGAAGCGATCCGCTTGTGCATCGCAGGCCGCTACTTCGCGGCCGAAGCGAAGAAACCCAAACACTGATCAGAACTTGGAGAACCACCATGCAATTTCCCCGCTTTATTCAGATCCACACCCTGCACAACTATCCCGCGGCACTACTGAACCGTGACGATGCCGGGCTCGCCAAGCGTCTTCCACTGGGTAACGCCGTGCGCACCCGCATTTCCTCGCAATGTCTCAAGAGACACTGGCGCGTCACGGAAGACCGGTTCTCGCTTTCAAATCTTGACGTACCAATGGCGATCCGTTCTCGGGCAATTCCGGGTCTCATCTCCAAACGAATGCAGGAGAACGGGATCTCGGCTTCACTAGCGCTAGCGGCAGTCGAATCGATGCGTAATGCCGGCCTGCTGGACAAGAGCGGAAAGGACAAGAAGGGGGAGGATGCCTTGAAGACGGGGCAGGCGGCCCTCATGGGAAGAGCTGAGATCGACTACCTAGTCAGACGCTGCACGGAACTCGCGCAGACCGCGCCTGACGAAAAGACGCTGAAGGCAGAGATCGCCGGGATGCTCAAGGACGAAAAGAAGAATATCGAAGCACTCAAACACGGCAGCGGCCTTGAGTCTGCCCTGTTCGGACGCATGGTGACCTCGGACGTCATTGCCAGTCGCGACGCATCCATTTACGTCGCACACGCATTCACGGTCCATCCGGCGCAAGTCGAAAACGATTACTTCACCGTTGTCGACGATCTGCTTCAGGAAGCTGGCGAACTCGGTTCCGCCGGCATTTTCGACACCGAGCTCGCATCCGGTCTCTACTACGGCTATGTCGTCGTTGATGTGCCCCAGCTAGTCGAAAACCTGGAAGGCATTTCAGCCAAGGATTGCTTCTCACCACAAACACCAGCCGAGCACCGCGAACTCGCGGGGCGCGTGGTTGAGCACCTTATTCACCTGATCGCCACGGTCAGCCCTGGCGCAAAACGCGGTTCTACCGCGCCTTTCGACTGGGCGAAACTTGTGCTCGTCGAAGCCGGTGACTGGCAGCCCCGGAGTCTCGCAGGGGCCTTCCACGACGCGCTCCCGCTCACAGACAAGAACGACAACGGCACGATCCGCCGACGGACCGTCGCCCGTCTGTCGGACGAAATTTCCGCAATGGACGATGCCTACGGCGCGCCCCTCGCCCGCCGTTTCCTTTCGCTCGACTCAACCGAGGTAAAAGGCGCCGAGCGCACCGACCTTAACAAACTGGCCGAGTGGGCAAAGGACGTCATCCAGGCGGGGGAGTGCTGAAGTGCGCCGTCATCTACTGATGCGCCTCGAAGCGCCGTTGATGGCGTTTGGCGGCGAGACCATCGATAACTATGGTGTGATTCGCGACTTCCCTGCTTTATCCATGGTGACCGGATTACTTGCAAATGCGTTGGGCTATCGACGCGAAGACAGTGATCTGCACGATCGCCTGCAAACGCGATTGGTGGTTGGCGCACGCCTGGACCGCGCAGTGCAACGCTTGACCGACTTTCAGACCGCGCAACTAAGCAAGGACGACAAAGGCTGGACAACTTGGGGAGTGCCCGAAGAACGCCGAGGTGGCGCCGAATCCTATAAGAGCCCTCATCTGCGCTACCGTGACTATCACGCCAGCCTAAGCGTCCTCGTCGCGCTTCGTCTGGAACCGTCTGACGAGTCACCAGACCTGGACGATCTCGCCCATGCGCTTGATCGCCCTGCCCGTCCCCTGTTCATTGGTCGAAAGTCTTGCCTTCCGAGCAAGCGGATTTTTGCCGGCTGGGTAATTGCCGAAAACGTATTGGGTGCGCTGCAAACGGCAGGTCAGCCGGAATCCACCACTCGCTCGCGCCTGCAATGGCCCGAGGGTGAAGGCTCACTAAATGGTGATCGTCTGATCGAGTTGTGCGACGAACGCAACTGGACTAGCGGTGTGCACGGCGGATGGCGACCTGTTCGCGAAGGTAGCGTGCCAAACTCAGGGGAGCATTCATGACGCTACACTTGATGCGATTCCAGCCGGACCCGACCGCTTTGGCGACGTGGTCTAGTCGACACGGATTGACTTCTCCCGACGGAGACCTCGGCTACGCCCTCCATGCGTTGTTAGCCGCCACATTCGGAGACCTTGCACCCAAACCGCTTCGCTACCTCGGAGGTAACGAAGGCCTGCTGGCGTATACGTCGGTAGATCCCGAATTCCTCCGCCTGAACGCACAATTAGCCACGCCCGATGTCGCGCGTGCACTCGGCCTGGATGCGATGGACTCTCGCCCCTTCCCCGATGTATGGAAGACAGGACAACGCCTAGGCTTCGACGTTCGTGTCCGACCTGTCGTCCGCACGAAAGACGGACGAGAGCGTGATGCGTACCTGCATTCACTCGGTGATCGATCCGACGACGCGCCAAAGCCCGAACATTTCACGTTCACAGAACGCGCAACGATTTACAGAGAATGGTTAGCAAAGCAATTTGAGATCGATGATGCAGCTCAAATTGAAGATGTTCGCATGGATGCATTCCGGCTCACGCGAGTGATTCGCAAGACTGGTGGCGCAGGAAAGGGGCGACGCAATGCGCAATCAGTAAGCGGCCCCGACGTCGTGCTCAAGGGACAGTTACTGGTAGGCCATTCCGAAGCGTTTTCCCGCCTGCTTGCTCGCGGCGTTGGTCGCCATCGTGCTTTCGGTTTCGGGATGCTACTCCTTCGACCCACATCGCGATGTTAAAGGGACGACTCGGACTGGAGACAGCGCGTATCCCGCATGCTGATCGCCATGGGTTGATCTGGCTGGAACGGGGCGAACTTTGCGTGATTGATGGCTGCTTGCACTTTGCCGCAGGAAAGAACTCCCTAACGCCGCATGTTCTTCAGGTACCGCATCAGGCGGTATCGATGATCCTGCTCGGACCGGGGAGCAGTGTTACGCACGACGCGCTTCGCCTCCTGGCACGCCATGGCACGCTCATGGCTGCAGTGGGACAGGATGGCGTGCGCACTTATACTGCCCCTCCGCTACTTCCTGACCGATCAGATGTCGCACGGCGCCAGGCCGAGTTATGGGGAGCGCCCCGACGCCGGATCAGCGTAGCCCGCCATATGTATGCCCTGCGGTTGGGGGAAGTACTGCCACACCGCGACCTCGATACCCTTCGCGGCATTGAGGGCTCCCGCGTCAAGGCAATCTACCGATTGATGGCAGAGAAGTACGGCATTGTTTGGGAAGGCCGGCATTACGATCGTTCGAATCCAACCACAGCGGACATTCCGAACCAAGCCATTAACCATGCGGCGACGGCCGTTCAGGGTGCTGCTGCAATTGCGGTTCAGGCGCTGGCGGCAATTCCACAACTCGGATTCATACATGAAGACTCGGGGCAAGCGTTCGTTCTGGATATTGCTGACTTGTTTCGCGACACCATCACCCTTCAGATTGCATTTTCTGCCGCTCAGAAGGCTCTTTCTGGAAACACCGACAGTATCGACCGATTGGTCAGACGAGAGGCATCAATGGTGTTTCGGAAGCAGTCCGTAATTGCTGCCATGATCGATAAGATAAAACTCGTTCTGCGTACGGAGGAAGCCGATGGCGTTGGTAACGATCGTGACCCGTGATGTGGCAGATCGGTATAGAGGGTTTCTTGCATCGGTAATGCTGGAAGTTGCACCTACGGTTTATGTGTCACCACGGATGAACCCGGGAATACGTAGCAGAGTTTGGAGGGTTCTGTCCGAGTGGCATGCAGAGGAACCTCGCGGAAGCATCACGATGGTATGGCGAGATCTGAATGAAACCGGTGGGGTGGGTATCAACTCACTGGGGGAGCCCCCACGCGAACTCATTGAAGTCGATGGCACCTGGTTGGTGAAAAAGCGCTTGTAACCATTCAATTTGTTCGTTAAAAATCCGAATGAATTCCCCGTTTTCCTCTTATGAATCATGACTATATTCGTAAGAGTTTCCCCCGCGACCGCGGGGATAGGCCCAATTGCGCACGGGCCGCAGCGATTGCACGTTCGTTTCCCCCGCGACCGCGGGGATAGGCCCTCTACATGGGCTTTCTTCCATGTATTTATAGTGTTTCCCCCGCGACCGCGGGGATAGGCCCGCAGCCCGAGCGAGCGACCATGCCATATGCGCGTTTCCCCCGCGACCGCGGGGATAGGCCGGATTGCTCCTGGATCTCGGCGGCTGCCTCGGCGTTTCCCCCGCGACCGCGGGGATAGGCCCCGTGCACAAGCAACTCACCGGCGAGCGCGAGAGTTTCCCCCGCGACCGCGGGGATAGGCCTCAGAAACGAGTCAGCAGCCGACCAAATAGTCCGTTTCCCCCGCGACCGCGGGGATAGGCCCCGGATATAAGGACGGCCAAACAGACGCACTATGTTTCCCCCGCGACCGCGGGGATAGGCCCGAGGCGGCGCTATATCGGTTCGCTCTGGCAATGTTTCCCCCGCGACCGCGGGGATAGGCCCACTTGGACGTATCGCGCAATGCGGAACGTCCGGTTTCCCCCGCGACCGCGGGGATAGGCCCAGGAGCACTCGGGCGAGATCAAGACGCCAGAAGTTTCCCCCGCGACCGCGGGGATAGGCCCACGTTTAGCAATAGCGGAAAGTCTTACGCCGTGTTTCCCCCGCGACCGCGGGGATAGGCCCGCCGATCAAAGCAAGGATTGGCACGCGCGCAAGTTTCCCCCGCGACCGCGGGGATAGGCCCTGCCTTGTCTATGCGTTCAGGATGTGGATGAGGTTTCCCCCGCGACCGCGGGGATAGGCCCTATCCGGGCGTAAGCTGGTTGAAGATCTCGATGTTTCCCCCGCGACCGCGGGGATAGGCCATTGGCGCATCTCGCTGACCAGATCCTTGATTGGTTTCCCCCGCGACCGCGGGGATAGGCCCGTGATCAGATCGTCTGCCGTCGTTTCGAACAGGTTTCCCCCGCGACCGCGGGGATAGGCCCTGCTGCTCGTCGATGTAGCCAGCCAGGTTGCCGTTTCCCCCGCGACCGCGGGGATAGGCCGTTCGGCGAGTTCCTGACCACCGGCAAGGGCGAGTTTCCCCCGCGACCGCGGGGATAGGCCCCGCTTGGTCACTCGTCGCCCACCATCGATCTGGTTTCCCCCGCGACCGCGGGGATAGGCCCTTGATGGTGTAGCCGCTCTGGATCACATCAAAGTTTCCCCCGCGACCGCGGGGATAGGCCCATCAATACGCCCGGATTCTGGACCTCTGCGCGGTTTCCCCCGCGACCGCGGGGATAGGCCCTTTTGGATAATTCCTTCTGAGCCGCTTTGCTGGTTTCCCCCGCGACCGCGGGGATAGGCCCCCTTCGCAGATAGTCCGTAATCTCGTCCGCGAGTTTCCCCCGCGACCGCGGGGATAGGCCCTGCAAACGTTGCGCTGTAGGTGTAGGTTTTGAGTTTCCCCCGCGACCGCGGGGATAGGCCCGGACGCACGGCGAGCCTCGGCATACTCGCGGTGTTTCCCCCGCGACCGCGGGGATAGGCCCCCGGGCGATCCGTACCCGCCGCCTGGCGTGACGTTTCCCCCGCGACCGCGGGGATAGGCACCGGCCGCGCAGCATGTCGCTGAGCGGTAGTGTGCTGAAAAGTGTGCAAAAGCCTGAATGGGCTTGAATGGAATGGTGGTCATGGTAAGAGGTTGATTGTGCAGATCGACCTTGAACCCTGTGAGGAGGGCAAACCATGACCACAAGCAAGGGTAATACGCTGAATCTATCAGCGAAAGAGCTGGTGTCGGGCGACCGCGACCTGATGAAGGCGCTGTTGAAGGAAGCGGTGCAGGAAGTGCTCGACGGCGAGATGAGCGAGTTTCTGGGTGCGGCCCCGCACGAGCGCACGGAGGGACGCAGTGGCTACCGTGCGGATTACTACCACAGTGGGCTGGTGACACGCATCGGCAAGCTTGAGCTGCGCGTGCCGCGCGACCGCAGCGGCGAGTTCTCGACCGCCTTGTTCGAGCGCTACGCCCGCAGCGAGAAGGCACTCGTGGCGGCGCTCGCCGAGATGTACGTGCAAGGGGTGTCGACGCGCAAGGTGAAGGCGATCACCGAAGAGCTATGCGGCCACAGCTTCTCGGCCTCGGCGATCTCGGCGATTAACAAGGGGCTCGACGAGGCGCTCGCGCGCTTTTCCAACCGGCACCTGGACGAACCGTATCCCTACCTGATCCTGGACGCACGCTACGAGAAAGTGCGCGAGAACGGTGTGATCAACTCGATGGCAGTGCAGATTGCCATCGGCATCAACGGTGACGGACAACGCCAGGTGCTGGCAGTGGAGACGGCCAATCGCGAGAGCCAGAGCAGTTGGAGGGAGTTTCTGTTGCGGCTCAAGGAGCGCGGACTCTCAGGCGTGGAGTTCGTTGTCTCCGACGACCACGCGGGATTGAAGAAAGCGATCAGCGAAGTGCTCACGGAGGCGGCCTGGCAGCGTTGCTACGTGCACTTTCTCCGAAACGCCCTCGACTACCTGCCCCGCAAGGCCGACGACGACTGCCTTCAGGAACTGCGCTGGATCTACGACCGCCGCGACCTGCAGGAGGCCAACCGGGATTTGGCGGCCTGGATCGCCAAGTGGCAGGGCAAATATCCGAAGCTCGTCGACTGGGTCGAGGCGAACATCGGCGAGACGCTCAGTTTCTACCGCCTGCCGCGGGCCCATCACAAACATCTGAAGAGTACCAACATGCTCGAGCGACTTAACGAGGAGATCAAGCGACGAACGCGCGTCGTGCGCATCTTCCCCAACGCCGAGTCCTGCTTGCGGCTCATTCGCGCCCTGTGTGTAGAGACCCACGAGGCGTGGCTCGAGGACAGCCGCTACATGAACATGGCCCTGCTGGCCGAGCAGAAGAAGGAGTTGATGAGACTGGCCGCCTAAGAAAGGGGCCGCGTGCTGGTCGGCACTCCGGGCTTCGCCCTCCGTGCCGACCAGCACGCACCGGAATCAGCCGAATACCTGATCACCGAATTTGCACAACTTGACGCACACAACTCTGAAGGCACGTCACTGCCGGACAGGCAGCTCAGAAAAAGCAGCTATCGGCCGGAGATGGCGGAGCAGGTGACCTCCTCCGTGGGCTTCGGACCATCTATTCCTGGAAAACTGAACCACTCGTAGCACGGTGCGCCGGAGGCCGGCGCCATTCCATTCGCTAACGCACACAGACCAACGAGATTCACTGCTTGCGATGCCGTACAGATGCACCCGGACTCATCGCAAATACTGAAGATTCGTCCATCTCACACCCGTCATCTTCATGAGAAACGACATGAGCGAATACCTCCACCACTTATCAGGCTTCTATCTCCACCGCAACGATGCCGAAAGCACGCTTGCAACGCTGCTCGATCAAGGGCTGCCGCGCGAACGAATGCATATCTTTACTGCCGACTCCACCTCGTCATCTCCCGCGGAGGAAGCGAAGAGCGACGGCGTACTGAAGGACGTATTGGTGGAAGCGCCATTGGAACTGCGGTGGGCACTGGCATCGGCGCGCTAGGGAGCGTGGCGCTGGCGGCGACGAGCGTGACGCTGTTCATCGCCAGCCCGTTGGTCGCGCCCCTGATGCTGCTCGGCTGGGGTGCGACCATCGGCGGTTTGATCGGGGCCGCAGCCGGCTCCACAGCTGGCGACGGCAACCAGAAAGGCTGGCTTTCCGATCTGGTCAGCGACGCCATCGCGAATGGCCAGGTCGTGCTGGTGGCCGAGACGCGGACGGAGCAGGAAACGACGACGGCACGGGCAATCGTTCAGGCTTCGGTCGGCGATTGCAAGGATATCAATGCGGCGCAAACTTGAGCGTTCGGTCGGCCAACAGATGGGGCGTGATCCACAGATTGATTGGGCTCATTTAACGAGCGGGGGCCAAAGCAGTGGGGAAATTGCACGCGAGGCGAACAAACGGAGGATGCCGGCGGGCGCTCGTAGGGCCAACTCCAGCCTGCTGCAGGTGCCCGAGCCTGACGCTGATGCCCGAATCGCCCCCCCCTGCGGCGGGTTGAAACCCGCCCCCTACTGCGGTTGTGCCAACAATGAGCACTTGACCCGGAACAGTATCTACGGCGACTTTACCCGAGATGAGTGCTTGACTTGGAGTAGTCCTCACGGCTTCGCAATCGCCGGCTTGCTACCCGCCAGGGCGCAAAGCCAGTCGCGCAGGATCTGGGTGACCTTATCCGCTTGCTCGAGTGGCGCGAGGTGGCCGCATTTCTCGAGGATTTCCAGCCGAGCGTCGGGGATCGCGGCGGCCAGTTCCTGCTGAACCTCCAGCGGGATCAGCGCATCCTGCCGCCCGCACACGACCAGCGTCGGACACTTGATCCCCGCCAGCGTCGGCCGGCTGTCAATGCGGCTCATGATGGCACGTTGCTGGCGTGCGAACACCTCGCCGCCGAGGCCGGTCGCCATCGAATGGAACACACCGCCCACCTCCGGCGTATTCGCGTGATCGGGGTGCGCCATGCGCGCCAGCAGCGCTTCGATGACGCTGGGAAAGTCGGAATCGGCCTGCGCGATGAGCGCCTCCCGGTTCGTGATGGCTTCGCGCGTATCGGGCTGCGCACTGGTACTCATGAGCATCAAGCCCCGAACCCGTCGCGGGGCCTGACGCATGATCTCGAACGCGACATAGCCGCCCATCGACATCCCGGCCAGCACAAACGGCCCGTCGGGCGCCTGAGCCAGCGCATCCGTCGCCAGCGCGGCAATCGAGTCTGAGCCGGTCAGGTCGACCACGGTAACGCCACCGATGTCCGCCAATGCGTCAGCCTGATGCACGAACAGGCTCGCATCGCAGAGTAGTCCTGGCAGAAGAACCAGATGTGTATCTTTCATGACGTCCATCTCCTCAAGCGGTTAGCAACGCGTTTGTACGACCTGCAGTGCAAACGATGGATCCAGACTGCCCCTACCCACCTATCGGGTCGGTGCGTTGTAGCACATAGACCTGCTGCCGGTGAAAAAGTCCCCCTGGATATATCCGCTGTCGAACTTCCAGGGGTCAGTTCAGTTCTGTGAAGGCCAGTTGGGATAAGTCAGACCACAATTACGGTCTGATTGGCGAGTTGCCTGTAGCAGCTTGCCTCAGCTCATGCGTTCGAGATTTCTCCGATGGGTGCGAGTAGTCCATGGAGTGTTTGAGAAAATGGCAGGCGACGGGATCTTCCGTCCGGTCACCGGTATCGACGAGGCCGCCGTTTTCTATGGAACGGCTGCGCAAAGAAGGCGCTGAATTGGTGTACCGATGCTCCAAGGCGGGACGAGATCACGCTCACGCCACTGGAGCTGATCGATCGTATTGCCACCCATGTGCTTTCGGGAACCCAAAAACCCGTGACATGCTGACTCGCAAACGGTTGAATTTCCTATTCGTTATTCGTCTTCGGAACTGGGAGAACCTGGTTCCGCTCGGCGTTTGAAGAAAATGCACGCCAACCTGTTTAATCGTTGTCTGGATAACACCTACGGCTCCGGCAGGTTCCTGCTGTGACGCCAGAAAAGGCCCATCAGCGGCTTGACACTGGTGCCGTGGACAAGGATCGACAGCGCCACCACAATAAGCGTCAACTGGATCAGCTCCAGGGCCAGGTCTTCCTGGATGCCATGCTGGATGGCATACATCAGGTAATACAGCGAACCAATACCGCGGACGCCGAACCAGCCGACCATACCGCGTATCTTCCATGACATTCGGGTAACCAGCAGACCGATAAGGACGCTCACCGGGCGCGCCACCAAGAACAAGAACAGCGCAAGCCCAACCGCCCGCCAGCTCCATGAATCGAGAAACAAGGTGCCGCCGACCAGAAGGATCAGCGTCAATTCAGAGAGCCGCTCCAGATGTTCCTTGAATACCAGTGATCCCTCGCTTACGGTGAGTGGCGGCTCGTTGTCAGCGCCGGCGCTGGCCGATTCCAGCTCGATCCTCTGGCTTGCCTGCGGTTGCGGGATGCCCGGACCAGCGCCGGCAAGCTTCAGTTCGGTCTGACGCAGGGCGACTGCCGCAAAAAATACCGCCAAAAAGCCCCACGCTCCTGCGAGCACGCTCAGGCCATACACCACGCCGATCAGACCAAGTCCGAGAAAGTCGTCCATCAGCTTGTGCTCAGGTGCATGGCGGCGCAGCTTCCATGCCATGTGGGCCAGCGCGGCGCCGGACAGCACCCCGATGGCGATTCCTGCAAATGTCGCCCACAGCACATCGAACAGCACCCATCGCAGTCCGAATTCACCGACCTCGTGCAATCCGAGCAGTCCCAGTCCGAGCATCACGAACGGAAAGGCGCTGCCGTCATTCATGCCGGCCTCGCAGGTCAGGGTGTAGCGCAACTGGTCATCGTCACCGGGATGGCGGATCTGGACATCGGTCGCCAATACCGGATCGGTGGGGGCCAGAATTGCGCCCAGCAGAATGCCTGCACCGAGCGGTAAGTCAAATACATAGAATGCAAAGGCGGCGACCATGCCGACGGTGACCGTCATGGATACCGTTGCCAGCAGGATCGGGGCACGCCAGCGGGCAAAGCTCACCGGGACGGGCATCTTGACGCCGGCTGAAAACAGCGAAATCAGCACCACCACTTCAGTCAGCGTCTCCAGCAGTTCCGATTGCTTGAGCGGATTGAAGTGAAACACATTGAGCACCGTCGGGCCGACCAGCAGTCCCACCGCCAGATAAATGATGGCCGGCGTCACCGGTAGACGCGCCAGCAGGGAAGCGGTGGCGCCTCTGGCCAGCAGGATGCCACCTAATAGCAGAAACCATTGTGCGTTAGCCATTGTTTGTTCGACTTTCCTCGTTGGACTAGCGCCCGGCGGATTGCTCAAGGTAATCCGCTTGCAGAGTGCGGGATGTGCGTCAGCGAACTGTCGCTCAAGGATAGGAAATTCAATGCCCCCAAGGCAGCTATCGCCGCGCTTCTCGCCCTATGTCAAACGAGAATTGCGTCCCGAAATATCACTTGCCAAGGGCCGCCAGGCCGTGACGATTCTTGACTAATATCTTGATCGCAGGCTCACCCTTCCCCAAACGATAGACGTGTCCACCCCATAGATGGATTTCAACGGGCGTTCTTATCTTATCGGCGACCCGTTTTTGGATCTGACTGAATAGTCCGTCATAAGGCATTGCCAATGAAGCTTCAGCAAGTTGTTCCATTGATGGTTCTCCTAAAAAAATAATTGCTGCTTCACGCAGTCCGGATTCTTTTGTGGAAGTAAGAGGGGGCCCGCGGTTGTGCCAGTCGATGAGTAACGCGGTGATGATCCGTCACACTTCGCGGCATGGAGGTTCGAGGCCTGGATTGCACGAATGGATTTGTTGGGACTGTGCGCGTCAACTCCGCATGCGTCCGTCCGCTAACGCACATTTCAGTCAATTGAAGACTCCAGGTGACCGCGAGTTCGTGCAGCAAAGGATGGATTTTCGTAGTCGCTCGGCCGCCGCTGTGCGAGTCCGCCGCACCGCCTGCCGATACGCCGGCAGCCAATCGGGCACGAAGGGCGCGGCGCCGGCCCGGGTGAGCCCCAACTCCGCAGCGTTCTGATCTTCCTGCTCCATCACGGCAACGATCGTTGCCTCACGAGCCAGTTGCACTCGTTTTTTCGGCCTCGAGGCGGGCTGTGCTGCTCGTCATGGGCGTGCTCTGACGTCGACTTGAGCTTGTCAGTCCGTGGCAATGCAGGACGGCATTGACGACGGGCAACGCGACGACGATCGCAGCCTCGAGCATCCCCGAGACGCGTACCTGTCGGGGGTCGCCGTCATCGTCGGCGCCGAGGTGAAGTCGATCCTCGATAACGCGTCGGGCTGACGGACTGCATTCGTCGGATCAAGACCGCGCTCGTGCCGTATCTTATGGATCAGCGTCTGCACCTTGCCCTCGTTCGGACCATCGATGACCAGCAGGACGTGAAAGAGCGCGTCATACGGGATGGCCATGTCCAAGTCTCCAAGGAAGCGGGCCGAGCCGCCGACGGAGCGCCTCGTTGGCCGACCCACAATCCAAAATGGCAAGGTTACGCGCGGCGCGGCATCGCGCCGGTGCGTCAGCGCACACACCTGCGTGCTTCACTGGTCGAGACGTTTGGGCGATTCGCCGAGGCCGAAACACCTCTTTGCGCCAACCGTGGGCTAGTCCGCCTTCCAGTACGGGGGGCGCCCGTAGTGGGTGTATAGACTCGCCTCTCCTTGCCGGTCCAGTGTTATGGCTTCGTCGTAGGACGGGGCTGTCTTCACCTCTTCACGGCTCAGATCGACGGCGACAGTCCGGTCCGACCAGCTCACGCCGTCGATCCACTGCGGCGCGATCAGCACCTTGTGCCCGACCCACCAATTGCTCGTGTTGACGACGAAGTAGCGGATCGCCCAGGTTTCTTCGTCGAAGAGCAACTCGTCGACATGACCCACCTCGCCGTCGGTGGCCTGGATGTGATAGCCGATGACGGCCTTGCAGCTGCGCAGATGCGGATCGTCGTCGCGGTGTCGCGCGCGCTCGGCCTTGGCGACTTCTTCGATGGCTTGTTCCCCCCCGGTAGTGCCACCCGGCAAGCCGGCGTACCCAGGGTACATTCCCACCGGAACCATTCCGCCGCCCCACAGACCGGTGCTGCCCCAATAGGTCGGATAGCCGTAGTAGTCGAGGTACAGCGCCTCGTGCTGCCTCGTCACCGGTTTCTCGGTGTCGATGTCCGGGCTGTTCTTGACCTGCTCCTTAGTGACGGCGACCGGCAGCGATTGCGCAGCCCAATCGGGCTTCTGGATCGAAATCGGTGATATCAATACCTTGCGGCTGGCCAGCCAGGAGCCGGTGTCGACGATGAGGTAGCGGACGACCCAGTCATGGTCGTCGTAGTAGAAGTCCTTGACCTTGCCGATATCGCCGTCGGTGGCGCCGATGGCATATTTCTGGAGTTCATTCAGGCTTCGTAACATGTCGGAGTTCCTTGCGCGCGGTCAACCGTTGTCGACGATCGCATCCATTGGGTCACGCCGGGCGCCGAGCTAACGCTCGACCGGCTTTCCACGATTCAGGCCTCGAGGGTCGATTCGAGCGTGATCGTCGCATTGAGTACCTTGGACACCGGACAGCCGGTCTTGGCCTTGTCGGCGATGCTTTCGAAGGTCTGGCGGTCGGTGCCTGGGATCTTCGCCCGCAGAACAAGATGCACGGCGGTGATGGTGAAGTCGTCGCCGGTCTTGTCCAGGGTCACGCTCGCCTTGGTCTCGAGGCGTTCGGCGGTGATGCCGGCCACGCCCAGTTGCGCCGACAGCGCCATCGTGAAGCAGCCCGCGTGCGCCGCGGCGATCAGTTCTTCGGGATTGGTGCCGGGGCCGTCTTCGAAGCGCGTGTTGAAACCGTACTGAGCATCCTCGAGGATGCCACTCTGTGTCGAGATGCTGCCCTTGCCTTGCTTGAGGTCACCGGTCCAGACGGCAGATGCAGATCGTTTCATGGTGTTTCTCCTGATCGGTTGGGTCGAGGGATGACGGCCCGGTCGCTGCGGTTCCGGACGCGGCCGGGCGCCGTGATCGCCAAGGCATGGTCGCCGCATTGACGTAAAGCGTCCGTTCGCTGACGCACAGTCGCTCGCCGTGTTCTGGTCAGCGACAACGATGCGACCCATAAGCACCCGACCGTCCGACAATGGCTTGAAAAGCATCCGCGTTTCCATATCCACTTCACACCGACCTCCGTGTCTTGGCTCAACATGGTCGAGCGCCTCTTCCGCAGCATCTCGACCGACCGATGGGAGTGCGGCGTCTTTCGCAGCGTCCCTGAATTGATCTCGGCCATCGACGAGTACATCGCCGTGCATAGCCGAAATCCGATGCACCTTGTCTCGACAGCCAAAGCCGATGACACGCTCCAAAAAGTCATTCGCGCCAACCGCAAGCTCAGTTCGAAGAAGAACGAAGCACTACACTCGCGGTCGCACCCGTTTGCTCGCCCTCCGAGCGGGCTTCGCTGATCAACTGTCCCGTAGCCGAGTTGTGTGCGTTGCCGTACAGAAAACCCACGCAAGCCCCGCGTAGGTGGCGGTCTAATCGGAGACTCGCTGTGCAGTTGGCCTCTCTCACCGCAGGGCAAAAATGAGATCCTTTCTGGAAACATCCATCACGCTCGTGGTACGTCTCGCCCAAGTTCCCTGCCATCGCCGAACGCAGCGCAGGTACATACACTTTGTAGGCACGATCCCCAGAGCCGCTCTCGCAGACCGTCGAAGTCGCCTTCGGGCGATGGGCCACGAGCCGCCGATCTTGATGGATGCGCCGCGATGAAAGGCCGCCACGCCCGCCGTCTAGGCACGCTTCACAGCTGACGCAACGGCGGTTCTCGCAGTCAAGCGCTCACTCCGGGCCGGGCGCCTGCGTCGCCTTCGATGTCCGCAAAATGGCGATACCGACCGCCGCGGCCAGCAACGAACCGATCAGGATGGCCAGCTGGGCCTCGCGCTCGAAATGGGTGCCGTGAAACGCCAGGCCGCTGATGAACAGCGCCATGGTGAAGCCGATGCCGGCCAGGAAGGCGGTGCCGATCAACTGGCGCCAGGTTGCCCCTTGGGGCAGTTCGGCCAGCCCGGTCTTCACCGCCAGCCAACTGGCCAGGCCGATGCCGACCGATTTACCGAGCACCAGCCCGACCATGATCCCCAGCGGCACGGCCGTCGACAGTGTGCCCAGCACAGTGGCGTCGATCGCGACCCCTGCATTGAACAAACCAAATGCCGGGAGGATGCCGTAGGTGACCCACGGCTGCACACTATGTTCGAAGCGCTGCAGCGGTGCGGTGGCAGCGTCGAGGTTGCCCGCGATCGCGCCGATGATGGCGACACGATCGGGATCCATTGCGTCGGGCTCGTTGTCGAGGGCCTGGGCTTCGATGTCGTCGGCGCCGCGGTGGATCACCTGCGGCAGCGCGTCGGGCACGATGTTCACGCGCGCGGGCACGAACAGCGCCGTCAGCACACCGGCCAGTGTCGCGTGCAGACCGGACATGTAGAAGCCGGCCCACAGACCCAGCCCGAGCAGCAGGTAGATCGATCCCCGGCGGGCCCCCATGCGGTTGGCCAGCCACAGCGCCAGCAGCACGGCGGCGATCACGGCGACGCCGCGCCATTCGATCGACGCGGTGTAGAAGATTGCGATGACCAGTAGCGCGCCGAGGTCGTCGACGATGGCCAGTGCGACCAGGAAGACCTTCAGCGCTTCGGGGATGCGCGAGCCCAGGACGGTCAGCGCACCGAGCGCAAAGGCAATGTCGGTCGCCATCGGAATGCCCCAGCCCCTGGCGCCTGCGCCATCGAAGTTGAACCCGGCATAGATCAGCGCCGGGACCACCATGCCGCCGACGGCGGCCACGATCGGCAGCATCGCCTTGCGTCGTTCGGCCAGCTCACCGACCAGAAACTCGCGCTTGATCTCGAGTCCGACGCCGAAGAAGAAGATCGCCATCAGGCCATCGTTTATCCAATGGCGAAGGTCCAGGCGCAACACCTGGTCGCCAAGTGAAATGCCCAGCGGAACGCCCAGCATCTGCTCGTAGGCCCCTGCCCACGGCGAGTTGGCCCAGGCCAGCGCCAACATGGCAAAGCCCAGCAGCACCAAGCCGCCGGAGGCCTGCTGTTGTTCGAACAGCTGGAATGGCCGCAGCACGCGGTCCCCTGCGTGCTCGGCCTTGGTCCGACCCAACAGCTCTTCCTCATGCGCCAGAGGGCCTGGATTCATGGTCGGAGGGGCTCTGGCGCCATGTCCGTGCGCCGGCTTCTCGGCGTACGGGGCGGCAGGGTCGCGTGCGTGGGAATCATTTCGCTGATTATCGCGATCCCTGTCTGCTGCACCATGCGTTGCCGCACAGACGAGGTCACGCGAGCAGGAAAGACTGCGAAGGGCAGGATCAGTCTTGGTCAGATAGCGTGCGGCAGACATCGTCGGTGTGTTACTGGTTGAACCGGGGCCTGTCCGACTGAATCGGGCCCCCCCAGGAGTCGAACCTGGCTGCGCCCGCCGCCAAGCCAGAGACATCACCTAAGGAAATGAGATGAAGACCACTCACCCGGGCGGGAATTTCCGAACGGGCGTCGATCCAGGAGCGGCCCTGCCTGTCGCTCTAGCCGCCGACCTATCGAAGCCATCCGGACAACCAGCAAGACCCGATCCGGTTCTGCCATCTGGTGAAGGCGATGGAGACATCGCTGCGACAGCAGAACGCGGTCGATGCCACCATGGCCCTGCTCGAAGGACTTCGAGGCCTTGGCCCAGGACCACGACCTCTGGAATCAAACACTCGACGGCTTGGCCGTGCTGGGCGCACCGGCCCTGCTCCGCGTGTTTCCGTTGCAGCGGCAGGCGACCCCGTGGTCCGAGTTTGCCGTGGTTGCCGACAGCTTCCACACCAAGCCACTGCGTCAGTTTCTGCAATTGAATGGGCGCTACCAGGTGCTGGCGCTCAGCTTGCAACAGATGCAGCTTTTCGAAGGGGAGCGTCACGTGCTTGATGCCGTGACGCTGGCACCCGGCGCGCCGCAGCCGATGAACGCGGCACCCCGAGCAGGCAAGGATTGGAGATACGAATGAAAGTGAATCCTCGATGACGCGTCGTTATCCAAAAATTGTCGTCAAAACCAGGGGGCGTTTCCATCTCTTGGGACACGCTTGCCGGACACCTGATTCCCGGGCAAGCGGTGGCCCGCATAGAGGGGGCGTATTGAGGGTGCGCCCAGGTAGCAGGCGCGATTGCAGTTGTTAGATCGGAAACCTGAGGCGCTTGGCAAGCGTACTTCCCATGGATGTATTGCGGATGAGCCTACTTAAAGTAGCCGGCTTCCATAAAACCCGGGGCGCTTCAAACGGCTCTTGCGCATGACTTCCTCTTTTCTCTGGGAGCCATCCTCTAAAGTTTCTCCTGGTCCGAAAACCCCGGAGCAGGTCAACACCCCTCCGATTCATGACTTTTCCTGATTAATCAGCACCCAAAGAATCGTTTGTTGTGCACTTGCGTGAATTTCATAATCCGCCTCAATCGCACTGACCCAAACGCAGGCCAGTTGCGAAATTCCAACCAGGCAGACAGGAGACTCGCAATGAACGCACCGACCGAAATCCGCAACTTCAAGGTTTTCGAACTCAAGAACGTACTCAATTCGATTGAAGAAGCCGTTGGCCTTGGCAACGAGTTTTATACCGACGACAGCTATTTCAAGTTCGAGCGCGACCGCGTGCTTGCACAGGGCTGGGCATGCATCGGTTTTGCGAGTGACGTCGGGACGAACAACTACGTCAAGCCGATCGAGTTCATGGGCTTGCCCCTTCTGATGATGCGAAATCGCGACGGTGCGCTGCAGGTATTCCACAACGTGTGCAGCCATCGTGGAATGAAGCTGGTGCATGAGGCAGGTGAAATTCAGGGCCTGATCCGTTGCGCCTACCACTCCTGGACGTATGACCTCAACGGCGCACTGAAAGGTACGCCTCACGTTGGCGGGATCAACCAGCACAAGGATCCGCGCTTCGCCTGTGAAAAGCACGGTCTGAAGGCACTGCGCAGCCACGTCTGGATGGACATGGTGTTCGTCAATCTGTCCGGCACGGCACCGGCATTCGAAGACGCCATCCGGCCGCTCACGGAGCGTTGGGAGCAGTTCCTGGGCAAGGACGGCATGTCGCTGCTGCGCGCCCCGATCAGCGATGGTGCGATGAGCATCGAGGTGAATTGCAACTGGAAACTCGCGGTCGAGAACTATTGCGAGGCCTATCACCTCCCCTGGGTGCACCCGAGCCTCAACACCTACTCGCGCCTCGAAGATCACTACAACATCATGTTCGATGGCAACTTCGCAGGCCAGGGCAGCTACGCCTACAACCTCGCGGACATCGAAGGGACGTCGCTGCCGACCTTCCCTTCGTGGCCTGCGGACCGCATGCGCAATGCAGAATACGTTGCGTTCTTCCCCAATGTGCTGCTCGGCATCCAGGCTGACCATGCCTTTGCCATGGTGCTTGAGCCGCTGGCCGCGAACAAGACCGTAGAGCACCTGCGCCTGTTCTACGTCGGCGACGAAGCTGCACGAAAGGACATCTATGCGGCCAGCCGTCACGCCATCCTCAGCGCCTGGCGAGTGGTGTTCTCGGAAGACATCGGTGCGGTCGAAGGCATGCAGGCCGGACGTCAGTCGCCGGGCTATCAGGGCGGTGTGTTCTCGCCCGAGATGGACGTACCAACGCACTACTTCCATCAGTGGGCCGCGCGCCGGATTCTTTCCGCCAACGGTCAAGGGCAAGAGGCCGCGTGATGAAACACGCGATCGCCAGCCATTGGCAGAACTACATCGACGGTCAATGGGTAGATGGTGAGCGTCAGCTTACTGTCTCCAACCCAGCGACCACCCAGCCACTTGCCAGCATCGCACTGGCGGGTATCGATGAGGCCGAAGCCGCGCTCGACGCGGCCACGCATTGCGCGCAGAACGGCTGGCTGACTTCGACACGCCCCGCGCAGCGGGTGCAGTGGTTGCTGCGTATCGCAGCCGAAATCCGAGCAGTCACTGATGAAGGCGCGTGGGTACTGTGCCAGGAGAACGGCAAGACCCTGCGCGATGCGCGCGACGAGTTCGTCGAGGCCGCACGCTACTTCGAGTACTACGCCGGCATGGCCGACAAGATCGAAGGGATCTCCGTGCCCTTGGGTAACGGCTACGTCGACTTCACGAGCTACGAACCGATGGGGGTCTCGGTACAGATCGTGCCGTGGAACTTCCCGGTTTCCATCTGCGCCCGCTCGCTGGCCCCTGCCCTGGCGGCAGGGAATGCGGTGGTGGTGAAGTCGCCGGAGTTGTCGCCACTCGGAATGTGCGTGTTGTTTCGCGCCATCGAGCGTGCCGGCCTGCCGCGAGGCGCAGTCAACCTGTTGTGTGGGCTGGGCAGTGAGGTCGGCGCGCATCTGGTGAGCAGCCCCAAGGCAAACCAGATCGTGTTTACCGGCTCAGTCCCCACCGGGCAGTCGATTCTCGCCGCGGCAGCGCGCTGGGCAACGCCGAGCGTCATGGAACTTGGCGGCAAGTCAGCTGCGTTGGTCTTTCCTGATGCCGACCGCGAACAACTGCTTGCCAGCGTGAAGAGTGGCATTTTCTTCAACGCCGGTCAGGTGTGCTCAGCGATGTCGCGCCTGCTGGTCCATCGCGACATCCATGACGAGATCGTGGCGGCAGTCGCTGAGATGGCTCAAGGGCTGGTTAGTGGCCCCGGAGAAGAAGATCCCGATCACACCCCCTTGATCAGCGCCGAGCAGCTGGCGAGGGTCCAGGCCATCTGCAACGACGCCATTGCCGAGGGTGCCGAAGCTGTTGTGGGCGGCGATCGTCAGAGTGATCGTGCTGGTCACTTCATGCAGCCGACGGTGTTTGCAGGCGTCACACCACAGATGAAGGTCGCACAGCAGGAGGTGTTTGGACCGGTGCTGGCAGTGATCCCGTTCGACTCCGAGGAGGAAGCCATCGAGATCGCAAATGGCACGCCGTTCGGACTGGTCTCGGGCGTGTTTACCCAGGACATCAACCGGGCCCTGCGACTGACGCGCCGCCTGCGAAGTGGTCAGGTGTTCGTCAACGAATGGTATGCGGGCGGAATCGAAACACCGTTTGGCGGTGTCGGTCTGTCGGGATTTGGTCGCGAGAAAGGCCAGGAAGCCCTGTACAGCTACGTTCGCACGAAGAACGTGGCAATCCGCATCCAGCAGGACTGAGGAGACAGCGATGAAGAAATGGCTCTGCATCATCTGCGGATGGATCTACGACGAGGCCAAGGGCTGGCCGAAGGACGGAATCCTTGCGGGTACGCGCTGGGAGGATGTCCCCGAGGACTGGAAGTGCCCGGACTGCGGTGTTGGCAAGGCTGATTTCGAAATGATCGAGATCACCGCCCGTGTCGAACCCGTTCCCGTTGCAGTTCCTGCTTTCGCGACGGTGACGCCGATTCCGGTGCCGTCCCGCGGGCCGATCGTCATCATCGGCAGCGGACATGCAGGCTACAGCCTCGCAGCAGCAGTCCGCGAACAGAACGACAAGGTCGAAATTGTGGTCTTGACCCGGGAGTCGGGCCATCTCTATTCCAAGCCGGCGCTCTCCATCGCCACTTCGCAGGGCCACAGCGCGGAAGAGCTGATGGACGAAGCACCATTCCAGATCGAAAAGCGCCTTAACATCCGCATTTACCCACACTGCGAAGTACGTCGCATCGATGCTGACGCACATGTTGTCGACACCAGCTTCGGCCCGATGCCTTATGGTCAGCTGGTGCTGGCGCTTGGCGCCAGCCCGATCCGCCTGGATGTGGCCGGACGCCGCGACGCCATGCTCAGCATCAACAATCTGGACGACTATGCCGCCTTTCAGCGCCAACTCCGCCATGGCGCCAAGGTCGCGATCATCGGCGACGGATTGATCGGCTGCGAGTTCGCCAACGACCTTGCAAGCAGCGGCGCTGAAGTCAGCGTCATCGGCATCGGAAAATGGCCCCTCGAGCGAGCAATGCCCGAAGAAGCCGGACGGTGTTTGCAACAGGCACTGAGCGCACGAGGCGTGCGCTGGCACCTGCAGAACTCGGTGGTGTCCGTTGATGGAGACGAAGGCGCCTGGCGGATCACGCTCGCCAGCGGCGAACAGGTGGACGCCACTGCCATCATCTCCGCTGTGGGCCTTGCACCCAATGTAGACCTTGCAGCAGATTGCGGCATCGATACAGCGCGCGGCATCCGTACCGACGCAAGGCTGCGAACCTCGCAGCCGGACATCTATGCGCTGGGCGACTGCATTGAAATCGACGGCCGCCCGGCCCCCTACCTCGCGCCGATCAACCTCGGAGTAAAGGCACTGTCCCAAACCTTGCTGGGTCGGCCAACCGAAGTTCAGTACCCGCCGATGCCGGTGATGGTAAAGACGCCGGCCACGCCAATCACCTTGTTGCTGCCACCCAGTGTTGTCGGCAAGTGGCACAGCACAGCGACCGAAAACGGCTTCTGCTGCGCTTATCACGACGACTCCGGACGCATGTGTGGCTTCGCGTTGATCGGTGAAGCCGCGCAGGAAAAACGTCGTGTCTGGACGCAGGAATGCAGCCTGCGCATTACACAAGAAGCCGCCTGAGCGAGCAGATCATGAACCTTCCCAACGACGACAAAACTTGCGGCTGGTATGCAGCACTGCCCGCCCCCAAACCCGTGCGTACCCTGTCAGGGCAGCAAACGGCGGATTACGTGATTATCGGTGCGGGTTTTGCCGGGCTGGCGGCGGCTCGCCGCCTGGCCACGCTCGAGCCAGAAGCCCGCGTCATTCTGGTCGATGCACAGCGGGTCGCCGAGGGTGCCTCGGGTCGCAATTCCGGATTTGTAATCGACCTGCCGCACAAGTTCGCGCTTGAGCATCCGGACCCCGCACACAAGCAGCGCCTTCTCGGCCTGAATCGTGCAGCAATCGCACAGCTCGAATCGCTGATCGCCGAACACGATATCGAATGCCAGTGGTCACACGCAGGAAAATATCAGGGTGCTGTTGGCGAGCGCGGGCTAGCCTATCTGGCACACTTCGAGAAACTGCTTTCCGGCCTCGGCGAACCCTTTCGCATGGTCGAGCGCGATGAACTGCAAAGGGTGCTCGGCACAACGCATTACAGCCGCGCGATCTTTACCCCGGGTTGTTACCTGATGCAGCCTGCTGCACTCGTGCGGGGGCTGGGTGATTCCTTGCCGGAAAACGTAGAGCTGCTGGAAAACTCCCCCATCACGCGGCTTGAACGCGATGGCAAGGGCGGCTTCGTGCTGCTTGGCAATGCCGGGACGATTCGCACGCCACGCCTGCTGCTCGGCACCAGCATCTTCACCCAGGAGTTCGGCTACCTGAAAAACCGTCTGTTGCCGGTCATGACCTTTGCCAGCTGGACCCGCCCGCTCAACGACGACGAATGCAAACGCTACACCGGCACCTTCAACTGGGGCCTGACCCCAGCGGACCACGCGGGCACGACGGTCAGAATGACTCAGGACAAGCGCTTGATCATTCGCAACACCTACAAGCACGTACCCAAGTACGGACGCAGCATTGATGACAAGGCCCGCTCGGACATTCGCAGCGATCATCGCAAGGCGCTCGTAAAGCGCTTTCCTGACCTTGCCGAAGTGCCCTTCACCCACACGTGGGGCGGGGTTTATGCGATTTCACGCAACTTCACCAACTTCTTTGGTCAGCTTGAAGAGGGCGTTTTCGCGTCAGCTTGCGACAACGGCGTGGGCGCGGCGTGGGGAACGATCTCCGGTACCCTGCTGGCAGATATGGCGGTCGGCGCGGACTCATCCCTGCTGCACGACATCCAGGCCGTGACGGGGATGCCCTCGCTGAACCCACCGGAGCCTTTCCTTGGATTCGGGGTGCGTTCTCGCATCAAACTGGCAGCATGGAACAGCAGGAGTGAGCTATGACAGAACTTACGCAACCCCGTGTCGGCGTGCGTCTCGTCGACCACACCGACCTCGGCTTTGTGGTTCGTGGTGGCCCGCCAGGGGCTGCCTACGTGGCACGTGCGTTCAGCAATGAAGTGTCACCCAACCTGGGCGTCGGATTTGCGCGCTGGGAAGGTGCGGACGTAAGCTGGACGACCCTTTACGAAGAGGTCATCTTCACCATCGAAGGGTGCCTCGAAGTCGAATCAGACGGTGTAAAGCACGCTGTAAAGCCAGGCCAGGTGCTGCTGATACCAAAGTGCACTGCCCTGAAGTACGGCGGTTTTGCACTTTTTGGATACGTGGTCTATCCCGGAAACTGGAAAGAGCTCTGCGACGAGGAATGCCCGGACGACCCCGCCACCTGCGAACGCAAACGCTGACTTGAACGCACGCTATTCAACAGCGTTTGAAGGCACAATTTCGCACCGGGCTTGTGTGCCCGGGAAAGGCCCTGACAGAGAGGCCCTGCCGGAACGTCAAGCACAATGAAAATTCAGCCCCTTCCGCCTTTCAAGGCACTCATTGCGTTCGAGGCAACAGCCCGCCTCGGCAGTTTCACGCGTGCAGCCTCGGAGCTCAACGTCACCCAGGGCGCGATCAGCAGACAGATCGCCGTACTTGAGGACATGCTGGGTGCCCACCTGCTCGACCGCACGACACGTTCGGTATGCCTTACCCCGACAGGAGAGCAGTACTTTCATTCAGCACGTGAAGCCTTGCTTGCGCTCGCGGACGCCACTCACCAGATCAAGCGCTGGCACGGCGACCAGCAAGTCACCGTTGCAACCAGCACCGCGCTGGCTTCGATGTGGCTGCTGCCAAGGATTCCCGAGTTCAACGAACTGCATGAGGGCATCGACCTCCGCATCGTTGCATATGATCACGTCAAGGATCATCAAAAGCTCGAGTGCGACCTCGCGGTTTATTACTGCAAGAGCCTGCCTGGCGGCATGAAAAGCACGCCTATCTGCAACGAAGCCATCTTTCCGATCTGCAGTCCGGCGTATCTTGCCCGACACCCGAATCTGTCTTCGCCGCAGGATCTGGCGAATTGCACGTGGTTGTGGCTGGATGAATCCGAGCGCGACTGGATCAGCTGGACACAATGGTTTCGCCAGCTCAATCTTCCGCTGGTCACACCGCGCAACAAGATCAACCTCAACAACTATTCCTTGGTCATACAGGCTGCACTCAGTGGCCAGGGCATTGCACTGGGCTGGCACAACCTTGTCGAGCAGTATCTCAACGCCGGCACCCTCGTCAAGCCGATAGCGGACGTGCTCGAAACAGATGCCCAATTCCTCGTCCTCGAGAAGCCCGGTCCGCATGAGCGCCGAAGGAGCGTCGCGTGCTTCAGGGAATGGCTGCTCTCTCTGAAATAGCGTCTGATCCGAAAGCGAATGACTGGTCTTGACTGCCCTGCCCCGCGAATCGCGGCTGCAGGGATTTTTTATGTCGAAAGGCAAAGGCGCGGGGCTCAATGACATTACTGAAAGTCATTAATCAGCCGCACAAAAATCGTTTGTTACAGCGCGTCGATTTCTTAACAATCGACTCACCCGATTGATCCGGATCAAAAGAGATTCTGACGTCGGTCACTGCGGTTCAGCCAGCCTCACCGTGCTGAAGCCACACAAAAATAGAATGAGGAGACATCAATGAGAGAGATGAGCACCACACTCCCGTTGCCTGGCGAAAGCAATGCCCGGCTAATGGGACTGGACTTCCACAAAGTCATATTCCCGGTTTCGGTTGCGTTCATCGTTGCGACCGTAGCCCTTGCACTGAACGACCCGGCTGCTTTCGGCGCCAACCTTGAGGCAACAAAGGGCTGGATTCTCAAGCATTGCGACTGGTTCATCATGATCATGGGCAACCTGTTTGTGCTGCTGTGTGTCGCCCTCGCCATCTCGCCGCTCGGAAAGATCCGCCTGGGAGGGAAGGATGCGCGACCCGAGTACGGCATGCTCTCATGGTTCTCGATGCTGTTCGCCGCCGGCATGGGCGTCGGACTGCTGTACTGGGGCGTGGCCGAACCGGTGGCCGCCTACACCGCGTGGTGGAAAACGCCGCTCAATATCGCTGCCAACACGCCTGAAGCCGTGCATGGGGCAATGGGCTCCACCCTGTTTCACTGGGGTCTGCACCCGTGGGCAATTTACCTCAGCACCGCACTGATCGTTGGCTACTTCTCGTACAACAAGGGCCTGCCGTTTTCGCTCAGCTCGGCCCTCAAGCCCCTGATTGGCAATGCTTACAAGGGACCGATTGGCCACGCGGTGGACGTCTTTACCGTTGTACTGACTACCTTTGGCCTGTCGACTTCGCTGGGTCTTGGCGCGATGCAGGCAACGGCCGGTATTCATCACGTGCTCGGAACCCCCAACGATTTCACCATGCAAGCCCTGTTCATTCTCGCCGTCTGCGGTATCGCCGCGGTATCAGTATGGCGCGGAATGGATTCAGGCGTAAAACTGCTGTCGAACATCAACATGGGCCTTGCGCTGCTGCTGCTGATCTTCGCCGTTTTCGGTGTCGGTGTCGGCGTCTTTCTGTCCGGCATGTTCAGCGCTTCGGCTGACTATGTAACGATGTTCGTGCCGCTGGCAAACTGGGTCGATCGGCCTGACACCGACTGGTTCCAGGGCTGGACGGTGTTCTATTGGGCCTGGTGGTGCACCTGGGGGCCGCTGGTTGGCGTCTTTGTTGCCAAGGTATCCAAAGGTCGCACCATCCGCCAGATGGTGGCCGTGGTGATGCTGGTACCGACCATCGTCGCACTGTTCTGGTTCACCGCATTCGGTGGTGGGGCCATTGCCCAGGTCGCTGCCGGAACGGGCGCGCTGGCAGAGGGGCTCAAGGATGTGAATATGGCCATCTTCCAGTTCCTTGAAGTCCTGCCGATGTCGGCGATCACATCGCTTCTGGTGGTCTTCCTGCTGGTGATCTTCATGGTGACCTCGGTGGACTCGGGTGCGCTGGTGGTCGATAACCTTGCGGCTGGCGGTATCCCCGAAACGCCAGTGCCGCAACGGGTACTGTGGGTTGGCCTGATTGCTCTCGTCACCATGGTGCTGTTCGTCATTGGCGGGGATAGCGCGCTCAAGGGCGTGCAGGCCGGCGCAGTCGCGATGGGCCTGCCCTTCATGGCCCTGATGCTGGTGCTGATGATCGGTTTTGTGAAGGCCCTGCTCCAGGACTCGCACGCATGAGCACAGTCGCTTCGACTGTTCAGGATTCGAGAATCGGTGCCGGGAGCCGGCGCCGGATCGGAGGGTCTGAACCAACGGATCGTCCGCGCGGCGACGCTGCTGGCGTACTCAATATGCACGCCCTTGGACCAGGCGCCGAAGCCGTCGGCGAGTGGGACAAGGCAGGGCTGGCAGCACCCGATCTTGCTGCAATGAGGCGATACCGGCTGGAGCGGGTGCGGCAGCAACTACGCCAGGCTGACTACGCCGGCATCGTGCTCTACGACCCGGTTAACGTTCGCTATGCAACTGACAGCACCAACATGCAGGTGTGGCTGTTGCACAACGCCAGTCGCTACGTATTCGTTCCCGCTGACGGCCCCGTGGTGCTGTGGGAATTCGACCACTGCGACTTCCTCAGCGGTCACACAGAATCGATAGACGAGATCCGCCCCTGCGTACCGTGGTTCTACTTCTGTGCGGGTGATCGCATACCTGAGCAGGCCGAACGCTGGGCAGATGAAATCGCCGCACTGGTGCGTCAGCACGGAGGCGGAAATACCCGGCTCGCGATTGATCACTGCAACCCGGAAGGCATTTCCGCCCTCGCCCGCAGGGGCGTTGGCGTGCATAACGGTGAGGCGATCATGGAGCGCGCGCGAGAGATCAAGAGTGACGACGAGCTGCTTGCGATGCGTCGCGCCATCCATGCGTGCGAAACGGGCATGACGGTCATGCGCGAGCATCTGGGACCCGGAATCTCGGAGCAGCGGCTGTGGAGCTACCTTCATGCCGAGAACATCGCCAGGGGTGGCGAATGGATCGAGACCCGTCTGCTCGCTTCAGGTCCGCGCTGCAACCCCTGGTATCAGGAATGCAGCAGCCGCATCATCGAAAACGGCGATCTTGTCGCTTTCGACACCGATCTCGTCGGTGCCTATGGCATCTGCGTGGACACTTCGCGCACCTGGCTGTGCGGCGACATGGCGCCCACACCCGCGCAGCGCGACATCTACAGCCGAGCCTATGAGCAGATCCGCTTCAACACCGAACTACTGCGTCCCGGCGTGAGCTACCACGACCTGACGCACAAGGCGATGCGCTATCCGGCCGAGGACTTTCGTCATTACACCTGCCTCTATCATGGGGTCGGCCTGTGTGACGAGGCACCCATCATCTACTTCCCCGAGGCCTGGCAGTCCTTTGGTTACGACGGCGTGCTCGAACCGGGCATGGTGCTGTGTGTCGAGAGCTTTCTGGGACGGACTGCAGGCGGCCCCGGCGTAAAGCTGGAGGAGCAGGTATTGATTACAGAAACCGGGCACGAGGTGCTTACCAGATATCCATTCGAGGAGCAGTTGCTGCGGTAGGCCTTTCCTGCACCAGGCTGAACAGCCCAGCCCGATGCCGAGGATGTTTCAAAGGCTGAATTCAACACGACCCTCACGGGCGGTATCTGCGGATGCCGCCCGTTTTTTGGAACATCATGAACCTCCCTGACGTGGTTGGACTCATCGGCGTCATCTGTTATCAAATTGCCTATGCAGGCCTGCAACTCGGTCGCTTCAGCCAGCGCGACGCAAGATACATAGGGCTCAATATTCTTGGCCCCGGCTGCCTGCTGTTCTCGCTCTTCTTCTATTTCAACCTCGCATCCTTTGTCACCCAGGTACTGTGGATGTGCCTGACCATCCTCGGCCTTGCGAAGATCTGGGGGGAGCGCAGAAAGCCGGCCGCCGGCAGTCCGCCGAGCACGCTGGTCACCGTGCCTGCTGCGGGCGTGAGCGAGAACATTAGAGGAGTCCCCAGCACCCGCCCGTCAAGAAAACGGGCAAAACGAAAAACCGTTAGATCAAGGGGAAGACGTCAAATCTCCACCGCCCGTTCTCACACCAGATAAGCGCTGCGGTGTGGCTGCGAACCCCGGCCTTCCATCATAAGAAGAAACCTAGGCGCGCCCTTCCGACGTATCCGGATTCGGCAGCTGCGGATAGCGCACGTAATCCACCAGATCCTGGATCTCCTTCGGCGGGGGCGGGGTCAGCAGGCTGACGATGACGATCACCGCAAAACCGAGCGGTACGCCGAAAACGCCGGCCGAGATCGGGTTGATCTCGAACCAGGCGTTGGCCATCGAGCCGCCGAAGAAGGGGTGGGTGCGGACGACGTAGTAGAGGGTGACGCCAAGCCCGATCAGCATGCCTGCAACCGCGCCGGGGCGGTTTGCGCGTTTCCAGAAGATGCCGAGCACCAAGGCGGGGAAGAAGGATGCGGCGCCAATCGAGAACGCGAGGCCGACCATGAACAGAATGTTGTCCGGGCGCAGCGACGCGACCCATGCGGCCACGACAGCCACCACCAGCAACTGTGACTTGGAAATCACCAGCCGGCGGTGGGTGGAGGCGGCAGGGTTGATGACCTTGTAGTACAGGTCGTGCGACAGCGCGTTGGAGATGGTCAGCAGCAGGCCGTCGGCAGTCGATAGCGCGGCGGCGAGCCCGCCGGCGGCGACCAGACCGGTGACGACGTAGGGCAAGCCCGCGATCTCTGGGGTGGCGAGCATGATCACGTCGGTGTTCATCCTCAGCTCGGCGAGTTGCAGAATGCCGTCGCCGTTGATGTCTTCGATGTGCACCAGCCCCACCTTGCCCCAGGACGCAACCCAGTCGGGCAGGATGGAAAGGCTCGAGCCAATGAGGTTGTTGTACACCTCCCACTTGGCAAACACGGCATAGGCCGGGGCTGTGACGTATAGCAGGAAGATGAAGAACAGCGACCAGAATACCGAGCGCCGCGCCTCCACCACGCCAGGCGTGGTGTAGTAGCGCATCAGGATGTGCGGCAACGCCGCCGTGCCGACCATGAGCACGAAGACAAGTGCGAGAAAGTTGTTGCGGGAGGCTGTCCGCTCCTGCGGCGTTCTGCCGGGGTGCGCATCTGCGTGGCGGGGTGGCGCACGCGAACGTTCGAGCGATTCCGCCTGTGCCTTGTTCCACTGCACCCGCGCCTCTTCGGGCGTTCGCGGCAGGTCGCGCAGCGAGCGCTCGGTTGCCGCAATCTCGCGTGCCGAGGCGTTCTCCAGCCGCATGATGTTGAGACGCTCGATCAGCGAACGGCGCTCGGCATCGAGCGAGCCGGGCAGGTCGGCAATCTTGCTCGCGTAGTCCTGCGATCGATAGCGATACTGCTTACGCGCCTCGACTTCGCCCGGATCGACGAGCAATTCGGCCTCACGCTCCGTCACCTGACTGAGCACCGTCCCGTACATGATCTGCGGCACCGGAACCCCGGTGAGCTTGTAGGACAGAATGACCACGGGTACCAGGTAGGCAATGATGAGGATCACGTACTGTGCGACCTGGGTCCAGGTCACTGCCCGCATGCCGCCAAGGAAGGAACACACCAGAATGCCGGCGAGGCCGATGAACAGGCCGATCTCGAACTCGACACTGACGAAGCGGCTGGTCACCAGCCCCACACCGTAGATCTGCGCCACAAGGTAGACGAAGCTCGCAAGCACGGTGGCGCCGAGCCCCACGAGGCGGGCGACGTTGCCCTGGTAGCGCGCGCCGAGGAAGTCGGGGATGGTGTATTGGCCGAACTTGCGCAGGTAGGGCGCAAGCAGCAGGGCCACCAGCACGAAGCCGCCGGTCCAGCCGGTGACGAAGGCCAGCCCTTCGAAGCCGGAAAAGTAGAGCGTGCCCGCCAGGCCGATATACGACGCGGCACTCATCCAGTCTGCTGCGGTCGCCATGCCATTGAACACGGCCGGCACGCGCCGCCCCGCGACGTAATACTCCGACACGTCGGTGGTACGGCTCATCACACCGATACTGGCGTAGATGGCGATAGTGACGAACAGGAAGACGTGACCGATCAGGTGTTGCGACAGGCCAAGCTGTTCGCCGATGGCGAGCATAACCACGAAGAACAGGAAGGTGCCCGTGTACCAGCCGTAATAGCGACGAAGCTGTCGGGAAAAGGCGCTCAAAACTGCCGCTCACCGACGATGTTGATGAATCCGGCGTCCGGCATCAATACTTGATCCGCGCGTAGTAGGTTTTCTCCGCGGCTTCACGTGCTTCGCGCAAGGTCCGGATGCCCTTCTCCGCCAGCAGCGGAACGAGCTTGAGGAAGACCTCTGCAGTGACGATGGCATCGCCGAGTGCGGTGTGGCGCCCGATGATGGTGAGGCCAAGCCGGTCTGCAATCGCTTCGAGCCGGTGAGATTCCTGATTGGGGTGAATCACCGCCGACAGCAGCAGGGTGTCGAGCACCGGCTGATCGAAACGCAAACCGGTGAGCTGTTCCTTGAGCTGCAGGAAGCGCATGTCGAAGGCGGCATTGTGGGCAATCAGCACCGTTTCTGCGGCAAAGGCATGGAAGGCCGGCAGCACCGACTCGACAGTGGGTTGCCCTCGCAGCATGTCCTCGGTGATGCCGTGGATCTTGGCCGACTCGGCCGACAGGGGGCGGCACGGATCGATGAGCTGCTCGAACGATTCGCTGCGCAGCAGCTTGCCGTTGAGGACACGGGTTGCACCGATCTGAATGATCTCGTCACCCTGAGAGGGGTTGAGGCCGGTAGTCTCGGTATCGAACACGGTGTAGGCCAGCTCTGAGAGCAAGCGGTCGTCGAGCGCATGCGATCTCTCGGACCACTTGAAGAGATCGAAATCGTAGTACTCGGGGCGACTCTCTCCGCGCAGGTAAGTCCCCGCCTCGACCACCTCCTGCGGCAGTGCAGCCGGGATGAGGAGACGGAAGAAGGCGCGATGGCGCACCTTCTCGCGCTCGAGCCACATCTCGCCATCGTGGCGCTCGATGACGTCACGCACCGTCAGCGGACTGCTTTCGCCGGCGAACTGCATGGATTCGAGCTCCCAGCTCATCACCGTTTCGGTGCTCATCGCCTGGCCCGACCAGATGAGGTCGAGGTGGACATGACGGCCCGCAGCAGTGAGGCGGAAGCGCACCTCGCGCACCTCGAATTCGTCGGACAGGCGGCTGGCAAGGTAGGTGAGCGCCTGCATCAGCGAGAAGCTGTCGACCTTGAGCCACAGCGATTCGTCGACTTCCTCGAGCTTGGTACGGAGACTGATCCGCTGTTCGATGTGACGCTGAACGGCCGCGATAAGGTCGGCACCGAGCATCTCTTCGAGCGGCCAGCGCGCCTTGAGCGAATCGGCAAATTCGTTCGCCGTCTGGTCGAGGCGCCGGCTCATGGCCTGGGTCTCGTCGCGGATGACGGTGCGGAAGCGCTCGCGCAGCTCGCCCTGCAGATCGGGATACTCCAGCATCTCGGCGGCTGCGCGCACATTGGCCAGCGCAGCACGGTTGCCCTCGGTCAGGGTGTGCAGCATCTGGTCGCGTCGAGACTCGTTCTCGAAGTTGCGCGTGATGTTGTCGAGCATGAGGATGAAGCCGGTCAGGACGCGCTCTGCACCCTCGCCCTGCCCCGCGCCCTTGCTCTCGCCCTCGCCTTTGTTCTCGCCCTCGGTCTCGACGCGCTCGGTCGCCGACAGCACCGGTGCCATCTGCACCCGCAGCAACTGCCCGGCCTTCGTCGTAGTGACGAAGTTGGCGACCGGCTGCACGCCTTCGCGATGAAGGCGCTGGTTGATGGTTTCGAGCGCATGACTCACCAGGTTGCGCTCGAACACGCCATAGATGGAACGCCCGAGACCGATCAGCTCACCGCCACCGGCGACGCCGGGCGCGTCGGACATGGCGCGGAACTGGAGCCTCGCGCGGTTGTTGTAGAGCAGGATGCGGCCGTCGAGATTGCACACCACCACGCTCTGGGTGAGCTCCGACATCAGTGCGGCGAGGCGGTTCTTTTCCTGTTCGACCGAGGCCTTGGCGTTGCGGATCTGGGTTTCGACGTCCTTCGAGACGTTGTCGCGCTGCTGCGCGAGTTCATTGACCGCCACCGCCAGCGCCTGCACTTCGGGTGGCCCCTCGGGCTCGACACGGAAACCGACGTTGGCGCCGAGCATCAGGCGCAGGTTCTCGGCCATGCGCAGCAAGCCCTGCACGTACTGGCGGAACAGGTTGCGCAGCACACCGATACCGACGCCGAAACCCATGATGGTCAGCAGCGACCCCAGCGGCAGGTGCGGCTGTATGACCTGGATGAGCAAATCGCGCTGACTGCCCTTGGTTTCAACCCACACCAGCACGGCGGTAAGGATGAAGGGGCCGGTCATCAGCAGACCGAGTACGATGACTGCCAGAACAAAGCGCATGCGTGCCGACATCGTTCAGCTCTCCAACATGCTGCGCACGCGCTCCACGAGCTCCTTGGTGGAAAAAGGCTTGGTCATGTAGGCATCAGCCCCCAGCGCAAGCCCCTTGCTGACTTCGGTATCCCGCCCCTTCGCCGTCAGCATCAGGATGCGGATGGATTCCAGCTCCGGGTCCGCCTTGACCTCCTGGCACACCTCGAAGCCGCTCTTCTTGGGCATCATGACGTCGAGCAGCACAAGATCGGGCCGGTCGGAGCGGATGCGGTTCACCGCCTCCTCGCCGTCCGTTGCCACAGTGACATCGAAGCCCTCCCGCTTCAGCAGGAATTCGAGCGAGATCACGATATTCGGCTCATCGTCCGCAATCAGTATTTTCTTGGCCATGCATTCCCTCCCCTGACGCCTATTTTATGCCATCCGTTCGTCAGCCCGGTGCAAGCGGCAGCACAAACGAAAATATTGCGCCTTCTCCCGGCTTTGAGCTGACCCAAAGCCGACCTCCAAAATGCTCCACGATCTGCCGGCTGATCGGCAGCCCCAGACCCGTACCCTGCGGCCGGGCCTTCGCGTCCCCACCCTGCCGGAACTTCTCGAACACCACCGGCAGCAACTCGGGCGCGATTCCTCCTCCATTATCCGCCACGTCGACACGGATGCCTTCGTCGTCCACGAACAGCCTCACCTTGACGCGGCCGGTCTGCGCAGGCACGAACTTGGCCGCGTTCGACAACAGGTTGATCATGACCTGCAGCAGCCGGTCGTGATCGGCCTTCAGCGTCGGCACCGTGTCCGCCAGATCGGTTTCAACCACGGCGCCGCGGTCGCTGAACAGCTGTGCGGTTGCGTCCACCGCGTGTTCGACGAGTTCGCGCATGTCGATATCCGAATTGTGCCACTCGGCGTGGCCCGATTCGATCTTGGCCAGATCGAGCACCTGATTGACGAGGCGCGTCAGACGTTCGGTCTCGGAAACAATGATGCCGAGGAAACGTTTCCGGTTGGCGAGATCCGTCTTGGGATCGTCCAGCATCATCTCGGAAAGCGCCCTGATGGACGTCAATGGGGTACGCAACTCATGCGTCACCGAGGACATGAAATCGTCCTTGAGGCGGTCGAACTCCTTGAGCTGTTCATTGGCCGCGCGCAGTTCGGCTGTGGCGGCTTCAAGCGCGCGCGACTTCTCTTCCAGCTGATGCGAGTAGGCGCGGACCTGCGAGGCCTCATCGAGGATGTCCATCACCTCGTCCAGGCCCAGCGGCTCCTCCTGAACCACGGTGGACACCATCACGCGGGCTGACGCGCTGCCGATCGCTCCCGCCAGCAGGGATTCGGCAAAGTTGACCAGTTCGGGGTCGGCCTTGAGCTGGTCCGGACTGGAGAGCGAATGCGAGCGTGCGTAACGCTTGAAGGCCTCTTCTGTGCGGTGCCGGCCAAGGAAACGCGCAACCAGCGGAATGAGTTCGCGCACCTCGGCACCGGTGCGCCAGAAGCTTGCCGGCGTACTCAGCCCGCGCCGGAACACGTCGACAAACAGCGTTGCCTGGCTGGCCTCGGCGCCCGTTGGCGAGCGCAGCAGCGACACCGCCACGTAGCAGCCGACGTTGGCGAACAGGCTCAAGAACAGCGCATGGCTCAGGCTGTCGAGCTCGCTCAGACCAAACAGGTGCTCGGGGCGCAGGAGTGCGATACCGAACGGACCGTGCGAGAGCAGGCTCATGTCGAGCCAGCCCGACTTCGCGAACGAGGGCAGCAACAGGGTATAGCCCCACACCAGGAAGCCCGCGAGCAACCCGGCCAGCGCACCGTCGCGGGTGCCGCCGCGCCAGTACATGCCACCCAGCATGGCCGGGGCAAACTGCGCCACCGCCGCGAAGCTGATCAGCCCGATGCTCACCAGCGCATAGGCCTCACCCGCAAGCCTGAAGTAGAGATAGCCGAGCAACATCACGCCGACGATGGCCCCGCGCCGGATCATCAACAGCAGGCCGGTAAGATCGCGGCCATCGTTGCGTGCAACTTCGGTGCGGCGCAGCAGCAGCGGCATGACCAGATCGTTGCACACCATGGTCGACAGCGCGATGGTTTCGACGATCACCATGCCGGTCGCTGCAGACAGTCCGCCGATGAACACCAGCAGGGCCAGCTCGACCTGACCCGTCACCATCGGCAAGGTGAGCACGAAGGTGTCGGGGTCGACCACGCCGCGACCGAAATGCAGCAGGCCACCGAGCGCGATCGGCATCACGAAGATGTTGATCGCCAGCAGGTAGGCCGGAAACATCCAGGTCGCCCGCCGCAGGTGCTGCTCGTTGACGTTCTCGACCACCACGATCTGAAACTGGCGCGGCAGGAAGATGATCGACAGCATGGCCAGCAGCATCAGCGAGAACCAGCCTCCGTAGCCGCCCTTGTCCACCCCGTCGAAACTCAGCAGCGACAGCAGTTCGGGGTGCGCCAGGGCGCGGGCGTAGATGTCGCCGATACCGTCAAACATGACGTAGGTGACGTACACGCCGACGGCGAGGAATGCGAGCAGTTTAACTACCGATTCGAAGGCGATTGCGGCCACCATGCCTTCATGGCGCTCGGTGGTGTCGAGGTGGCGGGTACCGAACAGCACCGTGAAGGCTGCCAGCGTGAGTGCGAGATAGAGGGTGCTGTCATCCAGCCAGCCGCCCAGGTGCAAGGGCCGGAAGTTGCTGTCGTGATCGCCGGTGAGCAGGGCGTACCCGCTCGAAATCGCTTTCAGCTGCAGTGCGATGTAGGGCACGGTACCGACCACTGCGATCACCGTCACGAGCCCCCCGAGCAGGTGACTCTTGCCGTAGCGCGAGGCCACGAAGTCGGCAATCGATGTAATCCGGTGGGTCTTGGCGATGCGGATCATCTTCAGCACCACCAGCCACGACAGCGCCAGCCCGAGCGTGGGGCCAAGGTAGATGGGCAGAAACCAGATCCCGCCCGAGGCGGCCCGACCCACGCTGCCGAAATAGGTCCACGCGGTGCAGTACACCGCTAGCGACAGCGAATACACCCACGGGTTGGAAATGACCGAGCGCCCCTGGTCGGCCCGGCGGTCGCCAAAGTAGGCCACCGCAAACAGCACCAGCAGATAGGCGACGGATGCGCCGATGATGACGCTGCCCGAAAGCATCAGTGACGCCCCGTCATCGGGAGCCCCGCTCCGCAATCCAGCCCATGAGCACAATCAGACCCGCCCATGCGACGAAAAGGGACACGTGCAGCAGTGGCAGACCGAACACCAGAACGGGTCGGTCGAACAATGACATCAGCGGAAAATTGAACAGCAGAACGCCGACCAGAAAAACGGCGACCAGACGTTGCCCGGCAAGACCCTTGCGCATCATGTACCCCAATGATGACGGCGTTGCCCTGAGTATAGCGGAGCCGCGCTCCCGCTCTTGACGGCGGGATTCGCGGCTCACGACAAATATGGGGACGCATCTAGCGTGCGCCTTCCCTCTCCTCAACCGGGTCCGACTGCGTGGCCGGACCTTCTCCTGTCGACTGTTGCAGGTACCGGCGGCAGTGCCACCGGTACCGGAGGGTCATCAGCCCTTGAGCTGTTCCAGGATCCCCGGGTTCTCGAGCGTCGAGGTGTCCTGCGTGATCTCTTCGCCCTTGGCGAGCTGGCGCAGCAGGCGACGCATGATCTTGCCGGAACGGGTCTTGGGCAGGTTCTCACCGAAGCGGATGTCCTTCGGCTTGGCGATCGGCCCGATCTCGTGACCAACCCAGGTCTGCAGTTCCTTGATGACGGCCTTGGCTTCTTCGCCGGTCGGACGCGAGCCCTTGAGCACCACGAAGGCCACGATCGCCTCGCCGGTGAGGTCGTCCGGACGGCCAACGACTGCAGCCTCGGCAACCTTCTCGTGTGCCACCAGCGCGGATTCGATTTCCATCGTGCCCATGCGGTGACCGGAGACGTTCAGCACGTCATCGATACGACCGGTGATGGTGAAGTAACCGGTGTCCTTGTCGCGGATCGCGCCGTCGCCTGCCAGATACAGTTTGCCCTGGAAGTCGGCCGGGTAGTAGGACTTGACGAAGCGGTCGGGGTCGTTCCAGATCGTGCGGATCATCGCCGGCCACGGACGCTTGACCACCAGGATACCGCCCTGACCCCACGGCACTTCGGTGCCAGTCTCGTCGACCACGGCAACCTGCACGCCGGGGAAGGGCAGCGTGCAAGAACCCGGCACCAGCGGCGTAGCGCCCGGCATCGGCGTGATCATGTGTGCGCCGGTCTCAGTCTGCCAGAAGGTATCGACGATCGGGCAACGGCTGCCACCGACATTCTCGTAGTACCACTCCCATGCCGACGGGTTGATCGGCTCGCCGACGGACCCCAGGATGCGCAGGCTGGACAGATCGTACTTGGTCGGATGAACCGTCGGGTTGTTGTCGGCGGCCTTGATCAGCGAACGAATTGCGGTCGGCGCGGTGTAAAACACCGAAACCTTATGATCCTGGATCATTCTCCAGAAACGACCAGCATCGGGGTAGGTCGGTACGCCTTCGAACACGATCTCGGTCGTGCCGCAAGCGAGCGGGCCGTAGGTGATGTAGGTGTGGCCGGTAACCCAGCCGATGTCGGCGGTGCACCAGAAGACATCGTCAGGCTTGATATCGAAGGTGTACTTCATGCTCAGGATGGCCTGCAGCAGGTAACCGCCAGTAGAGTGCTGGACGCCCTTCGGCTTGCCGGTGGAACCCGACGTATAAAGAATGAACAGCGGATGCTCTGCGCTGACCCATTCCGGCTCGCACACATCGGACTGGTCGGCAACTGCGTCGTCAAACCAGACATCGCGGCCAGCCTTCATTTCAGTCGCGGCACCGGTGCGCTTGGCAACAATGACGTTCTTGATCGTGTCGCAGCCATTGAGTGACAGCGCCTCGTCGGCAATCGGCTTCAGCGGCATGGCCTTGCCACCACGGTGCTGACCGTCGGCGGTAATCAGTGCAACTGCGCCGGCATCTTCGATGCGGTCACGCAGCGCCTGGGCGGAGAATCCACCGAACACGATGGAGTGGGTCGCGCCGATACGGGCACAGCCCTGCATCGCAACCACGCCCTCGATCGACATCGGCATGTAAATGACGACGCGATCGCCCTTCTTGACGCCCATGCCGCGCAGTGCGTTGGCAAACTTGCTGACGCGTGACAGCAGTTCCTTGTAGGTGACTTTGGTGACCTCACCACTGTCAGCTTCGAAAATGATCGCTACCTTGTCACCAAGGCCGGCATTGACCTGGCGATCGAGACAGTTGTACGAGACGTTGAGCTCGCCATCCGCAAACCACTTGAAAAAAGGTGAATTGCTTTCGTCCAGAACCTGGGTGAAGGGCTTCTTCCACTCGAGCAGTTCGCGAGCATTACGCGCCCAGTAACCTTCGTAGTCGTCCTCAGCTTCCTTGCACAAAGCACGGTAAGCATCCATACCGGAGACAGCTGCGTTTTTCTTGAATTCTTCAGTGGGGTTATAGATGCGTACTTGTTGTTCATTCGACATGCTGACCTCTCCTCAACTAATCAAAGAATTGAAGCTGACCCTGACGGCACGGCTGGTTATATCCAGCCTCTGATTCGTTTTCATTCCCGCCGTGGAATGGACGGCATTTAATAACACCTATCTTACACAGGACTTACACTACTGTGCGAACCCCCCGTCATTCCAGCGAGTGCTAGAATTTCGGGCTGCAACATCCCCTTCGCTCAAGCCACTCCGGAGATCAAGCATGACCGTAATTCGCGAAGAAGACCTCATCCAGTCCGTCGCGGATGCTTTCCAGTACATCAGCTACTACCATCCGCTCGATTACATCAAGGCGCTCGGCGAGGCCTATGAGCGCGAGGAAAGCCCCGCAGCCAAGGACGCAATCGCCCAGATTCTGACCAACTCGCGCATGTGCGCCGAGGGCCACCGCCCCCTCTGTCAGGACACCGGTATTGCGGTGGTCTTCCTGAAGGTGGGCATGGACGTGCGCTGGGACGCCAAGATGAGCGTCCAGGACATGGTCAACGAAGGCGTTCGTCGCGCCTACAATCATCCCGACAACAAGCTGCGCGCCTCGGTGCTGCTTGATCCGGCCGGAAAGCGCCAGAACAGCAAGGACAACACCCCGGCGGTCGTTCACTACGAAATCGTCCCCGGCGACCACGTGGAAGTCATCTGTGCGGCCAAGGGCGGTGGCTCCGAGAACAAATCCAAGATGGTCATGCTGAACCCCTCCGACTCGATTGTCGACTGGGTCATCAAGACTTTGCCGACCATGGGCGCCGGCTGGTGTCCGCCGGGCATCCTCGGCATCGGTATCGGCGGCACGCCCGAGAAGGCGATGCTGCTGGCCAAGGAATCGCTGATGGCGCCGGTCGACATTCACGAACTGCGGGACAAGGCCGCCAGCGGCGCAGCCCTGAGCCGCGTCGAAGAGCTGCGTCTCGAGCTCATGGAGAAGGTCAACGCGCTTGGCATCGGTGCCCAGGGCCTGGGCGGCCTGACGACGGTGCTCGACGTCAAGATCATGGACTACCCGACCCACGCCGCCTCGCTGCCGGTCGCCATGATTCCGAACTGTGCTGCAACGCGTCACGTGCATTTCCACCTCGACGGCAACGGCCCGGCCAAGCTCGAAACCCCGAAGCTGGAAGACTGGCCGCAGGTCACCTGGAAGGCTGATACCAACGTCGCCACGCGGGTGAACCTCGACACCCTGACCAAGGAAGAAGTCGCGTCGTGGAAGCCGGGCCAGACCCTGCTCCTGAACGGCAAGATGCTGACCGGTCGTGATGCAGCGCACAAGCGCATCCAGGACATGCTGGCCAAGGGCGAGAAGCTGCCTGTGGACTTCACCAACCGCGTCATCTACTACGTTGGCCCGGTCGACCCTGTGCGTGACGAAGTCGTCGGCCCCGCAGGCCCAACCACCGCCACCCGCATGGACAAGTTCACCCGCATGATGCTGGAACAGACCGGCCTCATCTCGATGATCGGCAAGTCCGAGCGCGGCCCGACGGCGATTGACGCGATCCGCGACAACAAGTCGGCCTACCTGATGGCGGTCGGCGGTTCGGCCTACCTGGTATCGAAGGCGATCAAGGAAGCCAAGGTTGTCGGCTTTGCCGACCTCGGCATGGAAGCCATCTACGAATTCACCGTGCAGGACATGCCGGTGACCGTGGCGGTCGACTCGAGCGGCACCAGCGTGCATAACACCGGCCCGAAGGAATGGCAGGCGCGGATCGGCAAGATTCCGGTTGCCATCGCCTGATCCTGCTGTTGCACAGCAAAAAGCCCGGCCAGAAATGGTCGGGCTTTTTTACGTCTGTCTGCTCGCGACTGTCTGCTCGGAGCAGCCAAACGCGAAACGAATCAGTGCAGCGTCGCGTCCGGTTCGGCACAGACCGGGGCATCAGCGGTCCTGTCCCACAGATACTTGTCGCCAAGCGCCATCAGGCGGCGCAGTGCGGAGGGCGTGACCAGACAGCGCTCGAAGCAGTCGATGCTCGGGTCAAACGTGCCCAGCACCACCCCAAGCGACATCAGCTCTTCACGATCGGATGCGATCGCAAAAATGTCGACCAGCATTGCGCGGTCGTCTTCGCTCGCCCGCGACGGGGATGACAAAAAAGGGGACATCAGATTCACGATGGAACTCCTGCGCTTGCCAGAACACGCCAATACGACGCCATATGTTGAAAGCATCCCATATTGCGAGGGCGTAAACAAGGAACAAAGTCACACCGAATGCGCCCTGCCGGAATCACCACCTGTCCGTTCTTGATTCAGATCATGGAGCACCGGCCCCTGGAAAACCAGAATCCGTTCCACCCAATGGTCACCTTTCATCTTCCGGACATAACGAGACAATCATGAGGAGCACTCCATGAGCGGCATTTTCACCAAGGCAATGGCGCGCAATATCTTCTACGGGGGCACGGTCTTCTTCTTCCTGCTGTTCCTCGCGCTAACCTTCGACACCGAGAAAACCCTTCCCAAACGTGACAACCGCGAGAACCTTACCGCGGAAGTGATCGCAGGCAAGAAGATCTGGGAAACGCGCAACTGCATCGGCTGCCACACCTTGCTCGGTGAAGGCGCCTACTTCGCCCCGGAACTCGGAAACGTCTATACCCGCCGTGGCCCCGAGTTCATCAAGGCCTGGATCCAGTCGCAGCCAACGGGCGCCCCCGGTCGCCGTCAGATGCCGAACTTCCACCTCAGCGACGAGGAACTCGATCACCTGGTCGCCTTCCTGAAGTACAGCTCCGAGATCAACACCGCCAACTGGCCGCCCAACATCGAGGGCTGAGTCGGTTTACGACGCATTTCTCGACAGGATTCAAGGGGATATACAGATGCAATACAAATCACAAGCGGTCGCGATGCCGTACTTCATCGCGGCGATCGGCCTGTTCATCGGGCAGATCGTCTTCGGCCTGATCATGGGCCTTCAATACGTGATCGGCGACTTTCTGTTTCCGGAAATTCCGTTCAACGTTGCACGCATGGTGCACACCAACCTGCTGATCGTGTGGCTGCTGTTCGGCTTCATGGGTGCGGCCTACTACATGGTGCCGGAGGAGTCCGAAACCGAGCTGTGGAGCCCGAAACTGGCCTTGGGGCTGTTCTGGATCTTCCTCGCCGCCGGTGCGCTGACCATTCTCGGCTACCTGTTCGTGCCCTACGCGACGCTGGCCGAGATGACCGGAAACGACCTGCTCGCCACCATGGGCCGCGAGTTCCTCGAGCAGCCGCTGCCGACCAAGCTCGGCATCGTCGTGGTCGCGCTGGCCTTCCTGTTCAACATCACCATGACCATGCTCAAGGGCCGCAAGACCGCCATCAGCATGGTGCTGCTGCTCGGTCTGTGGGGTCTGGCGATCTTCTTCCTGTTCTCCTTCGTCAACCCGCACAACCTGGTACGCGACAAGTTCTACTGGTGGTGGGTGGTGCACCTCTGGGTGGAGGGCGTTTGGGAACTGATCCTCGGCGCACTGCTGGCCTTCGTGCTGATCAAGGTGACCGGTGTCGACCGTGAGGTCATCGAGAAGTGGCTGTACGTCATCATCACCATGACCCTGGTCACCGGCATCATCGGTACCGGCCACCACTACTACTGGATCGGCGCACCGGAGTACTGGCAGTGGTGGGGCTCGATCTTCTCCGCGCTGGAGCCGATCCCCTTCTTCGCCATGACCGTTTTCGCCTTCAACATGGTCAACCGCCGTCGTCGCGAGCATCCGAACAAGGCCGCCGTACTGTGGGCACTCGGAACCGGCGTGATGGCCTTCCTCGGTGCCGGCGTATGGGGCTTCCTGCACACGCTCGCCCCGGTAAACTTCTACACCCACGGCACGCAGATCACCGCAGCCCACGGTCACATGGCGTTCTACGGTGCGTACGTGATGGTGGTCCTGTGCCTGATCAGCTACGCCATGCCGATTCTGCGCGGTCGCGCCGCCAACTCGAACAAGGCGCAGGTGCTGGAGATGTGGAGCTTCTGGCTGATGACGATCGCCATGGTCTTCATCACCTTGTTCCTGACCGCCGCCGGCATCCTCCAGGTGTGGCTGCAACGGGTGTCCGATACCCCGATGTCCTTCATGGCTGCGCAGGACCAAGTGTCTCTCTTCTACTGGATGCGTGAAGGCGCCGGGGTGATGTTCTTCATCGGACTGGTGGTCTATGTGATCAGCTTCTTCGTCAAGGGCGAACCCAGAACGGTAAATAGCTGAAACAGGATGTCTCTCCGATGTCGTCCGGCCTGACCGGACGAGGAGTTGAGGGGTGGCGCAAGCCACCCTTTTTTTGTTCACTTCAAGCGTAGGCGGCATACCCGAGGCGCTGCACACCGGAGGCAGAGACCTGCCCCGACGTGTGGGATGGGCTCCGTTTTTTGCTTGCTGGAAAGCATTCTAAAAACTATACTGCGCAGCATGAACCCAAGATGCCGAACCCGTTGCGAAGACATGCTGCGCATGACTGCCGAGAGCTTTCCCGAGATCCACTCCCCCGGCATGCGCTTTATCGCCCGCGTTTTTCGTCTGCGTGACCTGATCTTCGAGAATGCACAGCGCGAGATGAGCCGCTTCGAGCTCTCGCCGGTCGAGTACTCGGTGCTCGCCACCCTGCGCAAGACCCCCTCACCGCACGCACTCCGCCCCTCGGACATCTACAAAGGCATGCTGATCACCTCGGGCGGCCTCACCAAGGTGCTCAAAGGCCTTGAGCAACGCGGCCTGCTGCTGCGTGAGGACGACGACACCGACCGCCGCGGTTCGCGCGTCCGCCTGACACCGGCGGGTATCGAACTCATCGAAGTCGCAATGAAAACGGTCATCGGCAGCGACATCGCCATGCTCCAGCGGGTCGCCAGCCCGGAACAACTCGACGCGCTCGCAGAAGCGCTGCAACCCTTCACAGAGAACCTCGACCTATGACAAATGAGAACTCTGAACCCGCCCACCTCGGGGCCAGGAGGCGCAATTGAACCGCGCCGATCGCAGCCCGATGGGCTTTACCGAGTTTGTCGGCTTCATTGCTGCCTGCATGGCGCTCAATGCACTCGCCATCGACGTGATGCTGCCCGCGCTGCCCATGCTTCACGCCGACTTCAGCCTGACCGATCCGAACCAGGCCCAGGCCGTGATCGGGGTGTATCTGCTGGGCATGGGCGCATCGCAGCTTGTGTATGGCCCCTTGTCCGACCGCTATGGCCGTCGCCCCGTGCTCATTGGCGGCCTGATCGTGTTTGCGGTGGCCGGGATGCTTTCGTCCCTGACCGACAGTTTCGCCACCCTGCTTGCGGCCCGCCTGCTGCAGGGTGTCGGCGCAGGTGCGCCGCGCGTCATCGCAGTGTCGCTGGCCCGTGACAAGTATTCCGGCGCCCAGATGGGCAAGGTCATGTCACTGGCGATGATGGTCTTCATGGCCGTGCCGATTCTCGCGCCTTCGATGGGGCAGCTGATCCTGCTGGTCGCGCCCTGGCGCTGGGCCTTTGGCGCACTGGTCATTGCCGGCGCCGCCGTCCTGACCTGGACCCTGCTGCGGCTGCAGGAATCCCTGCCCGAGGAGCACAGGCGTGCCATCTCGCCGCGCGCAATCTTTGGCGCCTACCGCATCACCCTCACCACGCGGACCTCGGTGGGCTACATGCTGGCGCTCGGGCTGGTCGTGGGCGGGCACATGAGCTTCATCACCTCGGCGCAACAGATCTTTGTCGATGTGTTCGATGTCGGGCGCAGCTTCACCCTGCTGTTTGCCGCAGTCGCGGTAGCGATGGCGGTGGCGGCGTTCACCAATTCGAGGCTGGTGCACCGCTTCGGCATGCGCCGACTGTCACTGACAGGTCTGGTGACGCTCATCGTGTTGAACGTGATCCACCTCGGACTCGCACTGAGCGGCAATGAAACCCTGCTTGCCTTCATGCTGCTGCAGGGCGGCAGCGTGTTCGTGTTCGGTTTTCTGGCCTCCAACCTGAACACCCTGGCGATGGAGCCGCTTGGCCATGTCGCCGGCACCGCATCGTCGATGATCGGCTTTTTCAGCACGGTGACGGGCGCGCTCATCGGCCTCATGGTGGGACATCTGTTCAATGGCAGCGTATCGCCCCTGGTCGGCGCCTACGTGGTGCTCGGGTCGCTGGCGCTGGCGACGGTGTATTACACGGAACGACCGGCCCCGGCCCTCGCGGCCTGAGGACCACACCGCTCCGTTTCAGAATCGATCCGGAAGCCCCCCGCCCGCAAGGGTGGCGGGGCTTCTGCCATTTCGCCTCAGCGGAGGGGCGGCGCCTGCTCACGCGTGGTCGAGCGCCGGGTGCAACTTGTCCGGAATCAAGGCCGGCGACTCCATGCTTTCCTAGACTGCCGGCTATGAACACGCCCGGTCTCGCTTCCACCCTGCCCGATCACGGCCCGGTCGCCGAACAACGACTTGCCGGCGATCTGGCGATCTGGATCTTCATCCTCGCCGAACTGCTGGCCTTCGGTGTGTTCTTCGCCGCCTACGCCTTCACGCGTGCCAACCACATCGAACTGTTCGATGCCGAGCAGCAGGCGCTGCACCGTGGGGCCGGCGCGCTCAACACCGTGGTGCTGCTGACCGCGAGCTACTTCGTGGTACGCGCGGTGCAGGCGGCCGAACAGCGGGCTTCAGCGCTGTCCGCACGCTGGCTGCTGGGCGCAATCGCCTGCGGCAGTGGCTTCGTCATCGTCAAGCTGACCGAATACTCGGCTGCGTTCGAACAGGGCATCAGCCTGTCGAGCAGTCCATTTCACATGTTCTACCTGTCACTCACCTTCTTCCACTTCATGCACGTCATCCTCGGCATGGTGATTCTTGCCGCGCTGTGGCAGGGCGCGCGCAGGGGTCGCTACCAGCCTGGCGACATGAACGGTCTCGAAACCGGCGCGGCCTACTGGCACATGGTGGATCTGGTGTGGCTCATCCTGTTCCCGCTCGTCTATGTCATCCACTGAAAACCGCCCGGCCGTCATGCACGGCACACCGCGTCGCGCCACCCTGCTGTGGGCGGCGCTGACCGTCGCCACCCTGCTTACCTGGTGGGTCGGCGAAGGCGGTGCCGCCGGCCCTGCCATCGTGGCCCTGCTGGCAGCGATCTCGATCATCAAGGGCAGCATCGTCATCCTCGACTTCATGGCCTTGCGCCATGCGCCGCTGATGTGGCGCCTGATCACCCTCGGCTGGATCACCCTCGTCTGGGTTCTGATCGGCCTCGCCTACTGGAAGGGATTTTACCAATGAAGCTCGAAACGCCGAATCTCGACAACCCGTTCTATCAGCCGGCAGGCAACGAGGTGGATGTCTTCGAGCAGGCCTGGAAGAACCGCCTGCCGCTGCTGATCAAGGGCCCGACCGGTTGCGGCAAGACCCGCTTCGTCGCGCATATGGCGGCACGCCTTGGCTTGCCGCTCTACACCGTGGCCTGCCACGACGACCTCACCGCCGCCGACCTGGTCGGCCGCCACCTGATCGGCGATGGCAAGACCGTCTGGTGCGACGGCCCGCTGACCCGCTCGGTGCGTGAAGGCGGCATCTGCTATCTGGACGAGGTGGTCGAGGCGCGCAAGGACACCACCGTGGTGCTGCATCCGCTTGCCGACGACCGCCGCATCCTGCCGATCGACCGCACCGGCGAACTGCTGCAGGCGCCACCCTCCTTCATGCTGGTGGTGTCCTACAACCCCGGCTATCAGAACCTGCTCAAGGGCATGAAGCCCTCCACCCGCCAGCGCTTCGTCAGCCTGCGCTTCGACTTCCCCGCGCCGGCGCAGGAAGAAGCCATCCTGATCGGTGAAACCGCCTGCGCCCCCGATCTCGCCCGGCGTCTGGTCGGCATTGCCGGTGCCCTGCGCGCACTCAAGGATCGCGACCTCGAGGAGGCCGCGAGCACCCGTCTGCTGATCTATGCTGCGCTGCTGATCAAGGAGGGGATGGATCCGGTTGCCGCCTGCCGCTCAGCCATCGTCGAGAGCCTCACCGACGACGTCGAAACCGTTGAAGCGCTGATGGAAGTGGTTGCCGCCACTTTCGGCCGCTGATCGCGGCCGCGGGCGGAACAGCACATGGCCATCGAACGCAGTGATCCGCTCAAGAATCTGATGCCGGGACCGCCCATCGCGGTCGCCGCCGAGGCCTTGTTCATCATCAACCTGATGCTGCTGCCGGGCATCGCCTTCATTGCGCTGGTGGTGATGTGGGTGATGCATGGCAAGCACCCCGACCCACTGGTGCGCAACCACCTGCGTCAGACGGTGGTGACCTGTCTGTGGGGGGGCAGTCTGCTGGTGTCGATCAGCGTGGGCATCTTCCTGCTGGGTGGCTTCGACAACCCGTGGTCGTGGGTGATCGGGGTGCTGTACTTCACGCTCTTTCACGCCGGGCTGATCCTGCTGGGCGTGATGGGCCTGGTCCGCGCAATCAATGGCCGCACCTGGCGTTACCCGGTGTTCGGCCCCCGCCGCGATGACTGAGGCTGCAGTGACGTCTGCCGCATCTGCCCACGCCAAGGGCAAGGCTGCGCGCGTCATCCCGATTGCGGTCGAGGGGCGCACGCCGCCGCGCGCGCTGCAGCGCCGGCGTCTGCTGTTTCAGGTGGGCTTTTTCCTGCTTTTCATCCTGGCACCGGTGTTCGATCTGTTCCGCTACGATCTCGACGCCGGTCACGCCTGGCTGCTCGGCTTCGAATGGCGTCTCGGGCTCGACGACTTCCTGGCCGGGCGCATCGGTGCGCTCGAAGCCGGAGCCAACGTCCTGCTGCGTCTGTTCGTGCCGATTCTTGTCGGTGCGGGCGCCTTCCTCTATGTCGCGTGGCGCTGGGGGCGGCTTTACTGCGGCTGGCTGTGCCCGCACTTCTCGGTGGTCGAGACCATCAACACGCTGATGCTGCGCGCCTCGGGAAAGCCCAGCGTATGGGAAAAGGCGCCCATCACACCGTGGTTGCCCGCTGGCGGCAAACGCAAACCGGATGCGCGCTGGTGGGGCCTGGTCGTACCCGCGGCAGTCGCCTTCGCGTTCACCTGGGCCGTGGTCTTCCTGACCTATCTGCTGCCGCCGGGCGAGGTGTATGGAAACCTCATCCACGGCACGCTCACGCGAAACCAGACGATCTTCATCCTTGCCACCACCACGGTGCTGTCGATGGAGTTTCTGTTCGCACGCCATCTGTTCTGCCGCTACGCCTGCGCGGTCGGGCTGTTTCAGAGTCTGGCATGGATGAGCAACCCGAAGGCAATGGTGGTCGGTTTCCTGCGCGCACGGGCAAGCGACTGCAGCACCTGCCTGCCCGAAAAGCAGTCGGCCTGCGATGCGGTATGCCCGATGCGGCTCACTCCTCGCAACATCAAGCGCCACATGTTTACCTGCACCCAGTGTGCGCAATGCGTCGATGCCTGCGGCGAAACCCAGGCCGACAACCCGGACGGTCCCTTGCTGCACTGGGTCAGTGACGAGGCCGCGAGGCAGAACGAAGCCGGTTTTCGCGCCGGCAGGGAGCGCTAGGCCATGGAAGAAGTCGTCGGCAAACTCTGGCACCGGCTCGTGACCCGCGCCGCCGGCGGCAGTTTCCCGGAAGCCGCGGTGACCCTCAAGGAAACCGGGCGCTCGGTGGGCGTGCTGTTTCGCGCGCTCGGCGGCGACGGTGGCCTGCGCGTTGCAGCATCTGCCGCGGATACGCACGGCGCACGCCGCAGCTGGCTGGCGCGCCTTGCGGGCAGTGGCGAGAAACTGGCGCGCGCGAGCATGGACGAAAACACCCTGCGCCTGCCGCCGCAGATCGACGCCTTTGCCGACCGCGACCTGAACCGTGAGCTCTACCTGTGGCTGTCGGCACTTGCCGCCGCCCACGCCGAAATGGCGCAGATGCCGCCCGACGATGCGGGAAGCACCGGCCACAGTCACGCCGGGCACAGTCAGGAAACGCGCGAGTTGCTGCTCAACCAGCGCGCCGTGCGGCACACGCTGGCACGCTGGCCGGGCCTCGTTCCGCGCTACCGGCGCCTGGCCGCGGCCACGCTTGCGCAGCGCCCCGACCCGGCAAAGCTGCCGCCATCCGAGGGCGAACGCGAGCGCGCGCTGCGCCGCGCCATCGACGACCCAGGCAGCGTGAGCGCGCTGCCGCCGGTTGAGGCCGATGCACCTTCGGCACAACCGGTGCTGCTGTGGCTGACGCTGCCGGCCGCACGGGCGCCCGAGCCCGCGCGCAGTGCCGGCCAGGACGGCAAACAGGGCGAGACTCCACTGGGCGGATCGGGCAAGCCCGACGAGACCGAGCACACTGCGCACAAGGCCGAACGGGTCGATGCACCGCCCGAGAAGCACGGCCTGCTGATGTTCTTCCGCGCCGAAAGCCTGCTGTCGGTTGCGGAATTCATCAAGGTCAATCGCAGCGAAGACGACGACCCCGATCCAAATGCGGCCGCCGCTGCCGCCAATCTCGATCAGCTGTCGCTGACGCGCGACGGCGAACGCACCGCATCGAAAGTGCGATTCGACCTCGATCTGCCCTCTGCAGCCGAGGACGACGTCGTGCTCGGCGCAGGCATCCCCTTGCCGGAATGGGATTACCGCAAGAGCCGTCTGCTGGAGGATCACGTGCGCCTGCTGGAGATGGCCGCCGCTGCCGACGATCCGCGCGCGGCCCCGGTGCCGCTGCCCGATCGCCTGCGCCGCACCGCACGCCGGCTGCACCAGCAGTTCTCGATGCTGCAGCCCGGACGGCGCTGGATCAAGGGCCAGGTTGACGGCAGCGAACTCGACATCGACGCCGTCGTGCGCTCATCCACCGACCGCGCCTGCGGCAGACAGGGCAGCGACCAGCTGTGGCTAACGCTGGAAAAACGCGAGCGCGACCTGGCCTGTCTGGCGCTTGCAGACCTGTCGCTCTCCACCGACACCTGGATCTCAAGCGAAGCCCGCGTCATCGACGTCATCCGCGACAGTCTGCTGCTGTTCGGCGAGGCCTTGTCGGCCACCGGCGACCGCTTTGCGCTGTGCGGCTTCTCCTCGGTGAAGCGCAACAACGTGCGCTTCCACCACCTGAAGCGTTTTGACGACCGCTTCGACGACCGCATCCGCGGCCGCATCTCCGCCATCAAGCCCGGCTATTACACCCGGCTCGGTGCCGCCATCCGCCATGCGACCAGCCTGCTCGACGGCCAGCGTGCCAGCCGCCGCATCCTGCTCATCCTGTCGGACGGCAAGCCCAACGACCTCGATCTGTACGACGGTCGCTACGGCATCGAAGACACGCGGATGGCGGTGATCGAGGCCCGCCTGCGCGGCGTGGTGCCGTTCTGCGTCACCATCGACCGCGAGGGTGCGGCCTACCTGCCCCACCTGTTCGGCCCCGCCGGCTTCGCGGTGATCCGCAAGCCGGAAGAACTCCCGGCCCGCCTGCCGATGTTCTACGCCCAGCTCACGAGGTAATTGTGATGAACCGCTGTGACGAATTCTGCCATGCCGCGATGCAGGACACGGACACCTCGGAACCGGCCGCGCCCGGCGAAAACACGCGCGTCGCCCAGTTGCTCGCCAGTGCCAGCCTGTTTGCCGGCCTGACCCCAGCCGAGATCGCGCCCTTTGCCCGTGGCGCACGCGAGACCTCGGTCGCCAAGGGTGACATCCTGTTTCACCGCGGCGACGCCTGCACCGGCTTCCACCTGATCCTCAGTGGCCAGATCAAGCTCGCCTTCATCTCCGCCGAGGGCAACGAGAAGGTGGTCGAGATCCTGAGCCGGGGCCAGAGCTTCGGCGAGGCCGTGATGTTCATGGACAAGCCCTACGTGGTGATGGCGCAGGCGCTGACCGACTGCTCGCTGCTGCACATCGCCAAACAGGTGGTATTCGACGAAATGGGGCGCGACCCGATCTTCTGCCGCAAGATCATCGCCGGCCTGTCACGGCGACTGCATCAGCTGATGAGCGACGTCGAGAGCTACTCGCTGCGCTCGGGGCGCGACCGCATCATCGGCTACCTCTTGCGCGAGGAAGGCCTGGGCAGTGACGACGACGTCCTCACCACCGGGCCGGTGTCGATCCGGCTGCCGACCAGCAAGGGCATCATCGCCTCGCGCCTGAACCTGACCCAGGAGCACTTCTCGCGCATTCTCCACGAGCTGATCGAGTCCGGCCTGATCCAGGTTCAGGGCCGCAACATCCACGTACCGGACCTCGGCCGGCTGCGTGCGACCTTGAGCTAGCGCCGCTCGATGTCGGGCAGCAGGACCGTCAGCAAGCCGATCAGCGGCAGAAAGGCACACACCTGATAGACGGTCGCGATGTCGGTCGCATCCGCCAGCCGGCCGAGCAGCGCCGCGCCAATGCCGGCAAGCCCGAACGCGATGCCGAAGAACAGTCCCGATATCGCCCCCACCTTGCCCGGCACGAGCTCCTGCGCGTAGACCAGGATGGCCGAGAATGCCGAGGACAGGATGAGTCCGATCACCACCGACAGCACCACGGTCCACATCAGGCCGACGTGCGGCAGCATCAGCGCAAACGGCGCCACGCCCAGGATCGATGCCCAGATCACGCGCTTGCGTCCGATGCGATCGCCGACCGGGCCGCCCGCCACCGTGCCCGCGGCAACCGCCAGCAGGAATCCGAACAGGTACATCTGCGCCGTCTGCAGCGGCAGTGCGAACTTCTCCATCAGGTAGAAGGTGTAGTAGTTCTGCAGGCTCGCCATGTAGAAAAACTTGGAGAACATCAGCGCCCCCAGCACGGCGAGCGAAACGATGACCTGACGGCGAGTCAGATTGTTGCCGGGGTGCGCCTTCATGCGCTTGCGGAATCCCGCAACGTGCACTGCGGCCCAGCGCGCTACCTGCGACAGCACCACCACGCCGGTCAGCGCCGCAAGCGAGAACCAGGCTGCGCTGCCCTGCCCGAAGGGAACGATGATCAGGGCCGCGAGCAGCGGCCCAAGCGCCGTTCCCAGGTTGCCGCCGATCTGGAACAAGGACTGCGACAGCCCCGGCCGCGCGCCTGCGGCCATGCGCGCCACCCGCGAGGACTCGGGGTGAAAGATCGACGAGCCGATGCCCACCATGGAAGCGGCAAGCAGTACCGCCCCGAAATTCGACGCCTGCGACAGCAGCAACAAGCCCACCAGGGTGAAGCAGCCGCTCATCGGCAACAGCCAGGGTTTCGGCCTGTGGTCGGTATACAAACCGATCAGCGGTTGCAGCATCGACGCGGTGAACTGGAACGCCAGGGTGATCATGCCGATCTGCGCAAACGAAAAGCCCAGGCCTTGCTTGAGCATGGGATAGATGGCGAGCAGCACCGACTGCATCATGTCGTTGAGCAGATGCGAGAAGCTGATCGCAGCGATCACCACGAAGGTGGTGTTGCTCAGCGCATCGTGCACAGGCCCCGGCGCTGCATCGGCAAGCGCAGCGTCGGCGGCGAGAGTCTTTTCCATGAAACGGTCCGCGGTATTGTTCGGGCATGCAGTTTAAGACGAATATGCTGCGCATACCCGCATTCGATACTGCACACACGCAGTGCCGCCCTGCCGCACGCGTTCACGCGATGCCCGAGGGTGCGCCTGCCGCATCGGCACGCTAGTGGCTGGTGCCCTCGTCGCGGCTGATCTTGTTCCACACGTTGTACTTGCCCACCGGCTTCTTCATCGGCAGCCGCTTCACCTCGTCGAGCGTGAGCGCGTCGAGCACGACGATGGCGCCGTCCTGCTCCCACAGGCTGGCCAGTGCGTAACGACCATCCCGGGTGAATTCGATGTGGGCAAGGGTCTGACCCGGTTCGGCGGTGATCTCCTTCACCACTTCCAGCGTCTGCTTGTCGATCACCTGCAGGATGTGGCTCGCCTCGCGGCTCATCATCGAATCGACAAAGGCGTAGCGGCTGTTCTCATGGCTGCGCAGGAAGAATCCCGGGCCGCGGGTCGGGATGCGGCGGACGACCTCCCAGGTCTTCATGTCGATCACCGTAACCTCGCCCGACTTGAGGTTGGTGCTCGCCATCACCGTGCGCTCGATGCCGCTGGCGTCGTGCCATGCCCAGGTGATGCCCGACCCGAGGTGCGGCATGCCGTCCAGCGGCAGACTGGCCACCTTGCGCCGTGCATCCAGATTCACCACCTGCCCCTCGCCCTTGCGCGAGGCACCCATCACCTGACGGTAATCCTGATCGAAGTAGAAGTCGTCGAGTACATCCTCCAGCGGTGTGCGACGGGCGTTGAGGAAGCCGGGCTTGGCCACGCCCTCCTTCATGCGGTAGTCGTGCACATAGCCGTCGTAGATGGGCTCGGCGTTCTCGTCGTAGCTGATCTCCCACAGTTCGGGAATGTCCTTCATTGCAGCGACAAAGCTCTTGCGCGGTGCGGCGTCATAGACTGCCGAGACACGCGAGCTGCGACTGCCGTCGAGCGTCGTCGCATCCATCACCTTGACCAGATTGAGCTCGGCGTCGAACAGCACCAGATCCTGCGGCAGGTAGTTGGCCGCGATCACGAAGCGCCCGTCGGACGACACCGCCACGTTGCGGGTGTTGATGCCCGCGCGCACTTCGGCGATGACTTTCAGATTCCACAGATCGAACTTGGTGATCCAGCCATCCCGCGAGGCGAAGAACACATAACGCCCGTCGGCAGTGAACTTCGGTCCGCCATGCAGGGCGAAGCGGGACTGGAAGCGGTAGATGGGTTCGAGCCTGTCGCCGTCGAGAACCGACACGTGATGGTCGCCGGTTTCCACCACCAGAAAGAGGTTGAGCGAATCGGCGCTGAACACCGGCGTCGGCGACAGCGTCGCGGGGTCGGTGTGCTGGATGCGCGAGGCGCGGATGTCGGACTCGGTCCATTTGGGCGCCGGCGTGACCGGCGTGTAGATCCATTCGGCAAGGGCGGCGATCTCGTCCTTGCTCAGGAGCTCGGCAAACGCGGGCATCTGGGTGGCTGCGCGCCCGCCTGTGATGACCTTGACCGCCTCCCCCTTGCGCAGCCGGGCGAGATTGTCGGGCAGCAGCGCCGGGCCCATGCTGCCCAGACGATCCGCCGCATGACAGGCCGCGCAATGCTGTTGGTAGTTCCGGGCGGTGGCCGGCGCCCCCTCATCGGCCCAGGCCGGCAGTGCCAGTGCGATCAGCACGGCTGCAATCGATGTCGGCAGGCGCATCATGAGCCCACCTTCTCGATCCGCGTCCATGGCGTGTTGAGCACACGCACGGAGCCGTAGTCCGCCGCATCCACGCCGATCTCCGCATCGCTCAGATAGCACGCGGGGTCTTCCGCCCACGGGTTGCCGGTGATCTGTTCCGCACGCACGCGCGAACTGCCATTGCAGATGTCGAGATACCTGCAGGCTCCGCACCGCCCCTCGAGCTTGCGCGGATGCGGTTTGAGCCCGACCAGCAACGGATTCGACAGATCGTTCCAGATCTCGCCAAAGGCCCGCTCCCGCACATTGCCCAGGGGGATGTGCCACCACATGGTGTCCGGGTGAACCACGCCGAGATTGTCGATGTTCGCGACATTCACGCCGCTGGCGTTGCCGCCCCACTGGCGCAGCTTGCCCTCGATGTGTTCGGCATGCTGCGGAAAGCGGCGCCGCACCCAGTGCAGCAGGAACACGCCATCGGCGTCGTTGTTTCCGGTCACGAAGTCCTTCTCGATGCCGCGCTGGTGAAGTTCGAGACAGGTTTCGAACAGAAGCTCCATGGCGTCGCGGGTGGTACGGTGCTGGGCGTCGTCGCCACGGTGCTTGTTGCCGCGTCCGGCGTAATTGAGGTGGGAGAAGTAGAACTTGTCGATCGCCTCCTCCTCCACCAGTCGCAGCAGTCCGTGCAGGTCGTGGGCGTTGTCCTCGGTCATGGTGTAGCGCACGCCGACCTTGATCCCGCGCTCAACGCACAGACGGATGCCCGCAATCGAAGCATCGAATGCGCCGGCCTTGCGCCGGAAGCGGTCATGGGTGTCGGCAATGCCGTCGAGACTGACGCCGACGTAGTCGAAACCGATGTCGTCGATCGCGTCGATATTGCCTTCGTTGATCAGCGTGCCATTGGACGACAGGGCAACATAGAAACCCATCTCCTTGGCACGACGGGCAATGTCGAAGATGTCCGCTCGCAGCAGCGGCTCACCGCCCGACAGGATCAGCACCGGCACCCGCGCCGCCTTGAGGTCGCCCATCACCCGGAACACCTCACCGGTAGACAACTCCCCGGCGAAGTCCGTATCCGCAGAAATCGAGTAACAGTGCTTGCAGGTCAGGTTGCAGCGCCGGATCAGGTTCCAGATGACGACCGGCCCTGGCGGATTGCGCCGGGGCGCAACCGGGGTGGGATGATCAAGCTCGCGGATGAACTGGGATATGCGGAACATGACGGTCTGGCCTCCTGGTTCCCCGGATTACACCGCACCACGACATGACAATAAATGATGCGGGTCAAGCAAGGGGCCCGATCCCCTTTCGCCGCACGTTTTTTGCATTGCACCAAAATCAGGCAACTCGCGCCGCCCGCGCCCCAATCAGGGGAGAAAAAGCGCTTCAGAACCGGGCGATGAAGGCAGGAACCGAGGATTCATGGGCTTTTCCATGCTGGCACGCTACATGCTTTTCATAGATCAACTCGGGCCAACGGCGGCCTGAGGCATGTGCAACAGGGCATCAACCTGAATCAGCGCAGCAAATGGACAACGGCGTCCATTTCCATCCTTCGTTTCCGAGGGCGTGGAGATGGACGCCTTTTTGCGTTCACACGGCTTGCTCACCACTCACCCAGGGGAAAATCATGTCATATATCGCGCCCGCAGAATTCGTCACCAAGATGGTTGACGCAGGAGAGTCGAAGATCTTCATGTCGACTCGCGACACACTGGTCCGCGCCTACATGGCCGGCGCCATTCTTGCGCTGGCCGCGGCCTTCGCGGTCACCATCACCGTGCAGACGGGAAATGCGCTTGCCGGCGCCATGCTGTTCCCGGTTGGCTTCTGCCTGTTGTATCTGCTGGGCTTCGATCTGCTCACCGGCGTGTTCACGCTGTGCCCGCTCGCCCTCATCGACAAACGCCCTGGCGTCACCGTCAATGGCGTGTTGCGCAACTGGGGCCTGGTATTCGTCGGCAACTTCGCCGGCGCACTGACCGTCGCGGTGATGATGGCGATCATCTTCACCTTCGGCTTCTCCGAAGCACCCAACATTGTCGGCCAGAAGATCGGCCATATCGGCGAAGGCCGCACCGTCGGATATGCCGAGCACGGGGCAGCGGGCATGCTGACGCTGTTCATCCGCGGCGTGCTGTGCAACTGGATGGTATCGACCGGCGTTGTCGCCGCGATGATGTCGACCAGCGTATCGGGCAAGGTCATCGGCATGTGGATGCCGATCATGCTGTTCTTCTACATGGGCTTCGAGCATTCGATCGTAAACATGTTCCTGTTCCCGTCCGGCCTGATGCTCGGCGGCAACTTCTCGATCTACGACTACCTGGTGTGGAACGAAATCCCGACCGTCGTCGGCAACCTGGTCGGCGGCCTCGCCTTCGTCGGGCTCACGCTCTACTCCACCCACGTGCGCACCGCCCCCAAGCGCAGCGCTGCCTGAACCATCATCCGGCACACGGGCCCCGCAGTTCGCGGGGCCCTTGCCCATCACAGATGTCGAGCACACTCTCGCTGAGCACCGGCCAGTACTCCGACAAGGGGCGCAAGGGAATCAACCAGGATTTTCATGGCCTGAGCATCCCTGACGGTCCCCTGCTGAACACGAAGGGCATCGCCATCGCCCTGGCTGACGGCATCAGCAGCAGCGATGTCAGCCACGTCGCCAGCGCAGCCGCGGTCCGGAGCTTTCTTGACGATTACTACTGTACCTCGGAAGCATGGACGGTCAGGACCGCTGCACAGCGCGTGCTCGAAGCGACCAACTCCTGGCTGTACGCGCAGACCCGCCAGAGCCCCTACCGTTACGACGGCGACCGTGGTTATGTGTGCACGCTCAGCGCCCTGATCATCAAGTCCGCAACGGCCCACATCTTCCATATCGGCGACAGCCGGATCTACCGCCTGCGGGACTCGAATCTCGAACAACTCACCGACGACCATCGGATCGTCGTGTCGCACGACACACACTACCTCGCCCGCGCCCTCGGGATTTCCGCACAACTGGATATCGACTATCAGCGCCTGGCAGTGAAAGAGGGCGACATCTTCGTTCTGGCCACCGACGGAGTGTACGAATTCGCCTCGCCCCGGTTCATCGTCGACGCCATCAGCGAAGCCGCGATGGATATCGACGCAGCGGCGCGATGCATCGCTGAAGAAGCCTTCAACCGCGGCAGCACGGACAACCTGACGATACAGATCGCACGCGTCGACACCGTGCCCGACGGGACAGCGGCCGAACACAGGCAGCAATGGCTTGACCTGCCACCCGCCCCCATCCTCCAGCCGCGCATGCTGTTCGACGGCTACCGGATCATTCGCGAAATACACGGCAACAGCCGCAGCCACATCTACCTCGCCGAGGACGGCGACAGCGCCGCACGGGTGGCGATCAAGATCCCTTCGGTCGATCTGCGGGGCGACCCCGCCTATCTGGAGAGATTCATGCTGGAAGAATGGATCGCGCGCCGCATCAACAGCGCGCACGTCCTCAAACCCAGCACGCTGAAGCGGCAGCGCACCGCGCTCTATGTCGTCACCGAGTTCATCGAAGGCCAGACGCTGGCGCAATGGATGATCGACAACCCGGCGCCACCGATCGAAACCGTGCGCAACATCGTCGAACAGATCGCGAAAGGCCTGCTCGCCTTCCATCGCATGGAGATGCTGCACCAGGATCTGCGCCCGAACAACATCATGATCGACAAGGCCGGCACGGTGAAGATCATCGATTTCGGTGCGACGCGCGTGGCCGGCCTGATCGAATCGGAAACGACGACGCTGCAGCCACACATTCTCGGCACCGCCCAGTACACCGCGCCGGAATACTTTCTCGGCGAAGCAGGTACGCCCTGCGCTGACCTGTTCTCACTTGGCGTGATCACTTACCAGATGCTGAGCGACCGCCTGCCCTACGGCGCCGAGGTGGCAAAAACCCGCAGCAAGGCCGCGCAGCGAAAGCTGAAGTACGCCTCGGTGCTGGACGACTACCGCGAGAATCCTGCCTGGATTGACCCCGTCCTCGCCAAGGCCGTTCACCCGGACCCGAACAAGCGCTACCAGGAACTTTCCGAATTCATCTACGACCTCAGGCACCCCAACAACACGCTGCTGGGCAAGGGGCCGCCGCCGCTCATCGAACGCAATCCGCTGGTGTTCTGGCAAGCCCTGTCGTTCTGTCTGAGCCTGCTCGTGCTGCTGCTGTTGAGCACCAGTTCGCTGGTGAAATAGGCGAGCTCAGGCAGACAGGATCAGCCACGCAGCGATGCTCCACAGCATCAGCGCCACGCCGCCATCGAGAACCTGCCATGCGCGCGGGCGCCTGAACACCGGGGCCAGCAACCTTGCGCCGTAGCCCAGCAGCACGAACCAGCACACCGAACCGGCAATCGCACCCGCAGTGAACAACGGACGCAATTCCGCCGCCTGGCTGTTGCCAATTGAACCCAGCAACACCACGGTATCGAGATAGGCATGCGGATTGAGCAGACTGAAGCCGGCAGCCGTCAGCAGTGCCTGGCGCCAGGTCAGGCGGCGACGCTGACCGGCGTCCGCCTGCAGGCTGCCACCCGCAAGTGCCGAGCGCAGCGAACGCAGCCCGTACCAGCCGAGGAAAGCCGCGCCGCCGTAGCGGGCTGCCTCCATCCAGTCGGGATTGGCCGAGAACACTGCACCCAGCCCGTTCATGCCGAGCAGAATCAGGCTGACGTCACACAGGACCGACACCACGACCGTGAGCAGCACATGTTCGCCACGCAGCCCCTGACGCAGCACATGTGCGTTCTGTGCGCCGATGGCCATGATGAGTCCGAGGGTCAGCATAAACCCGTTCAGAAAGCCGGCATTCATGATCAAGCTCCAGTGAATCCCAGGCCGCCTGTGCCACGTCGCCGGATCGGTCTGGGTGCATGAAATGTAGATGCACCCGGACCATAAAATAAGTAATATCGTTAAATATCGTTTTATATGATTTTTTCTAATGTTAGACCTGCGTCTGCAAGCTTTCGAGGCGGTACTCAAGGAAGGTGGCTTCGAGCGCGCTGCGCGCCATCTCAACCTGACCCAGTCTGCGGTTTCGCAACGGGTGAAGCTGCTCGAGGCAGAGCTCGGGCAGGCGCTGCTGGTGCGCAGCAAGCCTGTGCAGCCGACCCCGGCCGGCCGCCGCCTGCTGCCCTATCTGACCCAGCTCAGGCTGGTCGAGGCCGAAGCCCAGCGTGCCTTGCACCCGGGCGCCAAGGGGCAGCCACTGCGCCTGCCGATCGGGATCAATGCGGACAGCCTGGCGACCTGGTTCCTGCCCGCGGTCGAACACGTGGTGCGGGAAGAACGCCTGGTGCTCGACTGCGTGGTCGATGACCAGGACCACACACACGCACTGCTGGCAAACGGCGACGTACTCGGTTGTGTGAGCACCCGCGCCGACCCGATGCGCGGTTGCGCAGTGATGCGACTCGGCGTGATGCGCTACCTGTGCGTCGCCTCACCCGAGTTTCGCGCCAGACACTTTCCTTCGGGCCTCACCCGGGCTGCACTCGGGCGCGCACCGGCCATCGTCTATGGCCGCAACGACGACATGCACGATCTCTTCCTGCGCAACCAGTTCGGTCTCGACGCCGGCCACTATCCCTACCACGTCGTCCCCTCATCCGAGGGTTTCCTCGCGTTTGCGAAGAACGCGCTGGGCTACGGCTTCGTGCCTGAGATTCAGGTCGTCGATGCGCTTGCAGCAGGCAGCCTCGTCGATCTCGCGCCCACGCAGCAGGAGACCGTCGAGCTGTACTGGCACCACTGGCAGGTTCAGTCCTCGGTGATGGCGCAGTTCTCGCGGGATCTCGTCACCGGTGCCGCACGCGCGCTGGAGCTGCCGTCCGTCGATGACACGGCGGCACGCTGATCGCAGTGGCAGTCGCAGTCGCAGCCGGCACGGCCTAGGTCCTCGCCCGGTTTGCGAGGGTTACGCCGATCGCCGCCAGCGCACCACCGACCACCATGGATATCAGGATCGTCTCGCCCAGCACCAGGGCCCCCAGAATGACCCCGAAAGCGGGCACCAGATTGGTAAAGACCGCCGCACGGGACGCGCCGATGGCCTTGATCCCTTCGTAATACCAGACGAAACCCACCACCGTGCCGAACACCCCAAGGTAGGCCATTGCGCCCCACACCTCCCATCCGAAGGCGTGCCATTCACTCGCCCTGAACTCCCACGCGGCGCCAATCGACAGAAAGGCCAGCCCCCACATCGCCGCATACGTCGTCGCCGCAACCGGGCTCAGATCCTTGAGCGCCTTGCGCCCGATCAGCGTGTATGCGGCCCAGTTCATCACCGCGATGAACATGAGCGTTTCACCCGTTCCGATCGAACGTCCCAGATCGTATGCCACGGTCAGCAGCTCGCCGCGGGTAATGACGACTGCGGCGCCCACAAAAGCGATGCCGAAGCCGAGCCATTTGACGCGGCCCAGGCGCTCGTGAAACAGGAGACTGGCAAACACGGCGGTCGCAATCGGGTTCAGCGCGACCAGCAAGGCCGTCCGCCCCGCCGGCATGTGTGAAAGCGCCGCCAGAAAGCAGACATTGTAAAGAAAGATCCCGGTGAACCCGAGTGCAGCGGTCACCACGATCTGCGACCCGCGCAGCCGGGGCAGACCACCCTCGAGCTTCCACGCCACGAGCAGCAACAACACCACCGCAATCGCAAACCGCCCCGTTGCCGCCGCCATCAGCGGCATCTCCTGGGCAAGCACCCGCCCCGCGATGAAGGTGCCGCCCCAGAACAGCGCCACCATGACCAGCTTGACATACACCCACAGGCTGACGCCTTCAGCAAGCCCTGGGGCAGGCAGTTCGGGCGTGGACTCGATGGCGATTGCCGGCAGCGGCGAAGGACATGACACGTCGGTCTTCATGATCGTACGGTAGTGAATGGAGTCGGAAGCACATTGGCCGGATCGACATCCTATTACTTATCCGGACGCTTGAATGAATGCGCTCTTGCTCATCCCGCAGCGGATCATCCCCGAGTGACCCCGAGTAACCTTTACCCAGCTGAACATTCTTGTGGAGGTGGCGGATTCCGGCTGCGCATCCATTGGCGCGGAAGAGTGCGGTAAGCCTGGCCGTTCGCAGTCTCGATCAGGCAACGCCGGCCATGACAGCTTTCGTCGAGACCGGCAGGGATCTGGCGGCGAGATGGGTCAGCTGCCGCAGGGAGGGGCAACTGCCGCAGGCAGGGGCCAGGTGACGCGGGCAGTGCGCAACTGCGCGCACATCACCCGCATCCGGCAGCAGGGCGTCCTTCAGGAACGGAGCTGGACGTACTTCAGCACTCTGGCGCCGAACATCACCACGAACAGCGAGAGCCCGATGAAGGCCACGCCGACCGCCTGCCACAGGCCGATCGTCTCGCCAAAGGTCAGCATGCCGGCCACGAGGCCGATCACCGGGACACCGAGGCTGAAAGGTGCGACGCGATTGGCCGGATGACGCTTCAGGAGGTGGGTCCATAGCCCGTATGCGGTGATGGTGGCGAGCCAGCCCAGGTAGGCCACGCCGAGCCAGCCGGTCACGGAGGCATTGGTCCAGTTCGACTGCGCCTCGGCGGGGTCGAATGCCCAGCTCATCATCACGAACGGAATGATCGGCGTCAGGCTCGACCAGACGACGAACTGGAACGGGTTGTAGCCCGGGCTGCTGCGCTGCAGGTTGCGGGCAACGATGTTCGACACGCCCCACATCGCGGCAGCGCTCAGCGTCAGCACGAAGCCGCTGATGGTCATCTGCGTGGCCGTCACATCATGCGCGGCGAGGAAGCTCATCGCGAAACACAGCAGCCCCAGACCAGCGAAGACCAGACCACCGGTGATCTGGCGCGTCAGCCGCTCCTTGAGCAGGAAGTAGCCGATGATGGTGGTAAAGAACACCTGCGTCTGCATCAGCACCGACGCCAGGGCCGAGCTCATCCCGAGCTCAAAGCCGAGGAACAGCAGTCCGAACTGCCCGACGCCCTGAGCCAGACCGTAAGCGGCAAGCCAGCGCCACGGCACCTTGGGCCGGGGGACGAAGAAGATGAGCGGCACGAGTGCAAACACATAACGTGCAGCTCCGAGCTGCCACGGAGTGAAGTCACGCAATGCCAGTTTCATGGCAACGAAATTGAGGCCCCAGATCACCACCACCGCGAGTGCCGCCGCCAGATCGCGACCGCTGAGTGCTTGATTGTTCATGCCAGCCTCAAGGCGCGCGGGCCAGCCGGATTCAGCGGAAGACAGGCGTCGTGCATACGCCAGGTGCCGTGCCAGCTCCGGGCGGGCTTGTAACCCAAACGAAAGCAGTCATCGAGCGGGGGTTCGACGCAGGTCATCGAGATTCCTTCAGAATATGCCGGGTCGGCAACGAGGAGCCGCAGGAAGCAGCAATCTCATCGTGATGACATGGATATTAGGCACACCGAAGGAAAACGGCTGGATCCACAGCGCAGGGAATATGGGGCCAGCGGGCACTCAGAACGGGCCCGGCCAGCCTCTGCGGCGCTGAAGACGGGAGGCGCCTGGCACGATGCCCCGTCGCCCGAGCCGCGGACACACGTTGATGCTGCCGGATACGGCCGCCAAGACAGCAGGCATTGTCGGCGGGTGCTGCACAGGTCCGGCCGGCGCCGGATCCGATGTCGAACGGATGCGGGAACCGCTCAAGAGCCGGCGTGATGCGGTCCGATTGAAACGCTGCAGCCCTACGCTGTCCTGAACCGACTGACTTGTTCTCGCAGCATGTGTGCCAGTTCGACCAGCTCCTGCGCACGCTCACTGGAATTCGCCGTCGACAGGTGAACCTCTTCGGTATCCTGGGCAATCTGCTCAATACGCTGTGCAATATCGGTGCTGGCTGCGCTTTGTTCCTGCAACGCAAGCTTGATTGAATCGACAGCATCGCGAACCGAGCTTGTGGCTTGATTGAGACCCAGCACCGACGATTGAACCTCCTCAGTGTATTGGGCGCCCTCGAGTGCCAGGCGTTGAGTGAGTGACAGATTCTCCTGCGCCACTTTAGTGCTGTTCTGTACGCCAGTGATCATCGTCGAAATTTCGAGCGTAGAGGCGGTTGTCCGTTCAGCAAGCTTCCTGACCTCATCTGCTACAACTGCAAAGCCCCGGCCCTGCTCACCTGCGCGCGCGGCCTCAATAGCCGCGTTGAGTGCGAGAAGATTCGTTTGATCAGCAATGTCCCGAATCGTCCTGGCAATGCCATTGATGCCGTCAACCTTCGAGCTCAGCTCGTCCATCATGGCCGACGACTGGATCATGCTGTTGGCCACCCTGCTTATTGTGCCAGTGGTCGCAGTAACCCCGTTAAGGCCTTCGCGGACTTTCTCTTCAGCATCCAGCGATAGCGTAGCGGCCTGGGCCGCATGCTCTGACATGACCCCAATACTGACCGTCAGTTGCTCAACGGCGGCCGCAATCGCCGAGGTTGCCGAGCTCTGTTCCTCTGTTCTCAGCGAGATGTTCGTTGAATTGCTCCGAAGACTATCGCTGGTTTTCAGCACCGCTTCCGAGCTGAGGACAATCTTGTTGATCAGCTCACGCAAGTGCGTCTGCATTGCGTGCGCTGCTGCCAGAATGCTTTTCGGGTCTGCGCTGCCAAGCTCGATCTCATGTGTAAGGTCACCTCCGGCAATGCGACTTAAAGCCGTGGCGGTGAACTCAGGCTCCGCGCCAACCTGACGAAAAACACCGCGCCCTACAAAGATCGTGAACAGGACCACTAACACCAGAACAAGACCGCTTACTGCGATGGCGCTCGTTATTGACGCGTTGAGGACGGAAACCAGTTCAATCCGTTTCAGCTCAGCCTGCTTCTCGCTTTGCTTTACCTGGTCCAGCAATAACGCTCGAACAGCGCGCCACGCCGGCGTCTCCCTGGGCGAAAGGAAGGCGATAGCCTCGCTGACCTGACCGCCCTTGGCCAACTCAAGAACCTCGAACTGCAAGGGCCGCCACTCCGCGATGCGCGCTTCAAGCTCATCCGCTTTGCTGGCTTCCGTGGTTTCCTTTCTCATGAGTTCGAGCAAACGTACGATCTCCGTGTTGAAGATTTCGCCCGCATTGCTGTAGTTGTCATACCCCTTCTTGTTGGCCGGGTCGAGAATGATGTTCCTTAGCGCCTGCCCCATCTGCAAGCCGTTCGCGTAGGTGACGGTGGCACTGCGATTCAGCGCGACAGACTGATCGACAAACTCCAGGAGGTGTGCCTTGCTTCGCTGCGAATACCAGAGCGTTGCGCCTGCCAGTACGACCACGCCGAGAAAGCTGACCAGTCCAAGCAGCAGAAGACGAGCTTTCAACGATTGAAAATTGTTCAGCATTCTATGTTCCTGTCAGCTTCGCAGCACTACTGTGCCGTAACTTTGCGCCTTGAAGACCAGCGCCGGATCTGCGTGAGGACAGCTTCCAGCCATTCGACTGCAGATTGCGTTTGGCCTTGACTACGTAAACGGCAGACTTCCCCAGAACTGAATATTGATTGTGCAGAAAAATGAGCCTAGAGCGCTTCCTGCGTGTGGGGTAAACCTCGCCATTGCCCGTATTGGGAACTGAAGCGTCCCGCCAACGCCTGCTTCGACGATTTCATGCAAAAGCCATATTACCTACGGGCTCGCGATCGAATACTGGGTCCTCCGTGGATCAGACTTCCGCTGATCGCAGATGACCAGACCGTGACCTCGCGGGGGTGGCACCGTACGTCAGCACGGCACCAGTCCGAGATGGCTTTGCGGGATCCTCCGCTACGGATTCCCGAATTGGCTAAGACTGAAACGCAATGGATACTCCAACAAGCAATCTTGAACGTTCTTTCCTTCAACTTTATGCCTTTCGCAACGAGGCTTCATTGTTACTTGGAGACAGTTCGAGCTGACTGATCGGCTGAGGGTCCGCGACCTGTCTGAATATCGATTCGCGTCTCGGCGTACAGATCGATTATTCGCCTACGCCTCAGTTCGAGCTTGTAGGTCAGATCGTTGCGGCCCGTCGCTCTTCCTGCGCGCCCCTTGGCGACAACATCGAGTGGGCATTCGCAGCCTATCGTCCGCAACCCGATGTGCTCGTGCGTATCGGACGGGTGAATATCGATTCATTCCTGTTGTCGGATTATCGCAATGTCGGTTTTGCCTACCGTTTCGTGCGTCCTCCGGTTGAATTCTACGGGTCGCTCCCGGTATCGCTCGACGGCATCGATGTCAGCCGGGATCTGCGGTTTGACAACAGTCGCTGGCGGCTCAAGGCGTTCGCAGGAAGATCCGTGAGCGGTGGCCTCGCCGTCGACGGCCGCGTCGGGGCAAACCCGGTGTTTGGTGTCACGGTGTCACGTGAGTCGGACGGTTTGACCGTGCGGCTAGGCTTCGCCCGTACCGGTTTTTCCAGCAATGCGCCGGAACTCCGGCCTCTGATTGATGGCCTGGATGCGATGACAGCCGTACCTGTACCAGAGGTCGCGGCCCAGGCGCGCGAGCTGGCCGCCAGTCTCGACAACAAGGGCGATCACACGATCTACCAGTCCCTTGGCCTGAACTACGAGGTGCGGGACTGGCAGTGGACACTGGAACTCACCAAGGTTTCCGGTCATCCGACGTCACGGTTTGTCGCGGGTTATGCCGGTGTCGGACGCCGATTCGGGTCGGTCACACTATCGGGTGGGGTCAGTCGTATCCGTACCCCCGGCTTGCCGGTGGCAACGCCCGACTGGGCCTCGGCCCTGACGCCGGTCCTCGACCCTGCGGCTGCACAGCAGGCCCAGATTCTGGCGTCGTCTGCGGCCTATGCCCGCAATGCCTCGGGAGCAAACCAGCAACCCCTGTCACTGGGGCTGCGCTGGGATCCGGACCCGCAAATGTCGCTCAAGGTGCAGTGGGATCACGTCCGGATCGATGCAAACGGCGGCAGGTTATGGTCAAACGCAACGCTGGATTCCGGCCACGCCAACGTGATGAGCGTAGCACTGGACTTCATCTTCTGAAGTCGCCCATGTGCAGACTTGTCCTCTCTCTACTGTTCGCTGCCACGATCTTGCAGGCCGTGCATTCACGAGCCGACTTCTTTCTGATTGTGCAAAGCAGCAATCCAGTACATGCATTGACGCTGAAAGAGGCAGTCGACCTGTTCATGGGGCGCAGCCGGGCGTTTCCGAACGGGGGCTTTGCACTTGTCTTCGATCTGCCGCGCGACGATCCGAAACGTGCCGCGTTCTATCGTGCCCTGACCAGCTGGGAGCCTGCGCAGGTTAACAGCTATTGGTCGCGCCTGATGTTCTCCGGGCAAAGCATGCCGCCGCAACCCCTGCCCAACGAAGAAGCCGTGATTGACATCGTAAAACGCAATCCCAGCGCATTGGGCTGGGTGACCCGGGAGCCCGCACACAAGGACGTACGCACGGTACTGATATTGAAGGGACCGTCCTGATGAGAGGGGACGACGCGATCAACCGGACCGGCGGGCTGCAGGCGCGTCTCATGCAGACAATCGTGCTTGGCGCTGTCGTCTTTTCGGTTGCTGCGGGCGCACTGGCCTTCGTCCTTGGACACCAGCGCGCGGTCCGCACCAGCATTTCCACCCTTTCGGATCTGGCACAGGCAGTCGAGAAAACGGTTGCGATCGGAGCCTATGCCGGCGACGCTTTTGTTGCGTGAAGTCGCCGACGGGCTGATGCGCAACCCTCTGGTGGCCTCGGTCGAGGTTCGCTCGGCACGCGGCGAGACCTTGGTCCGGCTGCCCGATGGCCCGCCCCCTGAAGTGTCTGACGACATCGAGCCCATGCATGCCGAACGCCTTTTGAGTTCGCCGTTCGACGAGAGTGAATCGGTCGGCGTGTTTGTAATTCGGGCCAACCAGACGCGGGTCAATGGCATTGCCCGACAAGAGGCCTTGTTGCTGGCAGCCATGATGATCGGCCAGGCCGTGCTGCTTGCACTGCTGCTGTGCGGCGCAGTGGCGGTACTCATATCGCAACCCATCATCAAGCTGGCGCGGAACATGCGCGCGATGACGCCCGGTTCCACAGAGCGTCTGTACACCCCTGCCCGCCACCGCCGCGATGAGATCGGCTCCTTGATTGGCGGCGCCGTCGCGGATGGCTCCGCTTTGAGCGTGCTGTGCATCGATCTCGACGGCTTCAAGCAAGTCAATGATGAGCACGGCCATGAAGCCGGCGACCAAGTGCTGAAGGTCTGCGCCGAACGCATGAACGCAGTGGTCCGGCGCTCCACCGATCTGGCCGGGCGGCTCGGCGGGGACGAGTTCTTGGTGGCCTTGCGCGATGTCGGCCCCCTGGAGCTGACGCTGAGCGCAACCGTGGCCAATCTGCTGTCCGTGTTGTGCGAACCCGTCATCCTGAGCGGCGGGACGGCAGTGCGCGTCGGTGCCAGTATCGGGATTGCCTGTGCGCCACGTGATGGTACCGACCGGGCCACGCTGTTCGAACTGGCGGACGCGAACATGTACGAGGTCAAGCGGACCGGAAAGAACAATTTCGCGATGGCCGTCGCGCCCGAGCCCTGCGATCGGCATTGATTGACCGGAGTTGATTGGCCGGAGTTGATTGACCGGAGTCAGGTTCCCCTGCGCCGGCGCAGTGCGATGAGAAACGGCAGGCTGAACGGAGCCATATCCCGTCCAGCGCGAAAGCGCGCGGCCAAACCGGCGCTTTCGGCTGAAAGCCGCTTGATCTCCATCAGTCGGTTTGCGACGCTGATGACGTGCTCCCGCCATTTCGCACTAACGAAGCTGCAAGGGCGATCAATGCGATCAGTCCGGCAAGCCTTGCCCACCCGCTGATCTGGGTCTCGACCACCACGCTGTTGCCGGCGGTCGCAGCATAGACTCTTCGCGGCGCCACCGGATCGACCGCGAGCACGGTGATCGGGGGCAGATCCGCACCGCTGTTGATGATCCGCCAGTGCAGACCGGCATCATCCGAGCGGAAGATGCGTCCCGACCGCCCGCCTGCATATAGCGTCGCCGGGGCCTGCGGGTCGAATGCGATGGTCTGGATGAAGGGATCGATGAGGCCCTCATTGAGCGGCAGCCAGTGCAACCCCCCGTCCGAAGACCGATGAACACCGCCGCCGTTGCTTGCCGCGTAGATGACCGCAGGACTGAGCGGATCGATTGCCAGCGCCTGTATATCGAGCTGCCGCAAGCCGATATTGACCGCCAACCAGACCGCCCCACCCGCAGCGCGCTTGAAGATGCCTTTGCTGGTGCCGACATAGACGGTATCGAGGTGCTGAGGATCGAACACGATGTGTCTGATGATCGCGCCGCCGATCTCACCCACGACGCGCCAGTGCTCACCGCCATCCTGTGTGCCGAACAACTCACCGCTGGCACCACCTGCAAGCATGACGCCCTCGTGCCGGGGATGAACTGCCAGCGAAAACAGGCCGGACCCCACGCCCTGACCCACGACATGCCAGTTTCTGCCTCGGTCGCGGGACATGAAAACACGCCCTCCACCGCTCACTGCATGAACCCTGAAATGGTCCACCGGATCGGCGACGATTGCAGACACCCAGGGGTCGGCAATCCCCTGCCCCGCCTCCCACGAGCGCCCCCCATCCAGAGATCTGAAGGCGCCAGAATACCGGCTGCCGACGTGTATGACGGCGGGCTCGCCTGCCTTGAGCCCCTGATCGATGAGCAGTGTTTCGACCTGCAGATTGTGCAGCCCGCGATTGGCGCTGCGCCACCCGTCGCCCCCATCCGACGACATCCGCACACCGGCAAACCGCGTCCCCGCAAAGACATGTGCTGGCAAGCGCTCGTCGATGGCGAGCGTTTCGACCTCCGAGCCACGCGTCCATGCCGCCACGGCGTGCCAGGTGTGTGCGCCGTTGCCTGAGCTGAACACCTCGCCCGATTGCGTTTGCGCGTAGAAAGCCCCGCTGGGCGCTCGCGCCAGGCCGGTCACCATGGAATCGTCGAGCCCCTCGTTTGCAGCAGTCCAGGTACGGCCGTCATCACGGGACACGACGACGCCTTCGCCCGGCAGCGCCACAAGAATTGCATCGCTGCCGGCGTCGACAAGCACGTCCTGCACAAACCAACCCGGCATGCCGATTTCCACCCAGTGCGCGGCGCCGGCCTGCTTGCGGTAGAGGCCACCCATCGTGCCCGCATAGACGGTACCCTGCACCCGCGTATCGGTGGACAGCGCATTCACAAACGCATCATTCAGCCCCTCGGAATCGGCTCGCCAGCTTTCACAGGCATCGTCCGAGCGGTATACGCCGCCCCCGAAGCTCGCAACCATCAGCCCGGAAGGGTTCGCAGGGTCGACGATGATGGCGCGCAGCGCGAGCGTGTCCAGACCTGCATTGCACGGCTGCCAGGTTCGACCGCGGTCTGCGCTGCGGAACACACCTTTTGCGTCGGTCGCCGCAAAAAGTCGCGAAGGCGTGAGTGGCCCCACGGCGATGTCCACCACGGTCGCACCCGCCAGCCCGGCACTGGCCCGCTGCCAGCGCTTGGCCGCATCGAGCGAGCGGAATACCCCGCCTTCCCGCGTTCCCGCGTACATCACCCGCGCATCAAGACGATCGAAAGCGATGGTCCGCACCGTCCCCCCCTCGGGGCCGATCGACTTCCAGCCGCCATCCCACCTTGCACTGCAGAACAGGAACGCAAGCACCACCCACGCGCCAGATACGAGCACACCACCCCACGCCACCTCAGAGCGCAAGCTCATGGACGAACACGGCAACGTTGTCTGCGAGACTTGCCCGGATCCGCTGCGCAACAGGTGCATGCGCGCTCAGATCGAGTGAGCAACGGTAAATGCTTGCGCCAAGCTTGGTCGTGCGCCGATCGAACACCTGGTTCATCAGGTGGGCGACCCGCAAGGAGGTATGGAAGTTGATGCACATCAGCGTGGTTTCGATCCGCTTGCCGAGCTGGACACAGGTCCCGATATGAAAGCACCCCGCACCCGCCGAATGACTGCTCTCGTCAAATACGGGCGGCATGCCACGCTGCGCGGCAGCAAGCGCGCTGCGCGCAAGGCTGCGCTCGACACCGCTCGCATTCGCATGCAACAGCGCCAGCCCAAGCTCGCCGATGGTAAAGCGCTCGAGCGCCGGCGGGTCGCAGTCGCGCGCCTCCACCGTCCATCCGACGTTATCCATGATGATCATATGGAAGCGGTGCCAGCGATCGAAATCGCGCTCGCGATCGAAGCGTGCGTCTGCCCCCAATTGCGCAAAGAGCAGTGCATCCAGCACATCGGCCCGTGCGGCATGAGCAACTCCGGCAACGAAGGACACAAGGCTGCCCTTTGCAACATAAGCACTTTGCTGCCCATCGCTTGTCGCGGTCGATAACCCCCGCATCGCAGGGCGAAGCGGTCCGGCGAAGGCGCGGCCTGCATGCACCAGCCCGGGCGCGGGAAGGGGCAGGTTCTCGACGAAGGCAATCTGTTCCGGGGAGTCGGTCCGCAACGGTTTTCACTCCAGTCGTTCGCACACGCCGGGCCGGGTGCGTGTGGGTCGGTCAGGGACGGTTCCCGGCTTCCTCCTGTTCCAGAAACCGGCGCAACAGCACCGGCCGTGCGGTCTCGAAGATCGCCATGTTGAGCCTCGCTGCCCAGATGGCGAGCCGGAACGCATGACGGGGCGGGGCTTCAGGCACGGCGGCTGTTGGCAGTTCGACCAGTTCCGCAGGGAGCGCAACGAGCAAGATCGATGTCAGCAGCGGCACTCCATTCGCGTCCTGCTCGACAAGCCCGGCCCAGCGTGGCCGGCGTGGCCATTCACCCGCAACCTGCAGCTTTCCGATCAGTCCGCGCGTCATCGGATGTTCGCCAAGCGCCTGCTTCAGGATGCGCTTTGCCGCCCCCTCCTGCGTTTCGTCCGGCACTTCGTACGCGGTGTTCCAGGCACGCTCCACCATGACCCAACCCAGTTTCGCAAGCGTCTTCTCGCAGGTATCCAGCCAGTCATCGGGCTGCGCTTCGATGGACACGCCGACATGGGCCGCATGTGCCTCGGCCGCCCAGGTCGTCAGCGTCACCGCATCGCGGGCCGCATCGGCGACATCCTGACCAAAGGCGAAGATCAGGTTATCGGAGACGCGGTACGCCCTCTGAGACTCAAGGTAACGCTCCGTGGCCGTCACGCCTTCCCGCCCGCTATCCTAGAAACCAAGATCGAGATCTTCGACGTAGGCCGAGACATGGTCGCGCATCTTCTTCTCCAGCGTGGCACGCGCACCTTTGGCGTAGTAATCCTGGTTGAAGGTCGCGACCTTCTGATCCTTGTAGATCGAGACGTCAGAGCTCTTCCAGTTGAACCACAGCACCGTGGTGTCACGCGTCTTGAAGTCCAGCGCAAACGCGCCGAAGGCCAGCGACAGCGACTCGTTCTCCTTGCTCGCCACGCCGAGGAGAAACTTCCCGGCCTTGTCGCTCATGGTGGAGTTGTTGAACAGCTTGATACGGTTCCCGTCCCGCGGCAGCTTGCCGATGGCATCAATCGCAGCCTTCGCGATCGCCGCCCCGTTCTGCGATGCCACAGCCGTCAGCACCTCGATGATCACGGCATCCACCGACAGCCCCTGCGAGGCCGCCTTGTACTTCTCCCAGCTGAACGACATCACCCAGCCGAGGTTGGACATCACCTTGGAATAGTTCGCGAACCATGCCTGCATGCTTTCGAACGACTGATTGTCGGGCACCACGATGTCGGAATTGAGCTGTGCCGCCAGCGTGGTGTATTCGATGTCCTGCTTGTCCTGCCCGGAGAGATTCCCCGAGAACGCAGTCACCTGCCCCTTGATGAGGGCTGCAGTGGGTTTGTCTGTTTCAGCGGTCAGGGGCGCGCCAAGAATGGCTGCACGTTTGGACTGACGTCCGAGCATTCTTGCGTCGGCTTCAATGTCCGGAATCTGAAGGGACATCACGTACTGGTCGGAATCCTGTGTCATCTGGCTCTCCGTTATGTGATTCAGGGGCTGATCGACAATGTTCGACGTAACGCGCTCAACAGCGGAGGTCGACAGCGGCGTCCTGTCAGTCTAGTTCAATCACCGGGCATTGAAAGTCCGAGGGGAGATGCGCCTGCGATGTGCCTGCGATGTGCAGGCGGACCAAGGCCGCCATGCCGTGCGTCATCCGCCCCACCGGCCGCTAGCTCAGCCTGATGCCGGTCTTCTTGAGAATCGCCGTGGAAAAAAGGACATCGCGCGCGCGACACGCGCCGGGAAAGCGGGTCTGGATCAGCGCCGCCACTTCGTCGACACGCTCGAGAGCAGCCTCGCGGCTGCCTGCGTGGACCATCGCAAACAGGTTGTACGGCCAGTCGGGCAACTGGCGCGGCCGGCGGTAGCAATGGGTGATGAAACCGAGCGCCCCCACCAGCTCGCCGACTTCATCCACCAGCGCGTCGTCGATATCCCATACGGTCATGCCGTTTGCGGTATAGCCGATGGCGTAGTGATTGGGCACTGCGCCGATACGCCTGATCGCACCGCTGGACAGCATCGCCGCGAGACGTTCGCGCACCACGGCTTCGGTGCAGCCAAGCTGGCTGGCGAGCTCGGCATAGGGACGCGGCACCAGCGGCAAGCCCTGCTGGGTGGCGAGTACCAGGCGACGATCCAGTTCGTCGCCTCCCGCATCGACACCGCTCACCGATTCGTTCGTCATCAGGCCTCCAGCCTCATTTCGACGAAGTACTCCCTTTCCTTGGGAAACAGATGTACCGGCAAGCCGGTAAGCGTCTCGATGCGCGCCGCCGCATCCGCGATGCCCTCGGGGCTTGCGGTTGCAAGCACGAACCACATGTTGAAGGCATGCGTGCGGCGGTAGTTGTGCGCCACGGCCGGCAGGGAATTGACGGCGTCCACCACCCGCTCCCAGTCGGCCTCGGGCACTGACATCGCCGCCAGACAGAAGGCACCGCCCATGCGCTCAATCTGGAACATCGGCCCGAAGCGGGTCAGTACGCGGTCGTCGAGCAGACTGCTCAGACGCGCGATCACTTCGTCCTCGCTCAGGCCAAGCATCGTCCCGATGGCTGCATAGGGTTGTTCCACAAGGGGAAACTCGCCCTGCAGTGCATTGATCAGGCGGCGGTCGACGGCGTCGGGCTCACGACTGGCAGCGATACCGCGTGCGCCTCGTGCCGTGTGTTCAGCCATGACCGCTCTCCGGTCCCAGCGGCAGGTAGTGCGCGCCGCTCTGCTTGAAGCGCCGTCCGCTGAACAGCACCGCATGCGGAAAGTGATCGAGCCCGAGCGAGCGGGCGATCTCGTCCCGCTGCGCAAGCACGGTTTCACGGACGCTGCCGTGAATCATGCAGAACAGGTTGTATGGCCAGTGCGGAAGGGACCGTGCGCGCCGATAGCACAGCGTCACGCCGGGATAGCGTGCGAGCTGCCTGCCCAGCGTGCTGGCCAGTTCGTCCGGCACATCCCACACACACATGGCGTTGGCCTTGATGCCGAGTTCATGGTGACGAACCACCACGCCGAAGCGCCGGATCAGCCCGTCCTCGAGCGCACGCGACACGATCTCGATCACCATGTTCTCGTTCAGACCGACCCGCTGGCCGACGCCAGCCCACGGCGCGGGCATGATGGGCAAGCCGCGCTGCAGGGCGGCGAACAGGCTGCGTTCCATCTCCGGCAGGGCACATGCCGTCGCAGTGCTGCCCGACACACGGGACTCGCATTCGGCCCGGTCTGCCGCACAGCGTCCGGAAAGATCGAAACCGAGATCGATATGGAATTCTTCTTCCAGCGGCAGGATGAGGGCATGGCAGCCGGTATCGGCCTCGATGGAACAGACCATGCGCCGCAAGGCCTTATCGTCGGCAGCGGACGCGACGAACCACAGATTGAAGGCGTGCTCGCGCTCATAGTTGTGATTGACGCCAGGCTCGGCGCTTACGCGTGCAGCGACGTCGTCCAGGCGTTCCGGTGGCACCGCCAGCGCCACCAGCGCGCCCGCCCCCAGGCGACGCGGTGCGAACACCGCGCCCACCCGGCTCACCACACCGGACGTCACCCAGTCGAGATAGCGTTCGATGACCGCCTGCTCGCTCAGACCGACGCGGTCGCCGATCACGGCAAAGGGACACGGCACGAGCGGAAAGCCGCGCTGCCAGTCGTTGAGCAGACGAAACTCGGCACTGTCGATGTCGAGCAGCAAGGGATGGATGCGTGCCATGGCTCAGAACCCGGTACGTGCCGCGCGGCTGGTAAAGAAGATGCCGCTCGGACTGGCTGCCGCAATGCTGTGAAGCGGCTTGTGGCTGGCCGTGTCGTAGATGAACACCCGGTTGTCGTCCCGCGACGACAGCCATACGACCTCGCCGCGGGGCGCGAACTCCATGTGCAGAATGGCGCGTCCCGGCTGCAGCGTATCGACCACATCCTGGCTCAGGGTGTCGATGACCTGTACCCAGCCGTTCTCGGGAAAGGCGAAGTTGACCCACACCTCACGCCCGTCCGGCCGCGCCATCACGAACACCGGCTGGCTCTTCACCGCAATCCGCCCCACTTCCTGCCAGGTGGTGGTGTCCACCACCAGCACTTCATGACGGCCGATGGCGGGCAGGTAGGCACGCCCGCCCGCAATCGCCCAGCCGCGAAGGTGCGGCATCTTGTACACCGGCAATGGTGCGTCGCCCTTGCCGTAGCCGGCGAGAATCTTGCGCACGCCCTGCTGCGGTTGCCACAGGTCGAGCATGGCCAGCCCGTCCTCACCGAACAGGCCCGCGATGTAGTAGCGCCCGTCGGGTGTCACCAGCGCATCGTAGGGCTGACGACCGGCGGGGAAGCGCTGCGTTGTCGGGTGTGCCGGATCGGAGAGGTCGGTCACGCGGATCTCGTCCGCATCGAACAGGGAATACACGAAGCGGTTGCCCGGCAGATCTGCCAGACCAACCACCTTGGAGCGCTGACCGTCGCTGCCGTAGCTCGCCGGCACGTCGGCGACCAGCTCGAGGGTTTCGGCATCGAAGGCCTTGATGCCGCCAGGCATGTAGTTCTGCGCCACCACGATGCGGCCATCCTGCGAAATCGCGCCGCCAATCGCGTTGCCCGCCTGCATGATCCGCCGGACGATGCGCCCGGTCAGCAGGTCGACCTTGCTCAGGCCTCCATCGCGCCCGAACACGAAGGCATAGCGCGCGTCGCGCGAGAACACCACCGAGGCGTGCGACAGGTCACCCAGCCCTTCAACCTGAGCGAGCACGGCGCGCGCACTGGTATCGACAATTTTCACGCGTCCGTCGGCACGCTCGATCAGCACGCCAAGATCGCCGGTACCGCGCAGTACCGGCGCGGCCGTGGTGCAGGCCGACAGCAGGAGCACCATCACCGGCAACAGAATGCCCCATAGCAGCGGCGGGGAAAGGCGAACGTTTTCCTTCGACATGTAGCGACTCCTGCTTCTTTCTAGCGTTCTGCGCGCTGCAACGCCAGCCCGCGATCGGCCGGAAAACCGTGCATCAGCTGATCAATGATCCAGCGCGCTTCGAGTTCGGAGAGAATGCCGCGAAACGGCGGCATCGGCGTGCCGGGACGCCCGTACATGACGGTTGCCACCAGTCCGTCGACCGGTTTGTCGGCAAGTGCAGCGGGGGTCAGCGCGGGCCCGAGCCCACCGCCAAGCGTCAGCCCATGACAGGAGCCGCAGTCCTGGCGAACCATGTGCACCAGCACGCGTTCGCGTTCGGCCGCAAGCGGCGGCGTGGCCGAAGCGAACACGGACATCAGGGTGAGCCCGACAAGAACGAGAACATGCATCAACAGTGCTGGCGGCTTCATCATGCTATCCGTATGCGCTTCATCTGGGATCAGCATGACGCCTGAGCACCATGCCTGCCTTGACCCGAATCAACCGTGCCCTTCGGCAGCCGGGGGCCAGCCCCGACCGTGGGCCGCAGACACGAAAAAGCCAGGACAATCGCTGACGAGAGTCCTGGCCGTCTGAGCAGCGCGACCGGCGTCGCGCCTTCAATGCATCAATACACGTCGTGCTGGGTGTTATACAGGTTGAACTTGCCGGTCGGCGTGATCAGACGCGGATCCTTGATCACCGCCTTGAGCGTGCGGGTCTTGTCATCGACCACGACGATTGCCGACTCCTGGTTCTTGGCTGACCACACGGAGAACCAGACCTCGTCACCCTTGACGTTGTACTCGGGCTGCAGCACGCGCTTGGCGCCTTCACCCAGCTCGGCCCACTTCGCAATCGGCAACACCTCGAAGCCCTTGTCGAGCTTGTTGATGTCATACACGGCGATCGACTGGCTTACCGCCGGATCGGGGTTCAGTGCCGTGTCCACCCACAGGTTCGTCGACTTCGGGTGGGTCTTGAGGAAGAGCGATCCTCCGCCCTGCCCGTTCAGCGACTCGACCATCTTCCACGCATACTGCTTGTGCTTCTCGGGATCGGTACCGATCAGCGCAATGGTTTCGTCGCCGAGGTGGCCGGTCGCCCATACCGGACCATACTTGGGATGGATGAAGTTGGCGCCACGACCCGGGTGCGGAATCTTGCCGACGTCGATCAGCCCGGCAAGCTTGCCATCCTTCGCATCCACTGCGGCAATCTTGTTCGACTGGTTGGCAGCGACCATGAAGTAGCGCTTGGTGCTGTCCCACCCGCCATCGTGCAGGAAGCGTGCAGCCTCGATCTCAGTGGTCTTCAGGGCGTGGATGTTGGAGTAATCCACCATCAGGATCTTGCCGGTTTCCTTCACGTTCACCACGAACTCGGGCTTGTAGTGCGAAGCCACGATGGAGGCAACCCGCGGCTCGGGGTGGTATTCCTGCGTGTCCACCGTCATGCCGCGCGTACCGACGATCTTGAGCGGTTCGAGCGTGTCGCCTTCCATGATGACGAACTGCGGCGGCCAGTAGGAGCCTGCAATCGCGTACTTGTCCTCGAAACCCTTGTACTTGGAGGTTTCGACCGAGCGGGCCTCGAGCCCGGTACGGATCTCGGCGACGGTGTCGGGTTTCTCCAGCCACAGGTCGATGAGGTTGATCTTCGCATCGCGACCAATTACGTACAGGTAACGACCGGACGCCGAGGTGCGCGAAATGTGGACGGCATAGCCGGTCTTGAGGATGCTGATGATCTTCTTGCTGTCGCCGTCGATCAGGGCCACTTCGCCACTGTCACGCAGGGTCGTGGAGAAGATGTTGTCGAGGTTGTAGCTGTTCATCTTCTTCGTCGGACGCTTCTCCGGCGGCACGATCACCTTCCACGTCGCCTTCATGTCGGCCATGCCGAACTCCGGCGGTTGCGGCGGGGTTTGCTGAACATAGCGCGCCATCAGATCGACTTCGTCATCGGTCAGCTCACCCGACGTGCCCCAGTTCGGCATCCCGGCGGGCGAGCCGTACTTGATGAACACCTTGAGGTACTCGGTGCCCGAGGCCAGGGTCTTGTCGGGCGTCAGCGGCTTGCCGGTTGCGCCCTTGCGCAGTACGCCGTGACAGCCTGCACAGCGCTGGAAATAGATCTGCCGGGCCTTGTCGAACTCGGTCTTGGACATCGACGGTGCCTTGGGGTTGATGTCCTGATACATCTCGACCGCCTCAAGCGGCGAGCCACCCGCCTGGTACTTCATCTCGGCAGGCGAGACATCCTTGTGAGTCTCCTCGGCCCAGGCCGCAGTCAGTGCCAGCGGCAGCGCAGCCAGCACGGCGGCATGACGAATCCAACGCATATGCTGCATTTTCCCTCTCCTTCGTAACGCATGAACAGACGAAAAAATCATGCGATCAGTATCGAACCGGCGCCGACTTGCGATCCTTGATGTGAATTAATTTTCCATGCTGCACTTAGGGATAAAGTCCAGTCATCCTAAAACTAGCAGATATTGACTGGGAATAAAGACCATGACCCAAAGCACCCTGCTTCGCCCTGCGTCCTCCTCGCTCATCCACCTCAACCGGGGATCTGCTGGCTCCTTCGCAAGTCCGGCGGCACCGCGCCAACCCGGGCACGCCGGCACCGCAACCGGCTCGGTCGCCCTCGTGGGCGCCGGCCCGGGCGACCCCGAACTGCTCACCATGAAGGCGGCCCGGCGCATCGCCGAAGCCGATGTCATCGTCCATGACCAGCTCGTGGGCGAAGGCATTCTGGATCTGGCACGCACCGACGCACGGCGCATCTATGCGGGCAAGAAAGCCGGCAGGCATGCACTGCCCCAGGACGAGATCAACCTGCTGCTGGTGGAACTCGCGCTTCAGGGGCTCAGGGTCGTTCGTCTCAAGGGCGGAGATCCCTTCATTTTCGGACGCGGCGGGGAGGAGATGCAGGCACTGATCGCCAGCGGCATCGCCTGTGAGGTTGTGCCCGGTGTCACCGCTGCAGCAGGCATGGCGGCAAGCACCGGCATTCCGCTGACGCACCGTGACCATGCACAGACCGTGGTGTTTGCCACCGGCCACCTGAAGGAAGGCAGCGTCGATCTCGACTGGGACGCGCTGGCCAGACCCCATCAGACCATCGTCATCTACATGGGCCTGGGTGCGCTTGACATCATCTGTCGCGAGCTGGTGGCGCACGGTCTGTGGCGAACCACGCCAGCCGCGGTCGTGCATGCCGCGACGACGCCGCAGCAGCGCATCGTCACCAGCACCCTGATGTCGCTCCCATTCGAGGTGCGTGCCGCGAAGCTGCAGACGCCCAGCCTGATCATCGTGGGGACCGTGGTGGAGTTGCACCCATTGCTGACGCAAGCAGCCGAGCAAACCGCAGCACTTGCGCTCTGACCAACAAGGTCAGTCACCCCCGGAGTTGCGAAGCTGCGGGCTTGCGGGTGCCATAAACTGGGGCGGACCCTGCATCGGTTGTAGAATCCTGCCCTTGTCCCGCATCCCATCATGGCAGGCTCGAACGTGGCGTCATCCCGCTCCAACCCGTTTCGCATCGCGATCAATGGTTACGGTCGCATCGGCCGTTGCTTTCTGCGCGCCCTTCACGAATCGTCGATCAGCGACCGCTTCAAGGTCGTTGCCATCAACGAGCCTGCCGATCTGGCCAGCATCGCCTACCTCACCCGCTTCGACTCCACCCACGGCCGCTTTCCCGGCCGGGTCGTCGCCGATGACGACGCCCTGCTGATCGGCGATCAGATGATTGCGGTCACCCACGCCACCACACCGGAAGGCGTGGACTGGGCAGGCCTGGATCTCGATCTGGTGGTCGAGTGTTCGGGCCAGTACAGCGACCGCGCCGCACTGCAGCGCTTTCTCGATTCCGGTTGCCGGCGCGTACTGCTTTCACACCCGGGCAACAGTGCCGCGGATGTGGACGCCACGATCGTGCACGGCATCAACGATGAGACGCTCACCGGCACCGAACGTCTGGTCTCGAATGCGTCGTGCACCACCAACGCGGTCGTCCCGGTGCTCGATCTGCTGCATCGCGAGCTCGGGATCGAGCAGGTACTGCTCACCACCCTGCATTCGGCGATGAACGATCAGCCGCTGATCGACGGTTATCACGACACCGACCTTCGCCGCACGCGCTCGGCAATGCAGTCGATCATTCCGGTCTCGACCGGTCTGGCGCGCGGGGTGGAACGGCTGCTTCCGGCGCTGACCGGCCGCGTGCACGCCAAGGCGATCCGGGTGCCGACGCACAACGTGTCGGCCATCGACATGGTGCTCACCCTCGAGCGCGACGCGTCAGCAGCGCACATCAACACCTTGCTGCAGCAGGCTGCCGCAGGCCCGTTTGCCGGCCTGATCGCCTGGTCGGACGAGACCCACGCCTCGATCGACTTCAATCACGATGCGCACTCGGCCATCGTCGATGGCAGCCAGACCCGTTCCTGTGGTCCGCGCATGGTTAACCTGCTGGTGTGGTTCGACAACGAATGGGGGTTCGCCAACCGCATGCTCGATGTGAGCCGTCACTGGCTGAGCCTGAGCGACCACACGGCTGCCGCCGATGCCTAGTCCTGCCCTGCTGCTCAATCTGGCGCTCGACCTGTTTTCAGGCCAGCGCCAGCCGCGCGTCACGGAACCCGAGCTGGTGATGGACGACCCCGCCAGTGCCGAAGCCTTCATGCTGGCGGGGCGCGAAGACGGCATCCTGGCCCACACCTACCTTTACCATGCGATCCAGGCCAGCGTGGTCATCGCCGCCGGCACCACCGTACTCGACCTTGGTTGCGGCCCGGCAAACCAGCTGGCCTTCATTGCCCGACTCAACCCCGACGCCCGCTTCATCGGTCTCGATGCGTCCGATGCGATGCTCGACCTGGGACGCGAAACACTGGCACGCAACGCCATCACCAATACCCGGCTGTGCGCCGGCGACATGACCGCCCTGCGCGGATTCGACGATGGCTCGGTGGATGCGGTGATCTCCACCATGTCGCTGCACCATCTGGGCAGTCTGGAAGCGCTGTCAAAGACCCTGTGCGAGGCACGGCGTGTCCTGAGGCCCGGCGGCGGCATCTATCTGGTGGATTTCGGCCGTCTGCGGCGACAGGCTTCGCAGGCCTTCTTTGCCACCGAAAATGCGGCGAGGCAGCCCAGGCTGTTTACCGAGGATTACTACAACTCCTTGCGCGCCGCCTTCAGCCTCGACGAGCTGCGTGCCGCAGCCGCGGTATTCGGCGCTGCGACACGCATTCACCGAACCTTCCTGGTGCCCTTCCTGGTTGCCATCCGCAGCACCGCTTCGCAGCCCCTCAGACCCGCCACAGTGGCCGCAGCACGTGCAATCCATGCCGCGCTAAGCCCGCGCCAGCAATACGAGCTGCGCGACCTCTCACGCTTCTTCGCGCACGGTGGTTTTCCGCTCGCATTCAAACCCTGGTGAGCTGCGCGGGCACCCGGCCCGCAGCAGCGCGCCAGCGCACCCGGTGAATCGCTGGCACATGCGCCAGCGAGGGCGTCCGGGCAATCAGCCGATCTTGAAGCGGCTCACCGAGGCATGCAGGCCGCTGGAGAGTCTCTGCATGTTGCGCGCAGCCTCTGCGGTGTTGTGCACCGCGCGCGTGCCCTCTTCCGACATCTGGGCGATCTGCTCGATGTTGCGCGCGATCTCGCTGGAAACCGTGCCCTGTTCGCGAATCGCATCGGAGATGCTGTTCACCACTTCCATGACGCGCTGCGCGCCGTCCCGGATCTCGGTGATCGACGCGCCCGCCTGACTCGCCAGCGCCACGCCCGCGCCCGCCTGCCGGACACCGGCTTCCATGCTCGACACTGCGTTGCGCGTGCCATTCTGGATCTTGTCCACCATGCCGGCGATTTCGGTCGTCGACAGGCTCGTGCGCTCCGCCAGCTTGCGCACCTCGTCGGCCACCACCGCGAAACCACGTCCCTGCTCGCCCGCACGTGCAGCCTCGATCGCCGCGTTGAGCGCCAGCAGATTGGTCTGGTCGGCGATCTCGCGAATCGTATTGACGATGGACGTGATCTGGTTCGACTGTTCGCCCAGGTCCTGGATGATTGCCGACGAGGATTTGACCGCATCGGAAATGTTGCGCATCTCGGTCGCAGCGCTCTGAATGACGCCCGTACCCTTGGCCGACAGCTCGCCCGAATGAACCGTGATCGCGTGCGCCTCATGCGCGTTCTCGGCCACCTGGTCGATACTGACCGTCATCTCCTCGACGGCCGCAGCCATCGACGATGCAGCCTCGCTCTGATGGCTCGACTGGATGGCCACCTCTTCCGACGCGGTCAGCATCTGGGACGACGCAGAAGCAAGCTGTTCGGCCCCTCTGACGATCTCCCCGATCATCTGGCGCAGCGTCTGCTGCATGACCTTCATGCCCGCCAGCACGCTGGTGGTGTCGCCGGGCGCACAATTCACATCGCTCGACAGGTCACCCGCGGCGATGGCCCGGGTAATCCGCGATGCGTACTCCGGCTCACCCCCGAGCGTACGCAGAATCCAGCGTCCGACCAGGGTCAGCGATACCGCGATGAAGGCGCCAATGCCAAGCCCCCACGCCAGCAGCCACAGCGCCTTGGCCTTGAATATGGCGTCGACGTCATCGACATAGATGCCGGTGCCGATGACCCATTTCCATGCGTCGCTGCCCTTCACATAGGACACCTTGGGCACCGGCGCATCGGATCCGGGTTTGGCCCATACGTAATCGACGAAGCCGGCACCCTTTGTCTTCACGACGCTGTTGAACTCGACGAAGAGGAGTTTTCCGTTCGCATCCTTCAGCTGGTCGAGTTTCTTGCCTTCGAGATCACCCCGGATCGGATGCATGACCATGAGGTCGTTCAGATCATTGATCCAGAAATATTCGTTCCTGTCGTAGCGCATCGTGCGCAGCACTTCCTTTGCCGCTTTCTGCGCATCAGCCAGTTCGAGCGTGCCATTCGCCGCCAGCTTCTCGAAATGGGAGACGGTGGCATGTGCGACCTCGACCAGATTGCGTACCTTCTCCTGGCGGTCTGTCATCAACTGCTGACGCTCACTCATGAGCACGACGACAAAGAGCACGCACAGACCGATGACGGTGGCGACGGTGAGCGCAATCAGGCGACTGCGCAGGGACAAGGACCGATCTTTACTCATGACAATCTCCGCAAACCGCTCTTAACCCGGATTCCGCTTCGAACTCCAGAAGCAGCCAGTGTCCGTGCTAACGGCAGCCTCCGCCGGATCTTTAGCCAGAACCTTGCGGGACCGCAGACACTACCGCCAGCCACGTCGTCGCCGACTCGACCAGCCCGCCCGCACACCATGGCCTGCACAAACGCCAGACAACAAAAAACCGCCCTCTCGGACGGTTTCTTGTTGGGCGAATGCCCTTCGTAGCTTGGGGCGACATACCGGTTTCGAACCGGTGACCTTTGGAGCCACAATCCAATGCTCTACCAACTGAGCTAATGCCGCCGCCATCAGGACCCTGTCAAGGACAAGATCCAGAAACTTGTAAATCCATTCCAGACAACTTCTCTGGCCTGCCCGGCAGGAATCGAACCTGCAACCCCCGGCTTAGAAGGCCGGTGCTCTATCCAGTTGAGCTACGGGCAGATCCCGCGGGCATCGGGGTGAAGCTGGTCGGGGTGGTGGGATTCGAACTCACGACCCTCTGCTCCCAAAGCAGATGCGCTACCAGGCTGCGCTACACCCCGAGAGCCGCGCACTTTACAGACACTTTCCCGGTCCGTCAAACATTTTTCTAAAAATCGCTTCAAGGCGTCGTTTCAGCCCCGCCGCCGCCGATTGCCACAGCGCCGGAATCGCGATCTAGACCGCTTGTTTAGCCTCGTCATTTCTGATATCTAACGGAACTCCAACTTATTGCCGCCCAGATAAGGCCTTTCAAGTCATGGCTGAAGAATTCCTCCACAGACAGTTTCCGTCCTACACCCCGGCGCCCGGCGAAGATTACATGAGCGAGAAGCAGACCGCCCATTTTCGGGAGATGCTCACTGCGCTCAGACAGGAAATGTCCGACGACATCGAACGCACCGTCCATACGTTGCAGGACGAGACGACCTCCTTTGCCGATCCCAACGATCGCGCAAGCCAGGAGTCCGATCTGTCGCTCGAATTGCGCAGCCGCGACCGCGAACGCAAGCTGATCAAGAAGATCAACGAGGCCCTCCAGCGCATCGAGGAAGGCGAGTATGGGTACTGTGACAGCTGCGGCGTGGAAATCGGCCTGAAGCGCCTTGAGGCGCGTCCTACGGCCACTTTGTGCATCGACTGCAAGACACTCGAAGAGATCCGTGAGCGCCAGATCGCGCGCTGAATAGCGCACTTGCATTCAGCACGCTGCAACAAGCGGCGAGCACACAAAAAAAGGGACGCCGAGGCGTCCCTTTCTCATGCTCGGCGACTTCAGCCGATCAGTTCGTTGCGGCCTGCTCGAGCAGCGCCTTCATGCTCAGGCGGATCTTGCCGCGCTCGTCGGTCTCAAGAACCTTGACGCGGACGGCCTGACCTTCCTTGACGTAGTCGGCAACGTTATTCACACGCTCGTTGGCGATCTGCGACACGTGCAGCAGACCATCGCGGCCCGGCATGATGTTCACGATGGCACCGAAGTCGAGCAGACGCACGACCGTACCTTCGTAGATCTTGCCGACTTCGACTTCGGCGGTGATCGCCTCGATCTTGGCCTTGGCCGCCTGGGCACCTTCCGCGCTGACGCAGGAGATGGTGACGTTGCCGTCGTCCTGGATCTCGATCACGGCGCCGGTCTCTTCCTGCAGACCGCGGATCACTGCGCCGCCCTTGCCGATCACGTCGCGGATCTTCTCGGGGTTGATCTTGATGTTGATCATGCGCGGGGCGAACTCGGACACTTCGACACGCGCGGTGTCGAGCGACTGCTTCATCAGGCCGAGGATGTGGATGCGACCCTCACCTGCCTGCGACAGCGCGACCTTCATGATCTCCTTGGTGATGCCCTGGATCTTGATGTCCATCTGCAGTGCAGTGATACCGTTTTCGGTACCGGCCACCTTGAAGTCCATGTCGCCGAGGTGATCCTCGTCGCCCAGGATGTCGGTCAGCACGGCGAAGCGGTTGCCGTCCTTGATCAGGCCCATGGCGATACCTGCCACGTGCGCAGTCATCGGCACACCGGCATCCATCAGCGCCAGGGAGCCACCGCACACGGAGGCCATCGAGCTCGAACCGTTCGATTCGGTAATTTCCGACACCAGACGCACGGTGTAGCTGAAATCTTCCGGCTTCGGCAGCGCAGCGATCAGTGCGCGCTTGGCAAGCCGGCCATGGCCGACTTCGCGACGCTTGGTGATGCCGAAACGACCGGTCTCGCCGGTGCAGAACGGCGGGAAGTTGTAGTGCAGCATGAAGTTTTCGCGGTACTCGCCGGCGATCGCGTCGATGATCTGTTCGTCGCGGCCAGTGCCGAGGGTGGCAACCACCAGCGCCTGGGTTTCGCCGCGGGTGAACAGGGCCGAGCCGTGGGCACGCGGCAGCACGCCGGTACGGATCTCGATCGGACGCACGGTGCGGGTGTCACGACCATCGATACGCGGCTCGCCATTCAGGATGCGGCTGCGGACGATGCCGGACTCGAGATTGAAGAAGATGTCCTTCACTTCGTTGAGCGACGGCGGCACTTCGACGCCATCGGTCAGCGCGGCGACGGTCGCCTTCAGGATCTCGCTGATGCGGGCGCTGCGGGCCTGCTTGCTGGTGATGTTGAAAGCGGCTTCGAGGTCGGCCTTGGCCAGCTCTTCAATACGCGCAATCAGGGGCTCGTTGGCGGGCTGCGCCTTCCAGTCCCACTCCGGCTTGCCGGCGACTTCGACCAGTTCGTTGATCGCACGGATGGCGTGCTGCATCTGCTCATGACCGAACACGACGGCACCAAGCATGACTTCTTCGGACAGTTCGCGCGCTTCGGATTCGACCATCAGCACGGCAGCTTCGGTACCGGCCACCACCAGGTTGAGTTCGCTCGTCTTGAGCTGCTCGGTGGTGGGGTTGAGCAGGTACTGACCATCGGCGTAACCGACGCGTGCAGCGCCGATCGGGCCGCTGAAAGGCACGCCGGAGATTGCCAGCGCGGCCGAAGCAGCGATCATCGCCGGGATGTCGGCGTCAACTTCGGGGTTCAGCGACAGAACCAGCGCGATGACCTGGACTTCGTTGTTGAAGCCTTCCGGAAACAGCGGGCGGATCGGGCGGTCGATCAGGCGCGAGGTCAGGGTTTCCTTCTCGGTCGGACGGCCTTCACGCTTGAAGAAACCACCGGGAATACGGCCGGCAGCGTAAAACTTCTCAACGTAATCGACGGTCAGCGGAAAGAAGTCCTGACCGGGCTTGGCTTCCTTGGCCGCAACCACGGTGGCCAGCACCATGGTGTCGTCCATATTGACGATCACGGCACCGCCGGCCTGACGAGCAATCTCGCCGGTCTCGAGGGTGACGGTGTGCGCGCCGTAGGCGAATGATTTCTTGATGGAAGTAGGCAAGGGAAATTCCTTTAAACATTGGATGCAGCGAACAACAACTGCAGGAACAGGCCAGAAACCCGTCCTGAATGTGACAAAGCCGGGGCGACCCTAAGGGGTCGCCCCGGCTTTTGCTTGCTCAGGCAGCCGTTTCGGGCGCTGTCGGGCTGATCACGAGCAGCGACTTACTTACGCAGGCCCAGACGCTCGATCAGGCTACGATAGCTCTCGGCATTGCGACCTTTCAGGTAGTCGAGCAGCTTGCGGCGCTGGCTAACCATCTTCAGCAGACCACGGCGGGAGTGATGATCCTTCGCGTGTTCCTTGAAGTGGCCGGTCAGGCCATTGATACGGGCGGTCAGCAGGGCGACCTGGACTTCAGGCGAACCGGTATCGCCCGGAGCGCGCTGGTAATCGGAGACGACTTGCGCCTTGGTTGCAATATCGAGAGACATGTGCGTGTTTACTCTTTTCGTTCGGCCAATCAGAAGCGGCGGATTATACCCATTGCCGCACCAAAAATTCAATCAAAATCACGTACTTTGATTCGCCTCACCCGTTGCGATGAGGCGTTTCGCCCACAATTTTCCGTCTGGCTTCCACTCGGCAAGGCCGAGAAAAGCATCCGGACCGTAGATCCGGGCAAAACCTTCGCCCTGCTCCGTCAGGCTCAACGGCCGCCCCTGGAGCATGTACTGGGCCTGCTGCGCATCGAGATCGATCCGCGGAAACGCGCTGACCAGCGTGTCAGCCGGCGCCAGCATCCCGTCCCGCGCGTCCATCTCCGCAGCTTCGAGCTGCGCCAGCGGAACACCGTCCTCGATGCCAAAGGCACCGATCCGGGTTCTCCGCAAGGCACACAGATGTGCGCCGCAACCCAGGGCCGCGCCGATATCCATTGCAAGCGAACGAATGTAGGTTCCCTTGCTGCAATCCACACGGATCACGAAACGGCTACCGTCGAAGGACACCAGGTCGATCGAGGAGATCCTTACCCTGCGCGCACTGCGCTCAAGCTCGATGCCCGCACGCGCATATTCGTACAAGGGTTTTCCATCACGCTTGAGTGCCGAATACATCGGCGGCACCTGATCGATGTCACCGACAAACCGCGACAACACCTCGCGCAATGCTTCTTCGCTCACTGCAACAGGATGCGTTGCAAGCACCGTTCCCTCGGCGTCGCCCGTATCGGTATCGACGCCCAGCTGCACACCGGCCTCGTAGGCCTTGTCCGCATCGAGCAGCATCTGTGAAAACTTGGTGGCTTCCCCGAAAGTCAGCGGAAGCAGGCCGCTTGCCATCGGGTCGAGCGTGCCGGTATGGCCGGCCTTTGCCGCGTTGAGCAGACGGCGAGCCGTCTGCAGTGCTGCGTTCGACGTCAGCCCCTGAGGCTTGTCGAGCAGCAGCACGCCGTCAACCGCACGGCGAATGATCTTGCGCTGGGTACGCTTCAAGACAGCACGCAATCAGTCGTCGTTCTCATCCCGGCTGCGTGCCTCGTCCTCGCGCACGGTCTGGTCGATGAGCTGGGACATGCGGCTACCCTCCTCTACCGACTGGTCGTACTCGAAATGCAGCTCGGGGATGGTGTGAATACGAATCCGGCGACCGAGTTCACGGCGCAGAAATCCGCTCGCCCGCCGCAGACCCTGAAGGATCTCCGGCACGGTTTCCTTACCCATCATCGCGGTAAAGAAGACCTTGGCGTGCGCATAGTCTGGCGTGATCTCGACGTCGGTCAGGGTGATGAATCCGACACGCGGATCCTTCACCTCGAGCCTGATCAGCTCCGCCAGCTCGCGGCGGATCTGCTCCACCACGCGCTGACTGCGGGAATATTCCTTAGGCATTGATCAAAGCGTCCGTGCAATTTCCTTGATCTCGAACACCTCGAGCTGGTCGCCTTCGTGAATGTCGTTGTAGTTCTTGAGCTGGAGACCGCATTCGTAGCCGAACTTGACCTCCTTGACATCGTCCTTGAAGCGCTTGAGCGATTCGAGCTCGCCCGACCACACGACCGTATGGTTGCGCAACAGACGCACGGAAGAACCGCGCTTGACCATGCCCTCGAGCACATAACAACCGGCAACCGATCCAACACGGGAAATCGTGAAGACCTGGCGGATTTCCACCAGACCAATGATCTCCTCGCGCTTCTCCGGCGACAGCATGCCCGACAGCGCGGAACGCACCTCATCCACAGCATCGTAAATGATGTTGTAGTAGCGGATATCGACGCCAAAGGTCTCGGCCAGCTTGCGCGCACCGGCATCGGCACGCGTATTGAAGCCGATGATCACCGCACCCGATGCCTGCGCCAGGTTCACATCCGATTCGGAAATGGCACCGACCGCTCCGTGAATGACGTTGACACGGACTTCGTCGTTAGAGAGCTTGACCAGCGACTGCACCAGCGCTTCCTGCGAACCCTGCACGTCGGCCTTGATGATGAGCGGGAGGCTCTTGACCTCGCCGTCCGACATCTGCTCGAACATGCTTTCGAGCTTCGCCGCCTGCTGCTTGGCCAGCTTGACGTCGCGGAACTTGCCCTGACGGAAGAGCGCAATTTCGCGCGCCTTCTTTTCGTCGCCGAGCACGATCGCTTCATCGCCGGCTGCCGGCACGTCGGAGAGACCCAGGATTTCGACCGGAATCGAAGGACCTGCGGAATCGATCGCCTTGCCGTTCTCGTCGAGCATTGCACGGATGCGACCGAAAGTCGCACCCACGAGCAGCACGTCACCCTTGTGCAGGGTACCGGACAGAACCAGCATCGAAGCCACCGGACCACGCCCCTTGTCGAGACGCGCTTCAACGATCAGGCCCTTGGCTGCAGATTCGACCGGTGCCGTCAGTTCGAGCACTTCGGCCTGCAGCAGCAGCGCTTCGAGCAGCGCATCCACGCCTTCGCCGCTCTTCGCGGAAACCGGCATGAACATGGTGTCGCCACCGTACTCTTCCGGGATCACGCTCTCGGCAACCAGTTCCTGCTTGACGCGCTCGAGGTTTGCCTCGGGCTTGTCGATCTTGGTGATCGCCACCACGACAGGCACGTTGGCGGCCTTGGCGTGGTGAATCGCTTCACGGGTCTGAGGCATCACGCCGTCGTCCGCAGCCACCACCAGAATGACGATGTCGGTCGCCTTCGCACCACGGGCACGCATGGCCGTAAAGGCTTCGTGACCCGGGGTATCGAGGAAGGTGATCATGCCACGCGGCGTTTCCACGTGATACGCACCGATGTGCTGCGTAATGCCGCCATGCTCGCCGGCTGCAACCTTGGCGCGACGAATGTAGTCGAGCAGCGAGGTCTTGCCGTGGTCGACGTGACCCATCACGGTCACCACCGGCGCACGCGGCAGCACTGCCACATCCTTCTGCTCTTCGGTAACGTCGAGGAAGGCATCCGGGTCGTCGAGCTTTGCAGCAACAGCCTGGTGGCCCAGTTCTTCGACGATGATCATCGCCGTTTCCTGGTCCAGCACCTGGTTGATCGTGACCATCATGCCCATCTTCATGAGCGCCTTGATCACTTCGGTCGCCTTGACGGCCATCTTGTGGGCAAGATCGGCGACGGAAATGGTTTCCGGCACATGGATCTCACGCACGATCGGCTCGACAGGCGCCTGGAACGAGGTCTGGCGATCGTCCTGCTGATGGCGGCTGTGACGGCCACCACCCTTGGCACCGCGCCAGGCGTTGCCGGACGTCGATGCACCGACTTCGCCACGGGTCTTCAGACCACGACGCTTGCTGCTTTCGCTTTCACGAGCACCGCCGCGCTTGTTTGCCGAATCCTTGGTCTTGTCTTCGGTCTTCGCCGGCTTGTGCAGCGTACCGGAGGTCGACTTGGCGGGCTTCGCCGCCGCCGGACGCGCAGCTTCTTCCTTCGCCTTCTGCTCGGCGACGACACGCGCCTCTTCTTCAAGGCGGCGGTTTTCGGCTGCAGCCTTGGCGGCCTGCTCGCGCTCCTGGCGGGCACGGATGTCGGCCTGCTGGCGCTCTACCAGTTCGCGGTGACGGCGCGATTCGCGCTCGCGCGCTGCAACCTCTTCGTCACTGATGATCTGGCTGATCGGGACCGGACGGGAATGAACCATGGTCGGTGCCGGGCCGGCTTTCGGGGCCGCCTGGCGGTTGTCGCCGCCACGGGACGCGCCGCCGCGGCCATCGGCCTGCTTGCGGTCACCGCTCTTGCGATCATTGCCTTTACGATCACCGCCCTTGCGCTCGTCGTTCCTTGCTGCAGACGCAGCAGGTGCGGGCACAGGCGTGCTGACCGCGGGTTCAGGAGCAGCCACATCGGCCACGGGCTCGGCTGCAACCGCTTCGAAAGCGGCTTCCGCTACCGGCTCAGGCGCAACAACGGGCTCAGGCTCGGGTGCCGCCTCGACGACCGGAGGCGCCTCGGCAGGCGCAGGCTCGACGACGGGCGCCGGCGCGGCGACAGCCTCGACCGGTGCAACGGCTTCAACCTTCTCGGCCGGAGCCTGATCTTGCGCCGCAGCAGCCGTCGCCTCGACTGCCGTCGCTTCGCCACCTGCGGTGTCATCGCGCTTGACGAAGGTCCGCTTCTTGCGAACTTCGACCTGCACGGTGCGCGCACGACCGGTAGAGTCGGTCGCACGGATCTCGGATGTCTGTTTGCGGGTCAGAGTGATCTTGCCCTTGGATTCGACGTCGCCATGCGCACGCCGAAGATATTCGAGCAGACGCGCCTTGTCCTGCTCGGTCAGCATATCGTTCGCACCGGTCTTCACGACACCGGCACTCTTCAACTGCTCGAGCAGCGCCGCCGCCGGCATTTTCAGTTCGCCGGCAAACTGGGTCACGCTCATTTGTTCCATTACTGCCCTCCCGTCATTCTTCGAACCAGTGGGCGCGCGCAACGGAAATCAGCGCCTTGGCTCGTTCGTCGTCGATCCCGGCCATCTCAACCAGCTCGTCGACCGCGAGGTCAGCCAGGTCGTCCCGGGTGCGAATCTCATGACTCGCCAGCGTAGCGGCAAGCGCCTTGTCCATGCCATTGAGGTTCAACAGGTCGTCAGCGACGTTTTCCAGTTTTTCCTCGGTCACAATTGCTTCAGTCAGCAACACGTTGCGCGCACGGTTGCGCAACTCATTCACAGTGTCTTCGTCGAAGGACTCGATTTCGAGCATTTCGGCGAGCGGCACATAGGCAATTTCCTCAAGCGAGGAGAAACCCTCGTCGATCAGGATATCGGCCAGCTCTTCATCCACATCAAGCTTGGCCATGAAGACCGAGCGCAAACCGCCGCGCTCTTCTTCCGACTTGGCGGCCGACTCCTGCTCGCTCATCAGATTGATGGTCCAGCCGGTCAGCTCGGACGCCAGCTTGACGTTCTGCCCGTTGCGACCGATGGAGATGGCGAGATTGTTCTCGTCCACCACCACATCCATCGCGTGCGCTTCTTCGTCAACAACGATCGAAACCACTTCGGCGGGCTGCAGCGCCGAAACCACGAACTGGGCCGGGTCGGCAGACCACACGATGATGTCGATCTGTTCGCCACCGATCTCGTTACGCACGGCGGTCACGCGCGAACCACGCAGACCGACGCAGGTGCCGATCGGATCGATACGCGGATCATTCGACTTGACGGCCACCTTCGCACGCAGACCGGGGTCACGTGCGCAGGCTTTCATCTCGAGCAGGCCGTCTTCAATCTCGGGCACTTCAAGCTCGAACAGCTTCATCAGGAATTCGGGCGCGGTGCGCGACAGGATGAGTTGCGGACCCCGCGCGCCACGATCGATCTTGAGCAGATACGCCCGGACGCGGTCACCCACGCGCAGGTTCTCGCGCGGAATGTGCTGATCACGCGGCAGCACGGCTTCCATCCGGCCCACTTCGATGATCGCATTGCCCCGCTCCATGCGTTTGATCGCACCGGAAACCAGGAATTCCTTGCGTTCAAGGAAGTCGTTCAGCACCTGCTCGCGCTCGGCATCGCGAATTTTCTGCAGAATGACCTGCTTCGCAGCCTGGGCACCGATACGGCCGAAGTCGATCGGCTCGAGCGCTTCCTCGATGTAATCACCCAGCTCGACGTCGGCCTTGACCTCGCGCGCATCGATGATGCCCATCTCGGCCTCATCGTTGGTCACGTCCTCGTCGAGCATGACCACCCAGCGACGAACCGACTCGTAATCGCCGGTATCGCGATTGATGCTGACGACAACGTCGGCATCGTCATGAACGCGCTTTTTGGTCGCGGAGGCAAGCGCCGACTCGAGCGCGGCGAACACGATGTCTTTGGCAACGTTCTTTTCACGTGCCAGCGCATCCACAAGCAGCAGAATTTCGCGGCTCATTTCAGTAAAACCTCCACATCCAGAGTCTCAGAATTTCGGAACAAGGCGTGCCTTCTCGATATCAGCATAGGGCAGGCTCAGTTCGCCCTTTTCAGTCGTGAGCAGCACCTCGCCGTCACGCACACCCTGAAGCACGCCTACAAAATTTCGTTGATTGCCGATTGGCAGGGACAGTCGCAACTGGATCTCGTGCCCGGCAAAGCGCTCGAAATCAACCAGCTTCTTGAGCGGCCGATCGAGCCCCGGGGACGACACTTCGAGCCGGTCGTAATCGATATTCTCGACTTCGAAAACCCGGGTCAGCTGGTTACTGACGGTCGCGCAATCATCCACGTTGATACCACGCTCGATATCGATGAAGACGCGAAAAAGCCGCCCCTTGGGCGACAATTCAAGGTCAACCAGCTCGTACCCGAGCCCACTGACCACTTGCTCAACCAGACTTCCCAGATCCACCCGCATACTCACGCCATCCGCGACTACAAATAAAAAATGGGCAAAAAGCCCATCCCTGTTGACCCCAACCGGAGAATCGGGCTCCCCATTATTGGGAGCACCCGATAAAGCCCGCCGAGTATAGCGCGAAAAGCCCGCGACGGGCAAACCGGCACAATTCATGCACGGCATGCCCGACGGGCTGCAAACCTGGCGGATCGATCCTTACCCAAGTGGCAGGCTGTCATGCACCTCGCAGCAGTTGTTCTCGCGCGCGAACGCTCAGGCACGCGGCGCAGTGCGCCGCAACTTGGGCGGTTGCGCCTTGCCCGGCGGCCCCTGCTTTGGCGGGGGCGGCGGCAGGCCGGCAAGCTTGCACACCTCGACCTCGGGCATTTCCATCCACATCCCGCGCTTTAGCCGTGAAGGCAGTTCGACCGGACCGTAACGCACCCGTATCAGCCGGCTCACGGTGAGTCCGATCGCCTCGAACATGCGCCGGACCTCGCGATTACGCCCCTCCGAGAGCGTCACGTGATACCAGTGATTCACCCCCTCGCCACCAGCAGCCTGCAGGGAGTTGAAGCGGGCCGGACCATCGTCGAGCACAACGCCGTCAACCAGTTGACGCGCCTGCTCTTCAGTCAGCTCGCCCAGCAGACGGACCGCGTACTGCCGGTCGATCTCATAGCGCGGGTGCATCAGCTTGTTGGCGAGATCGCCATCACTGGTAAACAGCAGCAAACCCGAGGTATTGAAGTCCAGACGCCCCACTGCGAGCCAGCGCCCCTTGCGCAGGACCGGCAGGCGCTCGAACACTGTCGGGCGCCCTTCAGGGTCGTCACGCGAAACGATCTCGCCCTCGGGCTTGTGATAGATCAGAACCCGCGGCGTGCGCTGCACGAAGCGCAGCGGAATCAGCTTGCCGTTGAGCTTGACCCGGTCACCCGGCCCGATCTTCTGCCCGAGCGCTGCGGGCAGACCATTGACCGAGATACGACCTGCAACCACGAGCTCTTCGATCTCGCGGCGCGAAGCCACGCCGGCCTGAGCCAGCACCTTCTGCAGACGCTCGGGTTCGGTGAAGGTCGCCGGACCATTCTGGGCGGGACCACGGCGGCGCTCCCGCCCCGGCCCTTCGAGGGTCATGCCTTCAGGCGTACCCAGCGCGGACTTGTGCGCGTCCGGGCGCATGGCGGGACGACGGTCCTCGTCCACGAATTCATCGGGCGCGTCGCGGCGCCCACCCTGGCGGGGCTGATGCCGTCCCTGCTCAGTCGGTTTCTTGGTCGGCGGCCGCAGCGGCCGATTGGATTTGCGTGGTGTCGACAAGATCCATGATCCTTTCGATTTCAGTGAGAGCCGGCAGCTCGGTGAGGCTGCGCAGACCCATATCATCCAGGAAACGTCGCGTGGTCGCGAACAACGCCGGCCTGCCGGGCGTGTCGCGATGACCGACAACGTCGATCCATCCCCGCGATTCCAGGGTTTTCAGTACGCCAGGGGAGACCGTGACACCGCGAATATCCTCGATGTCGCCACGGGTTACCGGCTGGCGGTAGGCAATGATTGCCAATGTTTCCATGACCGCACGCGAATAACGCGGCGGTTTTTCCTCCTTCAGGCGATCCAGGTACACCTGGAATGCAGGGCGCGTCTGAAAACGCCAGCCGCCGGCCAGTTGCACCAGCTCGACGCCGCGCTCCGACGCATCCCAGTCGTTGCGCAGCTCGTCGAGCAGACGCCGCACCAGATCCGGTCCCGGATCTTCGTCGAACAGCCCGCGCAGGACGCCCACCGTCAACGGTGCGGGCGTCGCCAGCAATGCCGTTTCGATGATGCGTTTGCACAGTTCAGGCGTTGTCGCGCGATCCATCAGCCAGTTTCACGTATATCGGCGCAAAGGCCTCGTTCTGCGTGACATCGACCAGTCGTTCCTTGACCAGTTCGAGCACCGCCAAAAAGCTCACCACCAGGCCGGCCGCACCCAGCTCCGGCTCGAACAGCGTATCGAAGACCACGAAATCGCCGCCCCCCAGCTTGCGCAGGATCGACGTCATGTGCTCGCGAACGGACAGCTGCTCGCGCCCTACCCGGTGATTCTGGGTCAGCCGGGCCTTCTTCATGATGCGCAACCAGGACAGCTGCAGATCGTGCAGGCTGACCTCGGGCAGGCGCTCGACCACCTTCTCGGCGACAAACACGCTCACCCACTCGAAATCGCGCTCGACCCGCGGCATGGCATCGAGGCGCGCCGCGGCAAGTTTGGTCTGCTCGTACTCGAGCAGCCTGCGCACCAGTTCGGCGCGCGGATCTTCTTCTTCGGCATCGTCCCGCGGCGGACGCGGCAGCAGCATGCGTGACTTGATCTCGAGCAGCATCGCTGCCATCAGGAGATAGTCTGCAGCCAGATCGAGGTTGCTGGCACGCATCGCTTCGACGTACGTCAGATACTGAACCGTCAACGGCGCCATCGGAATGTCGAGAACGTTGAGGTTGGCCTTGCGGATCAGATACAGCAGCAAATCCAGCGGCCCCTCGAACGCATCAAGGATGATCTGCAGTGCGTCGGGCGGAATATACAGGTCTTTCGGCATTTCGAGCATGGGCTCGCCGTAAAGACGTGCGATTGTCGCCACATCCTCGACCGTTTCGATCGGGACCAGTGGCAGCGGCAGCGTCGCTTCAGTCATTGCGAAGCATGCGGTTCCCGACGTCGAAACTCAGCACGATCCACTCACCCGTAGCTCAAGCCCATTGCTTCGCGCACATCCCGCATCGTCTCCTGGGCAAGCTTGCGCGCGCGCTCGCAGCCATCGGCAAGAATGTTGCGCACCAGCGACGGGTCCTCGATATAGGGACGCGCACGCTCGCGCAAACCCGCCTGTTCCTTGATCACCGCATCGACAACCGGCTGCTTGCATTCGATGCAGCCGATCCCCGCACTGCGGCAGCCATTCTGCACCCAGTCGCGGGTCGATTCGTCCGAATAGACAACATGAAACTGCCACACCGGGCACTTATCCGGATCACCCGGATCGGTGCGCCGCGCACGGGCAGGATCGGTTTGCATGGTGCGTATCTTGCGCGCCACGCTGTCGTCGTCCTCGCGCAGGAAAATCGTGTTGTTGTGAGACTTCGACATCTTCTGCCCATCGAGACCCGGTATGCGCGGGGCATCGGTCAGCAGGGCGTCCGGCTCGACCAGGATCATCTTGCCGTTGCCTTCGAGGTAACCGTAGAGACGCTCACGGTCACCGAGGCTCAGGTTCTGTGTTTCCTCGAGCAAGGCCTTGGCCTGTTCGAGTGCATCCCCTTCGCCGTCCTGCTGGAAGCGGACGCGCAATTCGGCATACATGCGGGCACGCCGGGAGCCGAGCTTGCGCACCGCATCCCTGGCCTTGTCCTCGAACCCGGGCTCGCGACCGTAAAGGTGATTGAAGCGCCGCGCCACTTCGCGCGTCATCTCGACATGCGGCACCTGGTCCTCACCCACCGGCACGGTATCGGCGCGATAGATCAGGATGTCAGCCGCCTGCAGCAGGGGATAACCGAGAAAGCCGTAAGTCCCGAGATCCTTGCCACTGAGCCTGTCCTGCTGATCCTTGTAGCTCGGCACACGCTCAAGCCAGCCCAGCGGGCACATCATCGACAGCAGCAGATGCAGCTCCGCATGCTCGGGCACGCGCGACTGGATGAACAGCGTTGCCTGCGACGGATCGACGCCGGCTGCGAGCCAGTCGATCAGCATCTCCCAAACATGGTCTTCGATCACCGCCGGGGTATCGTAGGCGGTGGTCAGTGCATGCCAGTCGGCAGCGAAGAACAGGCAGGGATGCTCCTCCTGCAGCTTGACCCAGTTCTTGAGCACTCCGTGGTAATGACCGAGATGCAGACGCCCGGTCGGGCGCATGCCGGAGAGAACGCGTTCAGCGTACATGGCAGGTCTTAGATTCCGAAAATCAGGGCGAGAAAAAAGCGGAACATGGCGAGCATGGGCCCCAGAATGGCGCCCAGCAAACCGCTAAACAGCAACAGCAGAAGAATAGGAAAACCGAAGGGCTCGATGCGCGAGAAGTGCCACGCAAGGCGACCGGGCAGCAGGCTGACTGCGATGCGCCCCCCATCGAGCGGCGGAATCGGCAGCAGGTTGAGCAACATCAGCACGCCGTTGATCTGCATGCCCGCATCCGCCATTTTCATCATCGGAATGGTGAAGGCACCCTGCGGCGAGCTGATCGCAAGCTTGAACAGCAGCGCCCAGCCGATGGCCATTGCCAGGTTGGCACCCGGCCCGGCCGCCGCGACCCACAGCATGTCTGCCTTGGGGCGCCGCAAACGGCCAAAGTCGACCGGGACCGGCTTGGCCCAGCCAAAAAGAATGCCGCCTCCGCCGAACAGAACACTCAGGCCAAGGATACCTGCGGGGACCAGCACAGTACCGACCGGATCGATGTGTCGCAGGGGATTGAGCGTGATGCGCCCGGCCCGGTCTGCCGTTGGATCGCCGAAATAGCGGGCCACATAGCCATGCGCCGCTTCGTGCAGCGTAATGGCGAGCAACACCGGCAAGGCCCAGATGGCCAGATTAGATATCAGCGATTCCATGAAAGCGGGAGCACAAAGCAGCGCATTCTAGCAGAGCCGGCCCTAGTCCTCCTCAATCCCGAAGGGGGCCAGATCGCCCCGACCTGCGCGCACCAGGGTCGGGCCGCCGCCGGTGAGGTCGATCACCGTGGTTGCCTCGGGACCGCAAAAGCCCGCTTCGATGACGAGATCGACCTGTTTTTCAAGGCGATCACGAATCTCCTCGGGGTCGGTCAGGGGCAGATCTTCGTCCGGCAGCAGAAGCGTGGACGACAGCATCGGCTCGTCCAGTTCGGCAAGCAGCGCCGAGACGACCGCATGCTCTGGAACCCTCAGACCGATCGTTTTTCGCTTTGGATGCAGCAGGCGTCGGGGCAGCTCGCGCGTACCTTCGAGAATGAACGTATAGGGCCCGGGGGTCGTCGCCTTGAGCAGGCGGTACTGGGTGTTATCCACCCTGGCGTAGGTCGAGATCTCCGACAGGTCGCGGCACAGCAGGGTGAAGTGATGACGATCGTCCACACCACGGATGCGCCGGATGCGCTCAAGCAGCGAGGCGTCGCCCGTCAGCCCGCCGAGGGCGTACGCGGAATCGGTCGGAAAAGCGACGAGCCCTCCGCCGCGAATGATCTCGGCGGCCTGACGGATCAGGCGGGCCTGGGGTTGCTCCGGATGGAGCGAGAAAAATTGAGCCATATGCCTTTCTTGTTTTCAGTCGTTCAACCCAGGCGCGACCATACGGGCGTCAGGTCTGACGGAAGCGGATTGCACCGGCCGAGGTCGACCGGGCTCTCGCTCTCGCCATGAAAGTCGGAGGCGCGGGAAGCCAGCAGGTTACGCCGCCTTGCAATGCTTGCAAAACGTCGCATCTCGTCTTCGGAGTGCGCACCGGAGACCACTTCGACCGCTTCGCCCCCCGCAGCGACGAACCGATCGAACAGCTCTTCGAGCGCGGCAGTCGACAGACGGTAGCGTGCCGGATGTGCAATGACGGCAATGCCGCCCGCCTCGCGAATCCAGCCTACGGCCTCTTCGAGACTTGCCCACTCATGCTCGACGAAACCCGGCTTGCCACGTACGAGGTAATGCTCGAACACGGTCTTGACGTCGGGCATGACGCCGCTGGCCACCAGGAAACGCGCGAAATGGGCGCGGCTGACGAGGTCGGGGTTACGCGCAAACTGCCTCGCCCCGCCCAGTGCGTCGCGGATACCGGCCTTCTCGAGCGCCTCGGAGATCCGTCTTGCGCGGGCATCGCGGCCGCTTCGCACCTGCTTCAGGCCCTCGATCAGTGCCGGGTGACGGTGATCGAAGCCGAGGCCGACGATGTGAATGGTTTCTCCCGCGAACGACACCGAGATTTCGACACCATTGACGAAGCGCAGCCCCAGCTCCCCCGCCACCCGCGCCGCTTCATCGAGTCCGCCGAGTTCGTCGTGATCGGTCAGCGCGAGCAGTTCGACACCGTTGGCTGCCGCGCGGCGCACGACCGCCTCGGGTTCAAGCCAGCCGTCGGACACCGTGGAATGGCAATGCAGGTCTGCGTTCATTGAAAAGTCTCCGGTCATGCGTGTTCAGACCGCAGGAAGGCTTCAATGATCCCGGCCACCTGCTGCGGCTGATCGTGGTGCAGGTTATGCCCCGCATCCGTGATCGTCGCTACCCGGACATCCCGCAGGCACGCCTTGGCACTCTCGTGCGACTCGTCGTTCACCCCGATCCGTTGCCGCACGCTCTGATCGTCCGGCTCCAGCCACAATACCGGCGCCGACACCCGGCGCCAGCAGGCTTCGGACTCGGCTCGACGGTAAAGCACCGGGTTCACCCGTCGGTGCGCGGGATCACCCGCCAGCCTGATGCCGCCCTGCCCGTCGTCCTCACCCAGATGACGCGCCAGCCAGACGGCCTGCTCGGCAGCCAGGCGCGGATTGTCCCGGCACAGACGTGCCGCCAGGGTATCGAAATCGGCGTAGGGCCTGAACTGAGCCGGCGACCGGAGGTCGTGCAGCCATTTTTCGTAGCGGCCAGGCGCTTCTTCGGGCGAGCGGTCCACCAGACCGAAGCCGTCCATGACCACCACCCGGCCGACCCGTGACGGCCGGATGCCGGCGTACATCAGCGCCACGTTGCCACCGAGACTGTGACCGCCGAGACGCACCTCACCATTTGGCTGCAACTGCTCGAGAATGGCGTCAAGGTCGGCAAAGTAGTCCGGAAACCAGTATGCGTCGCCGCACCACTGGCTGAGACCGAATCCGCGCCAGTCGGGTGCAATGACATGCCAGTCACCCTCAAGCGCATCGACAATGAACTGAAATGACGCCGACACATCCATCCATCCGTGAAGCAGGAACAGACGAGGCGCACCTTCCCGCCCCCACTCTCGAACGTGGTAGCGCACACCCCGGACTTCGAGGAAACGGCTTCGGCTTGATTTCATGCTGCGATGATAGCAAATGACGCCCCGCTCATCGCACGCAGGCGACGTCGCTTCGATATACTTCGCGCCATGTTCGCCCACCCATTCCGGCTTGCAGCGCTCGCCTTCGCCTATACCCTCGCCGGCTGGCTTGCGCTTCAGCTTGCCGTCCCGCCCGGCTATGCAGCCCCCTTCTATCCGGCAGCAGGCATTGCACTCACCGGCCTGCTGATTTTCGGCCACCGGCTCTGGCCCGCGATTTTTCTCGGCTCCCTGCTGGTCAACCTGAACGCGCAGATGCAGAGCGGTGGGCCAGAGTCCATCGGGTGGACGCTTGCGCTCGTGCCCTTTGGCGCCGTAATCCAGGCCGTATTCGGCGCATGGCTGGCACAGCGACTGATCGGCTTTCCGAATCCGCTGGGATCCCCGCGCCAGATCCTGCGCTTTCTCGGCGTGGTTGCGCCGGCAAGCAGTCTGATCAGCCCATCTCTGGCCATACCGCTGCTGTATGCCTCAGGCACCATTGGTGCTGACGATATTGCCTTCAGCTGGTGGAACTGGTGGATCGGCGACACCATGGGCGTCATCATCGCCGCCCCGGTGATGTTCGTGCTCTTTGGTCAGCCGGCCGAAGACTGGCGCTCGCGCAGACTTGGTGTCATCGTGCCCCTTGGCATCGCCATCGCCCTGCTTGCCTTCGCGTTTCACAATGTCCGCAACTGGGAAGCCCTGCGAGTGCAGACCCAGTTCAACCGCGATGTCGAGCACGTCGCCAGCGGAGTGCGAAAACGCCTCGAAGTGCAGATCGACATGATGCAGTCGATCGAGCGCCTGATGGTCGTCAGTGAAGAGGTCACCCGTGCCGAGTTTCATGATTTCGTCACCCCATGGCTCAAGCGCTACCCCGGGACACAGAACTTCGGCTGGAATCCGCTCGTCCGCCATGCCGAAAGAATGCGCTTCGAGCAGTCAGTCCGGAACACGGGCCAGCGTGACTTCCGGATTCTCGGACGTGACGCCGAAGGGCGCACCTTTCCTGCGCTGAAAGCCGAGGAGTACTTCCCGATTACCTTTGTCGAACCGCTGGCCGCCAACCTGAGCGCGCTCGGTCTCGACCCGGCGTCCCTGCCGACGACCGCCAGAGCGATTGATGCGTCGCGCCGCACCGGAATGCCGGTTGCCTCGGAGGCGATCCGCCTGGTGCAGGAGGAACAGGTTCAGCGCGGCGTTGTCGTCTATCTCGCGGCATTTGGAAAAACGACGGGCCCTGATCAGCCACGGCCACTGCTAGGGGTCGTTTCCGGCGCCTTCCGCATGGACGACTCAATGACCACGGCGCGAGAGCTGGCAAAACGCACGGGTATCGAACTGTGCCTGATCGATGCCGACGGCAGCCCCGACAATCGCCGCCTCTCCGGCGCGGCCGGTTGCGAAACCGACGCCTGGCTCCACAAGGGGGTGCGCCGCGCACTGCCCATCCTGTTTGCTGGGCGCAACTGGGAGCTGCGCCTGAGCGCGACGCCCGAGTACATCGCCGGAATGCGCAGTTGGGCCGCGTGGAGCACCGTTGCCGTGGGGCTGCTCGCGATCGGCATGCTGGGCGCCTTTCTGCTGATCACGACGGGAAACACCCGGCGCATTGCGCGCCTGGTCGATCGGCGCACCGAAGAACTTAAAACCGCAAGCGACAGCCTTCGCGCCCAGCAGGACGCACTCGCCGAAGCACAGCGCATCGCCCGGCTGGGTAGCTGGGAGGTCGGCAGCGACGGCAGAACCCTGCAGGTTTCGGGAGAGCTCCATCAGGTCCTGAACTGCGACGCGGCAACGCTTCGCACGCTCACCGACCTCGTTGCCTGCGTCGAGGAGTCCGACCGCGAACGACTGCAGGCCGCAATCGCCCGGGCGACCGAAACAGCCGGGCGGGTCACGCTCGACTGCGACCTTGGCGCATCACCGGGTCATGTACTCCAGTTCCAGATCGAAAGCACCCCGGAAGCCGACAGCCGGCACCACCTGAGAGGCACTGTCCAGGACGTCAGTGCCGAGCGAGAGGCAGAAGCCCATATTCAATACCTCGCTCATTTCGACCCACTCACCGGGCTACCGAATCGCAGCGCCTGGATGAATCAGGCGCAAACGGCGCTGATCTCGGCACACCGCAACGGCGACCTCCTGGGCATCCTGTTCCTCGACCTCGACAACTTCAAGACCGTCAATGACTCGCTCGGCCACCCCGTCGGCGACCGGCTGCTGGCAGCCGTTGCGCGGCGCCTGGCCGGGTGCCTGCGCGAAGAGGACATTCTTGCCCGCCTTGGTGGTGACGAGTTCGTCGCCCTGCTGCCACGCCTGCCTCACTCGGACGATGCCGCACAGGTCGCGCGCAAGCTGATTGAAGTGCTCGCAGCCCCGATTCACATCGACGATCACGAACTGTCCACATCGGTCAGCATCGGCATCGCCCTCTCCCCGGCCGACGGCGAGGACGTAGACACCCTGCTCAAGCATGCGGATACGGCGATGTACGGCGCCAAGGCCGCGGGCCGCAATCAATACGAGTTCTTTGTGCCCGACATGAACGCGCGCGCGTTCGAGCGGCTCATGCTGGAGAACGCGTTGCGGCGGGGTATCGAGCGCAATGAGCTGGTGCTGCACTATCAGCCGCAGATCGAAGCCCGCAGTGGGCAGGTCAACGGATGTGAGGCGCTGGTGCGCTGGAACCATCCCGATCTCGGCCTGGTGCCGCCGCTGCAGTTCATCCCCGTTGCGGAAGACTCCGGCCTGATCGGGCCGCTTGGTGAATGGGTGCTGCGCGAGGCCTGCCGCCAGCAGGCGCAATGGCAAAACAGCTCGATGAGCGAGCTGCGGATGGCGATCAACATATCCGCCCTTCAGTTCCTCAAGCCCGACTTCGTCGATACGGTGAAACGCGCGCTTGCCGACACCGGCGCAAATCCGCAGCGGATCGAACTCGAGATTACCGAAAGCGCGCTGATGCAGCCGGGTACAGCACTGACCGGACGGCTGCTGCAGTTGCGCGACATGGGGCTGACGCTGGCGCTGGACGATTTCGGCACCGGCTACTCCTGCCTGGCCTATCTGAAGCGCCTGCCGATCCGGCGCCTGAAGATCGACCATTCCTTCGTCAGGGACCTGCCCGGCGACCAGGAAGACGCCGCGGTGACCTCTGCCACACTGTCGCTGGCGCGTGACCTCGGCCTCGAAGTGGTTGCCGAAGGCGTCGAAACCGTCGAGCAGCGTGACTACCTGCTTGCCCGCGGTTGCCATTCACTGCAGGGCTTCATGTATTCCAGGCCGCTCACCATCGCGGACTTCGAAGCCTGGACCGAAGCCAGACGGCAGCCGGCCTGAACGAAAAAATGCCCGCGCCGGCAAACCGGGCGGGCACTTCGGCATGGGGTTCAGGCGGACACGATCGCGCGTCCGCCCTGCTCCATCCTACTGCATGCGCGAGAACACGATCTGTCCGTTCTCGATGTCTGCCCGGATGCGGTCCTCTGCACCGAACTGACCTTCGAGAATGGCCCTCGCCAGCGGATTCTCGATCCGCTCCTGAATCGCCCGCTTCAGCGGACGCGCGCCAAACACCGGATCGAAGCCCGCCGAGGCAATGTCGGCCAGTGCCGCATCGCTGACCTCGAGCTTCATCTCCAGACGCGCCAGACGCTTCTCGAGATACTGCAGCTGGATCTTCGCAATGCCGGCGATGTTCTTCTCGTCGAGCGAGTGGAACACGACGACCTCGTCGATCCGGTTGATGAACTCGGGGCGGAAGAAGGTCTTCACCTCGGCCATCACCGCCAGCTTGACCACACCGTAGTCGCTGCCCGCCATCTGCTGGATCATCTGGCTGCCGAGGTTGGACGTCATCACGATCACCGTGTTCTTGAAGTCCACCGTGCGCCCCTGCCCATCGGTCATGCGGCCGTCGTCGAGCACCTGCAGCAGCACGTTGAACACGTCCGGATGCGCCTTCTCGACCTCATCGAACAGGATCACGCTATAGGGCTTGCGCCGCACCTGCTCGGTCAGATAGCCGCCTTCCTCGTAGCCAACGTATCCCGGCGGGGCACCGATCAGACGCGCCACCGAGTGCTTCTCCATGAATTCGCTCATGTCGATGCGGACCAGATGCTCCTCGGAATCAAACAGGAACTCGGCCAGCGACTTGCACAGCTCGGTCTTGCCCACCCCGGTCGGGCCAAGGAACAGGAAGGAGCCATAGGGCCGGTTCTCATCCGACAGACCGGCGCGGGAACGACGGATCGCATCCGAAACCAGATGCACCGCCTCGTCCTGCCCCACCACCCGGGCGTGAAGACGCTCTTCCATCTTGAGCAGCTTCTCGCGCTCGCCCTGCATCATCTTGCTCACGGGGATACCCGTTGCGCGTGACACCACCTCGGCGATTTCCTCGGCGCCCACCTGGGTGCGAAGCAGCTTGTTCGGAGTCGCATTCTCGCCGGCCTGTTCGGCCATCTTCAGCTGGGCCTCGAGCTGCGGCAGCTTGCCGTACTGCAGCTCGGCCACCTTGTCGAGCTGGCCCTTGCGCTGGAAGTCGGCCATCTGCGCACGCAGCTGGTCGATTTCCTCCTTGATGTGCGCAGAGCCCGAGGCCCGGGATTTCTCGGCCTTCCACACTTCCTCAAGGTCGTTGTACTCGCGCTGCAGCTTGGCGAGTTCGTCCTCGATCAGTTGCAGCCGCTTCTTCGAGGCCTCGTCCTTTTCCTTCTTCACTGCCTCGCGCTCGATCTTGAGCTGGATCATGCGACGGTCGAGCTTGTCCATGACCTCGGGCTTGGAGTCGATTTCCATCTTGATGCGCGCACCGGCCTCGTCGATCAGATCGATGGCCTTGTCCGGCAGGAAGCGGTCGGTAATGTAGCGATGCGACAGCTCGGCCGCGGCGACGATGGCCGGATCGGTGATATCGACACCGTGGTGGATCTCGTACTTCTCCTGCAGACCGCGCAGGATGGCGATGGTCGCCTCGACGGTCGGCTCGTCGACCTGCACTTTCTGGAAGCGGCGCTCGAGCGCCGCATCCTTCTCGATGTACTTGCGGTACTCATCCAGCGTCGTGGCGCCGATGCAGTGCAACTCGCCACGCGCCAGCGCCGGCTTGAGCATGTTGCCCGCATCCATCGCACCTTCGGCCTTGCCTGCACCGACCATGGTGTGAATTTCGTCGATGAAGAGGATGACCTGGCCTTCCTCCTGCGCGATTTCCTTGAGCACAGCCTTCAGGCGCTCCTCGAATTCGCCGCGGTACTTGGCACCGGCCAGCAGTGCGGCCATGTCGAGCGAGAGCACTTTCTTGCCCTTCAATGTCTCCGGCACTTCGCCGTTGACGATACGCTGCGCCAGGCCCTCGACGATCGCAGTCTTGCCCACGCCAGGCTCGCCAATCAGGACCGGATTGTTCTTGGTTCGGCGCTGCAGGATCTGAATGGCACGGCGGATCTCGTCGTCACGGCCGATCACCGGGTCAAGCTTGCCCGAGCGCGCACGCTCGGTCAGGTCGAGGCAGTATTTTGCCAGCGACTCGCGCTGTGCCTCGGCATCCTGACTGCCGACGCTGGCGCCGCCGCGAACGGCCTCGATCGCGGCCTCGAGCGGCTTGCGCGAGAGCCCGTGCTCTTTCATCAGACGACCGGTTTCGCCCTTGTCATTGCTCAGTGCGAGCAGGAACATCTCGCTGGCGATGAACTGGTCACCCCGCTTCTGCGCTTCCTTGTCGGTGAGATTGAGCAGGTTGCTGAGGTCGCGCCCGACCTGCACCTCGCCACCGTGGCCTTCCACCTTGGGCAGTCGCTCCAGGGCCTTTTGCAGGGCGGCCTTGAGCGGCGGCACATTGACGCCGGCGCGCTGCAGCAGCGACACCGTGCCGCCGTCGTCCTGGCCGAGCATGGCCAGCAACAGGTGCTGTGGCTCGATGAACTGCTGGTCGTTGCCCAGTGCAATGCTCTGGGCATCGTTCAGGGCCTGCTGAAATTTGGTCGTAAGCTTGTCGAAGCGCATGGCTGACATCCTTGGTGAATTCGGGTTGAATCCTATGTGGGGCGCATCCTCCGTGCTTCAAGCCCCCAAACCCTGAACTTGGGGCCAAAACAGCAAGCCCGCTACCCGAATCGGGGCGTCTGTGCGCAGAGCGGACGATGAGAGCACCGCCCCGCATTTGCGCGCCTGACCTAGCCTGTCCTGCGCAGCGCCTGCACCTCAGCCCCTGCCCAATGGCAACGAACCCTGTGCCCGCCGCCCATGCTCTGCTCGGCCGGATAGGCTGCACGACAGATGTCGCTGGCAAGCGGGCAGCGTGGATGAAAATGGCAACCTGCAGGCGGATCCAGAGGCGAGGGCAAGTCGGCGGAGACCGTCATTGCCGGCTGGTGAGCGTCCGCACCGGCGCTGACCTTCGGCACCGCCGCAAGCAGGGCACGGGTGTAAGGATGTGCCGGTGCGCCGAGTACGCGCGCCGCCGGGCCGTGCTCGACGATGCGACCGAGATACATCACCGCCACCTCGTCGGCCAGATACTCGACCACAGCGAGGTTGTGGGTGATGAACAGATAGGCCAGCCCGAGCTCCTGCTGCAGCTCGCGCATCAGGTTCAGCAACTGTGCCTGCACCGAGACATCGAGCGCGCTGGTCGGCTCGTCGCAGACAATCACCTTCGGCGACACGGCCAGCGCCCGCGCAATCGCAATGCGCTGGCGCTGACCGCCGGAGAACTCGTGCGGATAACGCCAGCGCATGGAGGGTGACAGCCCGATACGATCCAGCAGGGCATCGACCGTCTTGCGCCGTGATGCGGCATCGCCCGCCACACCGAGGCTGAGCATGCCCTCCTCGATGATTTCACCGATCCGGAGGCGCGGGTTGAGCGATGCGAACGGGTCCTGAAACACCATCTGCACGCCGCGTCGCATCGGCATCAAGGCGTCGCGCGAGAGGCCGGTCTGACGCTCGCCGTTGTAGAAAACCGCGCCGCCCGTGCTCTGGTTCAACTGCAGGATGGCCTTGCCCACGGTGGTCTTGCCACAGCCGGACTCTCCAACCAGGGCCAGCGTGCGCCCGGCACTCAGGGCCAGGCTGACACCGTCGACGGCCCGCACCTGCCCGACGACGCTGCGAAACAGCCCCTTGCGCACCGGAAAATGGACTTCGAGGTCGCGCACCTCGATCAGCGGCGTCCCCTCGCTTCTGCTTGCCGACGTGACATCGCCGGCCTCCGCCCGGTGCAGGGGTCGCGGCACGCTGACGCCGTCGTAAAGATGGCAGCGCACGGTCTGCGCGCCGATCTGCTGCCAGCCAGGCGATTCGTCGTCGCAGCGGTCAAACGCCTGCGGGCAGCGATCGGCGAAGCGGCAACCGACGAAATCCTGATCCAGCGCAGGCACGCTTCCAACCGGCGCATCGAGCATGGTGCCGCGGCGCGCACCGTCGGGCAGCGCCGCGAACAGCTTGCGTGCATAGGGGTGGAGTGGCGTGTTGAAAAAGGCCTGGCGCGGACCGGTCTCAACCAGCTCGCCGGCGTACATCACCCCTACCCTGTGGGCCATCCGCGCCACCACGCCGAGATCGTGCGTGATCAGCAGCATGGCCATGCCGCGTTCTGCCTGCAGCCCCGCCAGCAGATCGAGCACCTGAGCCTGGATGGTCACATCGAGCGCAGTCGTCGGCTCATCGGCGATCAGCAGTTCGGGGCGACCGGCCAGCGCCATCGCAATCATCACCCGCTGCTTCATGCCGCCGGAGAACTGGAAGGGGTAGTCGTCGAGCCGGGCATCGGCACCGGGAATCCCCACGGATTCGAGCAGCAGCCGGGCCTCGGCACGGGCCTCGGCGCCGCGCAGCTTGCGATGCAGTTGCAGGGCTTCGCCGATCTGGTCGCCGATCGTCATGACCGGATTGAGACTGGTGGCGGGCTCCTGGAAGATCATGCCGATACGCCCGCCGCGTACCGAACGCATCCGCGTTTCGGGCAGCCGCAGCAGGTCGTCGCCGGCCAGACCGAGCTCGCCCCCGTCGACTCTGGCGGCGTCGGGCAGAAGGCGGCTGATCGCAAGCGCCGTCATCGACTTGCCGCAGCCGGATTCACCGAGCAGGGCAAAGGTCTCGCCTGCGGCTATCGAGAAGCTGATGCCGTCAACCGGACGGACATCTCCGCCGGCGGCACGAATGGCCACCTTGAGCGCGCGCACGTCGAGCAGGGGCGCCGCGCCCGGGACGGATACATCGGGCGTCGTGCCACTCATTCAGGGGGGGCCATCCGGAAGCAGATATGAAAAGGGCCGCTACCGCGGCCCGTCAGACGATCAGTGATGATGTCCGCCAGCACCATGGACGTGTCCATGGCCAATCTCTTCTTCAGTACCGGCACGCACTTCGGCCACCGTCACGTCGAAGATCAGCGCCACGCCGGCCAGCGGATGGTTGCCATCGACCACCACCTTGCCTTCGGCAATGTCGGTAATGCGGTAGATGATTTCTTCCTCGCCGTCTTCGCTCACGCGCTCGAAGGACATGCCGACTTCGATGTTGTCCGGGAAGAGCTTTGCATCTTCCACCAGCACCAGTTCTTCGTCGTAGTCACCGAAAGCGTCTTCGGGTTGCAGCTTGATCTTGAAGTTCTCGCCTACCTTCTTGCCGTGCAGGGCTTCTTCCAGCGTCGGGAAGATGCCGTCGTAACCACCATGGAGATAAACCAGCGGATGCTGACCATCGTCGATCACCGCACCGTCCGGGTCGGTCACGGTGTACTTGAGGGTGACGACGCTGTTCTTTGCAATTTCCGTTTGCATGCTATGTATCCAGTTCCTTGACCAATTTTAGAACCGCAGCCACATGGCCGCGGGGCGTGACATCACGGAGCACGTGACGGATGACACCCTGTTTGTCGATGACGAAGGTTGTCCGCGCCACGCCCATCTTCTTTACCCCGTCGACTTCCCTGGCCTGCCACACATCGTAAAGACGCGCGACCTCGGCATCGGTATCGGAGAGCAGCCGGACGGACAGTCCGTGCTGATCGCGAAACTCGGCATGCGTCAGGGCGTCGTCGGGACTGACACCCACGATGATGCAGTCGCAACGGGCGAATTCGTCTTCATGGTCACTGAAGTCGGCCGCCTGAAGCGTGCACCCCGGAGTGTTGTCACGCGGGTAAAAATAGAGAATCACACGCTGCCTGCCGCGCGTGGACAGGAGGTCGAAAGTCTCCATATCCGCGTCCGGCAAGGTGAAAGCGGGGGCAGTGTCTCCGCTCTGAAGCATGAATTCTCCCTGACGTTCAGCGGATTCTAGCGGAGTGGCGGTGCGAACTCTACCGGACTGTGATCGGGGCTCAACAAACATGATGTCGCTCCTTTCTGGTTTTGGCACGGCCAGGTGACGGAAATACGTACCTGAGTCATCAATAGCCCAGTCCTGCATCATGCTCAAGACGCAGTGCGTCATTCGCCGTTTGCTGATAAAGATTTGCACACCGCACTTTACTGTTTAAAATTACAGCAACAATCAGGAGATGGCCATGAGCACCCGCAGCGAACACCTGACTGCACGCCAGCAGGAAATACTCGATTTCATCCGCCAGACGGTGGAGAGCGAGGGCCGCCCCCCCACCCGTCTCGAAGTGTGTACGGCTTTCGGTTTCCGCTCTCCCAATGCGGCAGAAACTCATCTGCGCGCACTGGCAGCAAAGGGCGCAATCTTGCTCGAGGAAGGACGCGCCCGCGGCATCCGGCTGGCGCAGGCGCTGGGCCTGCCGCTGATCGGCCGGGTTGCGGCCGGCAGCCCGATCCTCGCCGCAGAGCATGTCGAAAAACGTTTCCAGCTCGACCCGACGCTGTTCTCCCCCCGCGCCGACTACCTGCTGCGGGTGCGCGGCATGAGCATGCGCGACGCCGGCATTCTCGATGGCGACCTGATTGCGGTTCATCGGGCCGGCGAGGCGCGCAACGGCCAGATCGTGGTGGCCCGCATCGACGACGAGGTCACGGTCAAGACCTTGCAGCGCAAAGGCCGTACCGTGGAATTGCTGCCGGCAAACCCCGACTTTGAACCGATCGTGGTCGACCCGCAACGATCGCAACTTGTGATCGAAGGCATCATGGTCGGCCTGATCCGCAAGGACAACTGAGCACCGGGACGCGCTGCCCGCAACGCTGCAGCCCGCCCCTGAAAACGCCGTTATGCCGGGGGCGTTCTGCCCGGACAGCAAGCCGTCCGGTTTGTGCCACCCGGCGTCTGCCGCTATCCGCCAGAGGCTTCCGGAGCACATGCTTATTCATTCCACGGACGCGCGCCGCACGCCCCACCGACCGACATCGACCTGAGCACACGCTGCCGCCATGCCGACTCACACCGCACTCGCCACGCTTCCTGCCGGACTGGTCTGGCAGGGACGGCAACTCGCACATCAGGGCGGCCCGGTACTGCCGACAGGCCATGCCGCGCTTGATGCAGAGCTGCCCGGCGGCGGCTGGCCGGGCGCCGCGATGACCGAACTGCTGGCAGACCAGCGCGGTGTAGGTGAGCTTTCGCTGCTGATGCCGTTGCTGCGCCAATCCGGACCGGCGCGCTGGCAGGTCTGGATTGCCCCGCCACAAATGCCTTATGCCCCGGCACTCCATGCTGCCGGCGTCGATCTTGGATCGCTGCTGCTGCTGACCCCGGCCACCGCCGGAGAAGCCGTCTGGGCCGCCCGCCAGGCCCTTGGCTCGGCCAGCTGCCATGTCGTGCTGGCGTGGCTGCCGCAGATCGACAGCGCCGGCCTGCGTCGCCTGCAACTGGCGGCCGAACAAGGCTCGACCCCGCTCTTCCTGTTCCGCGCACTGGCCACCGCACGCCAGCCCTCACCGGCGCCGCTGCGGCTGGCACTCTCGGCCCAGCAGGGTGCCTTGCGCATCGACCTGCTCAAGCGCAAGGGCCCGCTCGCACACGCCCCCGTTGTGCTGCCGCTGCACGGCGACCGGCCTTGACTCCGCAGGCATCCCGACGTGCTGTGGCTGGCCCTGATCCTTCCCGAATTGCCCCTGCAGGTCCACATTCGCGGCCTGGCAGCCTCCGGCCTGCTCGCCATTACCGAGAACAGGCCCAGCGCTCAGGTCATCGCCGCCACGCCTGACGCCCGCGCACAGGGCATACAGCCCGGCCAGGGCGTCGCCGGCGCGCTCGCGATGCTGCCGACGCTGCGCCTGGTGCCACGCACTCCTGAGCGTGAAGCCGCCCTGCTGAAGGAGCTGGCGGCCTGGTCGGGTGCGTTTGCCTCCCGCGTCTGCCTCGACCCACCCGACTGCATCCTGCTGGAGGTCGCCTCCAGCCTGCGCCTGTTCGGCGGACTCGACGCCCTCGAAGCCGCCTTGCTAGACGGACTGCAGCAGCAGGGACTCGATGCCTGCAGCGCGGGCGCACCCACACCGCTGGCAGCACGCTGGTTCGCGCGCCATGCACATCATGATCCGCAGTCTGTCGTCACACCTGCACCGGACTGGCACGCCCGCCTCGATGCCTTGCCGCTGGAACTGCTTGCCGACGACGGCGCGATCAGCACGAGCAGCTTCGATCTGCTCCATGACCTCGGCCTGCGTACCCTGGGTGAAGTCCGTGCGCTTCCCGCAGCAGGCCTCGCCCGTCGTCAGGCGCAGGCGGTCAGCGAAACCCTTGCCCGTGCCTACGGCGAATGCCACGACCTGCGCCCGGCGTTCATCCCGCCCGAGCGCTACACGGCCCAGCTCAGCCTGCCCGCGGCAACCGTCAATACCGAGCCCCTGATGTTCGCCGCCCGGCGCCTGTTTGCCGGCCTGCCGAGCTGGCTCGCCGCACGACACACCGGCATCGACCACTGCCGCCTGAGCCTGCAGCACGAACGCGGCGAGGACACCGTGCTCGACATCCTCACCGGCATGCCGAGTCGCGACGAAGCCAGGCTCAACCTGCTCGCGCGCGAACGGCTGGCGGTACTCGAACTGCCATCGGCGGTGGAAGGCATGACGCTGAGCACCGACGCACCACGTGCGCTGGCCGCCCGCTCGGACGACCTCTTCGGCGACCCTGCGACCGAACGTGAAAACGCCTTGCTGCTGCTGGACCGCCTGCGGGCACGGCTGGGAGAAGACTGTGTGAGGCAGCTGAGCATCGTTCCGGACCGCCGCCCCGAGTGCGCCTGGCGCAGCACCGCATTGGGCACGATCTCACCCCGCCCGGCTCGAAATGCAGACACGCCTGCCGGCGCCACCCGGCCGCTCTGGCTGCTGACCAGGCCGCGCCGGATCGATGCACCGCGCAAGCTTTACCTGCTGCGAGGGCCGGAGCGCATCGAACAGGGGTGGTGGGACGGGCATGACATCCGTCGCGATTACTACCTCGCGCAAACGGCCGACGAAGGCTTGTGGTGGGTATTCCGCGAACTGGACCCGCCACACGACTGGTACCTGCAGGGCTACTTCGGCTGAGCCTCAACGCCCTGCAGAGCCCCCATGCATCAGGAGGCAGGCGGGAGCAGTCCGTTCATGAACCCTGCCAGCGCCACATCCTTTGCAGTAAGTCCGCCTGCGTCATGCGTGCTGAGCACGACATGCACACGGTTATAGACATTGGACCACTCCGGATGGTGATCCAGCTTTTCGGCCTGCAACGCCGCCCGGCTCATGAAACCGAAAGCCGCATTGAAATCCGCAAACCTGAATTCGCGCTCGATCGCATCCCGCCCATCCACCATCTTCCAGCCGGGCAAGCCGGCCAGAGCGGCGGTTCGTTCCGCATCGCTGAGTTTCATCCTGCCCTCCCGCTTCAACGCAAGGAAAACACCACCAGTCTTCCGCCAGCCTCGGCCTTTGCCGCTGTGGGCTTGACCATGAAAACGCGCTCGGGCGGCACCTTGCCCGTCGTCACCAGCCACTCGCGCACATTCTGCGCACGCTGCTGCGCAAGCAACCTGAGGTCCTCGTCGCCCACCGTCATCGTCGGCAACAGCAGCGCCTCCATCTCGGCAACCGGCAGACTCTTGGCGACACCGAGGAAGTTGCGCGGCTTCTCGATCTCGGTGTCGTCATAGACCTCTTCGAGCAAGGCGGCGTACTCGTCCTCAGCAATCTCGATATTCTGCAGCGAAGGCGCAGACTGTCCGCTCTTGACCATCGCCTTGAGCTTGACCGCACGCACCTGATCAAGCAGCTTTGCGCGGCGAATGCCCTCGGGGTCGCTCGCAGGATCGGCAAAGCCGGTGATGTCGAGCCGCAAGCCGGCCCGATCGACCAGCACCTTGGCGAGCGTCGCCAGCTTTTTCTGCTGCGCCTCACCCGGACGTGACACACCGGAGTCGAACTCGACCTGGGACAGCTCCTCGCCCCCTCCAAGCACGGACCCGAGCAGCGCGAAGGGCGAGGTGATCGCCTTGCCCACCAGATTGAAGAGCGCCTTCACCACCAGTCCGAACACGCTGAACTCGGGGTCGTCCATGGTGCCGCTCACCGGCAGATCAAGATTGATCTGACCGCGACTGTCCTTGAGCAGCGACACGGCCAGCTGCACCGGCAGGTTGACCGCATCCGGACTGTCGACGGCCTCGCCGAAGGTGAGCTGGTCGAGGAAGATCTGGTTTCCCGCCGTGAGCTTGCGCTCCTCGATCCTGTACGTGAGTTCTGCCGACAACTTGCCGCGCTGAATGCCGTAGCCGACATACTTGCCCGAGTAGCTCGACAAACCGGTCAGCTCGAAATCCTTCACCGAGGCACCGATGTTCAGGTACTGATCCTGCCGAAAGGGGTTGAACTCGCCGTTGATCGATACCGGCGCCGAATTGTCGACCCTGCCGTCCAGCGTCAGCTTGGCAATCGTGGTCGGGTCCGAAGACAGTCCGGACAACTCCCCCGCCATCCCGGTCAGGTTGGCGTCGTAGTTGGGGCGCACGAAACGGTCGCTGAAGGCGATGTTGCCACCCTTGACCCGGATCCGGCCGATCTTGATCGGCGGCATGTCGGCCTGCGCCTTGCCGTCGGCAAGTGCTGCTTCGGCTTTCTGCCGCTCGGCCTCGGCCTCCTCGGTTCCGGCCTGAATCTCGCGCAGGTTGAGCTTGCCCTGGTCGCTCAGGATCAGGCGGGTATAGAAGTCGTTGAGCGCGATGTCGCGCACCTCGAGCGCAAACGGCGCCAGGCGCATATCGATGTCGTTCAGGCTCAGGCTGCCCCAGCGCACGAAATCGGTCGCATTCAGGCGATCGATCGAGGAAAAGTTGGCGACGCCGACATCGCCAGTCAGCCGCCCCTTGATGCCGTCACGCGCTGACTCCAGCGCAAGCTTCGCCTTCGCGTACAGACTTCCGCGCGAAATGGCGATCTTGGTTTCTTCCAGCACATACGGCTGCAGGGGCAGCAGATCGACGTTGTCGAGGTCAAGTGCCATCGACGTCTTCAGCGGATCGAGTACCGCCGTCCCCGACACGCCCAGCTTGCCGCGCTTGTTGATCCGGCTCTTCAGGTCGAGCTTGAGTTCAGCCCCCTTGTCAGTGGAAAAGTTTTCCACCTTGAGCGCGATGCCCTCGGCCTCAAGCACCACGGGCTTGCCCGCACTGCGGTCATCAACCCGCAGCGATGCGTCCTCGAGCGCGAGCTTCCTGACCGTGACCGACCATGGCGCCTCCCCCTTGGCCGCAGGTTTCGCCGGCGCGGCCTTGCCTGCCAGCGCCATCAGGTCGAAGTCGCCATTGCGCTGACGAACGGTCGACACTGCCGCACCCTTCACCCCGAACTCGCCTACGACGACCTTGCGTTCGGCCACCAGTACCTGGGCATTGCTCACGTTCACTTGCGGCAGCTTCAGTGCAGCGCCCTTGTCGCCTTTCAGACCGAGCACGAAATCCTTCAGGTTCAGGGTTTCGGCGTTGACTTCGATCTGTGGCTCACCGCCCTTGAGGGCAAGCTTGTAACGTATCGAGCCGTCGAGACGGCCGCCACGGATCTCGCCGCCAGGCATCGCCGCGGCCAGATAGGGACCATAGCGGGCAGGCTGCAGCTGTTCGACGATCAGGTTGCCATCCAGCTCGAAAGGCTCGAGCCGCAGGCTGTCCTGGTGGCTGAGCTTCTCGCCGGCGTCACTGACATAGTCCAGGCGGATCTCCGCCGGCATGTCTCCGATGGTCGACAGGTCACGCAGGTCGAGGTTGATTGCCTCGATCCGGGTGCGGAAGGGTCCCGGTACGCTGCGATCCTCGAAGCGGACCACGCCATCACGAATTCGCGCCGACGCCAGCAGGAAATCGAGCGGTGCCGGCGCAGCGGGCCTGGCACCATCCTGCGCGGCGGCCACGGTTTTTTCAGCACCGGCCTCCGCGGCCTTCCTTGCCCCGTTCGCGGGTGTCTTTGCAGACGCCTTGGCGGACGTCGCCTGTTCGCCCGGCGCAGACCTGGGCAGCAACTGCAGCACGTTGATGCCGCCGTCGGCGAGGCGAACGAGATTGAGCTCAGGCTGCATCAGGCGCAATTTGCTGAACTGGAAGCGGTTCACCATAGGCTGTACGTCAGCCAGCTCGATACCGAACTCGGCCACAGTCAGCACCGGCGCACCCGCCTTGTCCTGAACCTCCAGCTTGTCGATCTGTACCTGTCCGCTGAGCGCCACCACCGGTGAAGCATCCACCGGCTGACTGAAGCTCAGCTGCATGTCGGCACCGAGCACCCCCGAAGGCAGCTTGAAAGCCGGATCGAACGGCAGGTAAGGCATCCACTCGGGCAGCTGAAAGTCCTTCAGCGAGAAGTCGACGACGGTCTCCCGTTCTTCGGTGAAGGGCTTGGTGCGCCCACTGATGCCCAGCGGCTTGCCGTTGAGCATGGCCGACAGCGACGGCTCGACGAACACATCGACCTTGACCGGCAGATTGGACACGAAGGGAATGCCGATATTGATGTCCGACAGTTCGTGCTGCAGACCTTCGACCTGGTCATCTACCGAAATGCGCCCGCCGGTGAGCTGAATGTTGCCCACCGAGAAGCGCGACTCCCCCTCGCTCTCGGGCTG